>CAYXUJ010000026.1:26261-28905 GCA_964468395.1 uncultured Steroidobacteraceae bacterium
AGGAGGGGACAGTCCACCTTTTCCTTCGGAAAAGGGGACAGTCCCCATGCTTCTGCATGACTGAGCGGCCCGTCAAGACGGGACAGTCCGCCTTTTCCTTCGGAAAAGGGGACAGTCCCGTGGGCATCGATGCCGCGCACCGGCGGGTGATCTTCGCCTCGTCGCTCGGCACCGTGTTCGAGTGGTACGACTTCTACCTGTACGGCACGCTCGCGGTCTTCTTCTCGGCGCTGTTCTTCCCGCCCGGCAACGACACCGCGGCCTTCCTCGCGAGCCTCGCGACCTTCGGCGCCGGCTTCGCCGTGCGCCCGCTCGGCGCGCTGGTCTTCGGCCGCCTCGGCGACCGCGTCGGCCGCAAGTACACGTTCCTGATCACGATCATCGTCATGGGCCTGGCCACGGCGCTGGTCGGCGTGCTGCCGACCTATGCGCAGATCGGCATCTGGGCGCCGGTGCTGCTGGTGACGCTGCGGCTCGCGCAGGGGCTCGCGCTCGGCGGCGAGTACGGCGGCGCCGCGACCTACGTCGCCGAGCACGCGCCGCCCGGGCGCCGCGGCTACTACACCAGCTGGATCCAGACCACGGCGACGCTCGGGTTCTTCCTGTCGCTGGCGGTGATCCTCGCCTGCCGGCTCGGCTTCGGCGAGGAGGTATTCCGGACCTGGGGCTGGCGCGTGCCGTTCCTGATCTCGGTGATCCTGCTCGGCGTCTCGGTCTACATCCGGCTCAAGCTCGAGGAATCGCCGGTGTTCGTCGAGATGCGCGCGGAAGGCCGCCTGTCGCGCGCGCCGCTGACCGAGAGCTTCGGCCAGTGGCGCAACGCCCGCATCGTGCTGCTGGCGCTGCTCGGCGCGACCGCCGGCCAGGGCGTGGTCTGGTACACGGGCCAGTTCTACGCGCTGTTCTTCCTGCAGAACACGCTGAAGCTCGATTTCCAGTCCTCGTACCTGCTGATCGCGCTGGCGCTCCTGATCGGCACGCCGTTCTTCGTGTTCTTCGGCCGGCTCAGCGACCGCATCGGCCGCAAGCGCATCATGGTCACCGGCTGCCTGCTGGCGGCGCTGACCTTCATCCCGCTGTTCAAGGGCCTGACGCTGTCGGTCAACCCGGCGCTGGCCGAGTTCGAGGCGCGCGCCGCGATCACCGTCGCGGGCGAGGACTGCCGGTTCCGGGTGTTCGCAAAGCCGGCGACGCCCTGCGACCAGGCGCGCGACTTCCTGACCAAATCGGGCCTCAGTTACCAGCGCCTGCCGGCGGAAGCCGGCCAGGCGGTCGTCACCACGATCGACGGCCGCCGGCTTGCGGGCTTCGACGAGCCCGCCTATCGCGCCGCGCTCGCCGACAGCGGCTATCCGGAGGCCGCCGACCCGGCGCGCGTCAACCGCCCGGTCACGGTGCTGCTGCTCACGATCCTGATGCTGTACGTGACCATGGTCTACGGACCGATCGCCGCCTATCTGGTCGAGCTGTTCCCGACCCAGATCCGCTATTCCTCGATGAGCCTGCCGTACCACATCGGCAACGGCTGGTTCGGCGGCTTCCTGCCGTTCCTGGCGGCGGCGCTGGTCGTGCTGACCGGCAACGTCTATTACGGGCTGTGGTACCCGATCGCCATCGCGGCGATGAGCGGCATCGTCGGGCTGGTCGGCCTCAGGGAGACGAAGGACGTCGACCTGCGGTCATGACGGCGGCCGGCGCACCGATGCCGGCACCTCGCCCGCCACGCCGAGCGCGCGCTGCATGAGCATCCGCTTCAGCGGGCGCGCCGCCTGTGCCAGCGCCAGCGCCCCCTGGCGCAGCCGCGACTGCAGCGGGTGGCCGCCCGTGTACAGCCGCTGGATGCCGTCCAGCAGCGCGATCGCCGGCATCGATTCGGCCTTGCGCCAGCGCTCGTAGCGCCGCAGCACGCGCCGCTCGCCGGGATCGTCGCCGGCGCGCAGCGCCAGGCCCAGCACGTCCACGAGCGCCGCCGCGTCCAGCAGCGCCAGGTTGATGCCCTGGCCGGCGAGCGGGTGCACCGTGTGCGCGGCGTCGCCCACCAGCGCGACGCGCTCCGCCGCATAGCGGCGCGCGTGCAGCAGCCGCAGCGGGAACGAGGCGCGCGGCCCGGTCGGCTCGAGCCGGCCGAGCACGCCCGCCGAGGCGGCGGTCACCCGCTCGGCGAACTGCGCGTCGCCGCCCTGCACGAGGTCCTCTGCCATCTCCGGGGTCGTGGACCAGACCAGCGACACGCGCCCGTCCGCGAGCGGCAGGAGCGCCAGCGGCCCGGTGTCGAGGAAACGCTGCCAGGCCGTGTCGCGATGCGTGCGTTCCGGCTGCAGGTGCGCGACGACCGCGCGCTGCTCGTAGTCCCGGCCGCTGGTTTCGATGCCGGCCGCGTCGCGCACCGCGGACCGGGCGCCGTCGGCGCCGACCGCGAGCGCCGCGCGATATTCGCGGCCGTCGCCGAGCGCGAAGCGGATCGCATCCGGCCCCGGTTCCAGGCTGGCGAGGTCGGCGCGCAGCAGCACGACACCGGCGGCCAGTGCGCTCGCGGTCAGCGCCGCCTGCACGGCGCGGTTCTCGGCGATGTGACCGAGGTCCGGCTCGCCGAGCTCGGCCGCGTCGAACACCAGTGCGCCGGACCCTGACGGGTCCATGCGCT
>CAYXUJ010000027.1:0-1601 GCA_964468395.1 uncultured Steroidobacteraceae bacterium
AGCCGGTCGGCCGCCGCGATCTCAACTCGGCCCTCGCCGTGTCCAACCAGATGGTGACGATCATGATGCAGCGCGAGACGGTGCGGCAGCGCGCCCTGCTCGCGGCCGGCGACCTGCTGATCGAGCCCGCGCTCGGCAGCATGCTGTCGCTGGATTTCAAGGCAGTGGATCGCACGATCGGCCGCGGCGAGGAGGCGGCCCGCGCTCAGTCGGCGCGCCTGGCGGCGCTCGGCGTCGCCGAGCCTGCGTGGCAGGCCTGGCTGGCGGCGCGGCGGGATCGCGAGACGGCGCCGCCGGCCGTGCAGTTCGTGCGCGCCGATTCGCGTTCGCAGCGCTACCGGGGCCGCATCGAGGCGGAGTTCGCGCCGGCCGTCGGCGAGCCGCTCGACCCGGCCGAGATGGAACGGCACGTGTCGCTGCTGTACGGCGACGACAATTTCGAGTCGCTCGACTACAAGGTCGTGCACGACGGCGGGTTGTCGGGCGTCGAGGTCAGCGCGCGGCGCAAGAGCTGGGGCCCGAACTACATCCGTTTCGGCCTCGAGCTGCAGGACGATTTCGAGGGCGCCAACAGCTTCAATGCCGGCGTGCGCGCGCTGGTGACGGAAGTGAACGGCTACGGCGCCGAATGGCAGACCGACCTGCGGGTCGGCGAGAGCCCGCGCTTCCAGACCGAGTTCTACCAGCCGCTCGGCTATACCTCCCGGTGGTTCGTCGCGCCGAAGGTGCTCATCGAGCGGCGCAACATCGACATCATCGACGACAACGTGCGGCTGGCTACGTACCGCATCCGCAACCAGGAACTCGGCCTCGATTTCGGCCGCGAGCTCGGCAACTGGGGCGAGTGGCGCGCCGGCGTGCTGTGGGGCGAGGGCAGCCGGCACCTGCGGGTCGGCGACCCGGACGATCCCGAGCTGCCGCCGCGCGACGACTTCAACCGCGGGGAGTTCTTTTCGCGCCTGAGCGTGGACCGCCTGGACGACGTCTACTTCCCGCGCCACGGCGAGCTGTTCACGCTGCAATGGAACGGCCCGCGCGAGACGCTCGGCGCCGACGCCGACTCCGACCGCGTCTCCGCGGAAGCATCGCTGGCGCGCTCGTTCGGCCGCAATACCGTCGTGCTGTCGGCCGCGGGCGGCGCCAATGTCTCGGGCTCGGCGGACAACGTGCAGGATTTCTACACGCTGGGCGGGCTGTTCAACCTGTCGGGCCTGTCGCCCGACTCGATCGCCGGGCCGCATTTCGCGGTCGCGCGCAGCGTTGCCTACCGCCGGATCGGCAGCGGCCAGGAAGGGTTCCTGAACGTGCCTACCTACATCGGTTTCTCGCTCGAGCTCGGCAACGTCTGGGAGCGGCGCGACGACATCAGCGTCAGTTCGGCGCGCTTCAACGGCTCCGCCTTCCTCGGCTTCGACACCTTCCTCGGTCCCGTCTACCTGGCCGCGGGCTTCGACGAGGGCGGCGACCGCAGCTTCTACCTGCTGCTCGGCCGCATCCGCTGAGGCTCAGCGCGCGGCGCCGGCCCCGGTCGCCTCGAACCGCATCGCCGGCTCGTCGCCACGACGGGAATAGGCGTGGCGGCCGGCCATGTCGGCGAGCGC
>CAYXUJ010000027.1:1701-28841 GCA_964468395.1 uncultured Steroidobacteraceae bacterium
CCGGCTCGTCGCCACGACGGGAATAGGCGTGGCGGCCGGCCATGTCGGCGAGCGCGGCGTCGCGCTCACGCTCCGTCGCAAACCAGTGGAATTTCTGCCAGTCGTCGCCGACCAGCCGCGCGAACGGGTCGCCGGGCTTCAGGCTGACGCGGATGCCGAAGGGCCTGTCGGCGGCGGGCGCCGCTCGCAGGTTGTGTTCGTGGCAGATGGCCATCACACAACGATAACGCAACCACAGCCGCAAGGGGGACTGTCCCCGCAGGGGACTGTCCCCTCTTGCGGAGGCTAGAAGCGGCGGTCGCCAGCACCCTCCCGGTCCGCCCAGCCGAGCAGCCGGCGCGTGACGAAGGTGTAGACCGGCTTGGCGGTCGCCATCCACAGGCGCGAGACGGCCGCAGGGCGCGCCAGGATGCGCCGTTCGCGCGCCGTCAGGCGGTCGCCGCAGTAGGTCCGCTTGTGCTTCAGCAGGTGCCGCAGGTCCTCGCGCGCGAGCGAGCGGAACAGGCGTCCGCGCTTGTGCGAGACGAGGGCGAGCTGGAAATCCACGATGGCCGGCGCGCCTGTCGGCGTGACCAGCCAGTTGGGTTCCTTGGCGAGGTCGTTGTGCGCGACGCCGCGCCGATGCAGGGCCGCGAGCAGCTGCCGCGCCGCACGGTAGTAGTCGGCATTGCGCGGCCGCGCGACCTGCATCGGGCGGCCCTCGATCCATTCGCGGCGCAGGCCGGCGCGGTCGGCGCCGACCAGCCGCGGCGTGCCCGGCAGGCCGTCGAGCCTCGCCAGCGCGCGCGACTCGCGCCGGCACAGGCGCCGCGCCAGCCAGCCCAGCCACCAGCGCGCGCCGCGCGTGTCGCGCAGGACCAGCGCCCGCCCGCCCTCGTGACTGAGCCACACCGACCCGAGCAGGTCCGATTTCAGCAGGCGCATGCGGCGGCGTCAGGGCATGCGGAACAGCGCCGGCCAGGCGCCGCCGGCGCGCAGGCTTTCGGCCAGCAGGACGACGAGCCACAGCGCCAGGAAGGAGCCGGCATCGAGAAATGCCTTGCGATAGATCGCGGTCGGCACGTCGACCCGCTCCGGCACGCGGTACAGCCGCCAGGCCGGCCAGAAAGCCGGCACGCGCTGGCGGTAAGCGTCCCACGGGGTTGGATGCGCGGCAGCGAGCGCCCGCTCCTCGCGCCGCGCCGCGAGCCCGGTGACCAGCCCGATCGTCGCCGGCAATGCGATCGCCAGCACGAGCGAGCGCGCCGTCAGGCCGACGCCCGCCGCGGCCAGCACCGAGCAGAGATACAGCGGGTGCCGGCAGGCGGAGTAGGGACCGTCAGTCACCAGTTGCTCGCCCTTGCGGCCGGCGATGAACAGCGTGGCCCACAGTCGCCCCAGCACGGCGGCCGCCACCAGCAGGAAACCGGCCGCCTGCGCGAACACGGCGCCGGCGCCGCCCAGCGCGCGGCCGTCGCTCGCGGCGATTGCCAGCAGCGCCAGCAGGTAGATGGACTGGGTCAGGCGGATGCGGGGCGTGCTGCCGGAGGCGCTCACGGCGGCATTGTAAGATAGCCGGACGATGAACTTCGCCGCCGACTTCCTCAGCTACGTGGGCCTGACGGTCATGACCCTGCTGCCGATCATCAACCCGGTCGGCACGGCCGTGCTGCTGCTCGGGATCGGCGCCCACCTGGAGCCGGACGCGCGCGAGCGCCAGATTCGCAAGGCCTGCCTCTATGCCAGCGGCATCCTGGTCTCGTTCCTGCTGGCCGGCACCCTGATCATGCAGGTGTTCGGCATCTCGATCCCGGGGCTGCGCATCGCCGGCGGCCTGGTGATCGCATTCCTGGGATTCCGCCTGCTGTTTCCGGACGCCGCGCCGCCGGTGTCAGCCGAGGCGCTGCGCGAGGCCCGGTCCAAGTCCGACATCTCGTTCTCGCCGCTCGCCATGCCGTCGCTGTCCGGGCCCGGCTCGATCGCGACGGTGATCTCGATGTCGTCGACGATCCGGCACGGGGAGCAGGGCGCGCGCGTCGTCGTCGAGCACGTGGGCGTCATCATCGGCATCGGCGTCGCGGCGCTGGTCTGCTATTTCGTGCTGCGCGCGGCGGAGCCGCTCGCCAGCAAGCTGGGCAGCGCCGGCATCGGCGCGATCGCCCGCATCATGGGCTTCCTGATGATCTGCATCGGCGTGCAGTTCGTCATCAACGGCGTCCGTGAGCTGGTCGGGGGCTGAGGCATGGCCGGCCAGACACGCCCGCTGACGATGCCGGCCGTCGAGGAGGCGCTGCCGGGGCGCAATGAGCCGCTGCCGGTGCCGGAGCGGCATTTCGTGAACGGCAACGCCCTGGCGCCGCCGTTTCCGCCGGGCCTCGAACTCGCGCTGTTCGGCATGGGCTGCTTCTGGGGCGTCGAGCGCCTGTTCTGGGAACTGCCGGGGGTCTGGTCGACGGCGGCCGGCTACGCCGGCGGCTTCACGCCCAATCCGACCTATGAAGAGGTCTGCACCGGGCTGACCGGCCATGCCGAAGTCGTGCGCGTCGTGTTCGACCCGCGCCGCATCGGCTACGAGGACCTGTTGCGCCGGTTCTGGGAGTCACACGATCCGACGCAGGGGATGCGCCAGGGCGGCGACGTCGGCACGCAGTACCGCTCGGCCATCTACGCCGTGGGCCAGCAGCAGCTGCGCCTGGCGCGGGAATCGCGGACCGCCTACCGGGGCGCGCTCGACGCCGCCGGGCACGGGCGGCCGATCACGACCGACATCGAGCCGGCGCCGGTGTTCTTCTACGCCGAGGACTACCACCAGCAATACCTGGCGAAGAATCCCGGCGGCTACTGCGGGATCGGCGGAGTCGGAGTCGCCTGCCCGTCCGGGCTCGGCGTCGCCGGCGCTGCGGAGGCCTGAGCCGCGACGTGATCTGCCAGCGGCGCGCTGACGCCCTGGCGGCCGGCGGTGGCGGCGGACTGTTCGGCGCCGCGCAGGAACGGGTTCGCGATCGGCGTGCCGCCCTGCGCCTGGCGTGCGGCCAGCATGCCGCCCAGGTACTGGTACACAGGGGTCGGGAACAGCGACTGCGTGACGATGCCGGCGAATTCGCGCGGATCGACGCCCGCGGCGTGCACGATCTGCATCGCATCGCGCAGGCTCTCGACGACGGCCGCCATCAGGAAGTTGCCGGCGGACTTCACGACGTTGGCGGCGGCGGGATCCTCCGAGATGTGCTGGACGCGGCCGAGCAGGTCGAGGATGGGCCGGACCCGTTCGACGGCAGCGCGCGGGCCGCCGGCGACGACCAGCAGGCGCCCGGCAGCGGCCGCGTCGGGCGGACCGAACAAGGGTGCGGAGACGAAGGACTGTCCCGCGGCCTCGTGCAGCGCGGCCAGGCGCCGTGCGAGGCCGTCGCTGATGGTGCTCATGCAGACGTGGATCAGGCCGGGCATGCCGGCCGTGATCAGCCGCCCGCCATCGATCAGCACGGATTCCACCGCGTCGTCGTCGGACAGCAGCGTCAGCACGACCTCGGCCTGGCAGGCTTCGGCCGCCGTCCGCACGCTGACGGCGTATTCACGCGGCAGGTTGTCCGCCCGGCCCGGCGTACGGTTCCAGGCGAGCACCTCGTGGCCGGCGCGCGCGATGCGCCGCGCGATCGGCTGGCCCATCGTCCCGAGGCCGATGATTCCGACCTTCATCGCGCGTCCCTGCCCGCCGGCCTCAGCGCGGCTCGGCGCCGGGGTCCTCGTCCGCCATCGGGTAGGTGCGCGGCTCGACCGGCCGTTCCGCAGGTGGTTGCTTCGCCTCCGCGCTCTCCTGCGCGACGCTCTGTCCTGCGGTCGTCGTCAGCCGCGTGACCTCCGCGACCAGCTCGCCGGCGGGCGCGGGCGGCGGGTCCTTGCGGGCGATGATGGCGCTGGCGCTTTCCTCGCCGTCGTAGAAACGGCGGTTGGCCTTCTTGCCGATGAAGATGCCGTTGCCCTCGAGCGACACGCCGGCAAAGAGGCCCTGGGTGCGGGAATACGCATAGACCTCGGAGTCGAACGTCAGGCTGGTCGAGGCCATGGCCGTGCGGCCGACCGGTCCTGCGGCGACCGAGGCGTCGGCGCCGAGCGTCAGCTTGCCGTCGGTGATGCCCTCGATGCTGCGGCGCGTGGTCAGGACCAGCACGATGTCCGAGACCTGGCCGCCGGCCTGCAGGCCCCAGCTGCCGCCGCCCGAGGACACGAACACCGGGCTGCTCCAGCTGCGGTCCTGGTTGCGGACCAGCATCAGGCCGCTGCCGAAGCGGGCGCCGAAAATCAGGCCGACCTTGACGTTGGCCGGCAGGATCACGATGCCCTCGGCGCGCGCCAGCAGCAGGTCGGGGATGCGCAGGTCCGGCATGGCCTGCAGCTCGCGCAGCACGACCATCGCGTTCTGGACGGTCGATTCCTCGCGGGTGACGGCTGCCGCCGGCGGCGACGCCACGGCCATGGCGAGGGCGGCGCTCAGGATCAATGCGGTGGAATTCATGTCGGTGGTTCCTCAGTGTATCCGTTGTGCGACGGTCGGCCGGATCGGTCGACATCCCGCCGCCGTATCGTCCAAACTGGAAACGTGATGATGCGCTGTTTTTCCGCCGCGGTCACCCTGCTCATGCTGCTGCCCGCGGCGGCGCGCGCAGAATGGCACGCGCGCGAAGCCGCGATCATGGGCACGCGCATCGAGGTCGAGGTCTGGCACGAGGATGCGGCCGCCGCCGCCGCCGCCATCGACGCGGTGATCGCCGAGATGCACCGCATCGACGCGCTGATGTCGCACTACAAGCCGGAGAGCCAGCTGTCGCGCGTCAACCGCGACGCGGCCGCCGCGCCGGTCGCGGTCGATGCCGAGCTCGCGGCGCTGGTCGAGCGCGCTCTCGGCTTCTCCGCAATGACCGCGGGCGCCTTCGACATCAGCTACGCCAGCGTCGGCTACCTGTACGACTACCGCGAGCACCGCCGCCCGGACGAGGCCGCGATCGGCGCGGCGCTGCCGGCCGTGGACTGGCGCCAGGTCATTGTCGATCGCGAGGCCTCGAGCATCCGTTTCGGCAGGCCCGGCATGCGCATCGACCTCGGCGGCATCGCCAAGGGCTACGCAGTGGACCGCGGGATCGCGATCCTGCGCCAGCATGGCGTCGCCAGCGGCAGCGTCACCGCCGGCGGCGACAGCCGCATCCTGGGCGACCGCCGCGGCCGCCCCTGGGTCGTCGGCATCCGCCACCCGGACGATCGCGAGCGGATCATCGCCCGCATCCCGCTCGAGGACGCGGCCATCTCGACCTCCGGCGACTACGAGCGGTATTTCGACGAGGGCGGCGTGCGCTACCACCACATCATCAACCCGGCGACCGGCCACAGCGCCACGGGCGTGCGCAGCGTCACGGTGATCGGGCCGGAAGCGGTGCTCACCGACGGCCTGTCCACCGGCCTGTTCGTGCTGGGCCCCGAGCGCGGGCTCGCACTGGTCAACGCCCGCGACGACGTGGATGCCGTCATCGTGCGCGACGACGGCCGGGTGCTCTATTCGAAGGGGCTGGCGCCGCCCTGACGGGCGTCAGGGCGAGCCTGCTACTAGAACCAGCCTGCTACTAGAACCAGCCCGAGAAGAAAAGCCGCACGATGTTGGCGTCGAAGCTGTAGAGCGGCTCGGTGCCGGGCGCAACGCCGGTCGTGCGCAGGTCGCGGAAGTTGTCGTAGTCGAAGCGCATGCGGTCGAGCTTCAGGTTGACCGCCGCCTTGCCGAGGAAATCGAAGCGCGCCGGCTTGAATTCGTAGGCGACGCCGATGCCGAAGGTCTGCGTCGTCATCTTCGCCAGCTCCTTGTCGCGCCCGAGGAAGTTCTGGGCATTGGCGCGCGGGAACAGGTCCGAGTAGAACTCGGCGGCATTCTGCGTGTAATAGCGGTAGTGGATGTCGAAGGTCAGGTTGTCGCGCAGCGGGTGCGTGTAGCTGACCTCGGCCGTGTGGGCGTCGATCTCCCAGGTGTCGGTGTAGAAGCGGTAGTCGCCCTGCAGCGCCGCCCGGTAGGGCAGGTACCAGCGGGCGCGCACGGCGACGGCGTTGCCGGTGCGCGTGCGCGGGTAGCGCTCGGCCTCGTACGAATAGCCGAGCGCCGCGTCGCTGTCGACGTAGCGCACCTGCCGGTACGGGTTGTTCAGGAATCCCTCCTCGGAGATCGCCTCGTAGGAGAACCCGAGGATCAGGCGGCGCGTGGCGATCTGCGAGACGTTGATCCCGTAGATCCGCCGGTCGATGCTGTCCGAGAAGTTGGGGTCGCCGCGGCGCGTGACGTCGTCCCAGCCGCGCGTGAACGACAGCGACACGGTCGTCAGGTCGCCGAACATGTCCTGGCTGACGGAGACGCTCGCGGTGTCGGCGTCGTAGTCGTTCTCGCTCGAATTGCTGAACGCCGCCGCGTAGGTGACCTTGCCGCGCAGGTACTCGAAGCCGACGCCGTACTGCGTGCGCTCCTCGTCGTAAGGGCTCGCCGTCGTGACCACGTCGATCGAGGCCGACGACACCATGTCCACGTAGTAGCTGGCGTTGACCGCGTACTTCTCCGCGAATTTCTTGCGCACCAGCAACGCCGGCCCGTCGATGGTGATGCCGCCGCCGTCGTAGTAGTGGTACATGACGTCGATGCGGTCGTCCGGCAGCACGCCGGCGGCCGCCGTGGCGGGCAGCAGCAGGGCGAGGGCGACGAGGCGGGTCAGTTGCATCCGCAGCCGCCGCCGCTCGCGCCCGACGCGCCGCGCGCGCCTTCGCGCGAGTCGTAGACGTGCTGCATGTAGTAGCTGGAGATCGGGTCGCGGTCCCAGGCCATGATCGGGTCGGCGATGTCCTCGCGCTCGTAGGGCTTGACCCAGGGCTCGATGCGCGCGCAGCCGGCCGCGGCAGCGAGCGCCAGCAGCAGCGCGGCGATGCGCAGCGGCCGCATCACTTTTCCCTCAGCATCGCGCGGATCTGCTCGATGTACTTGGCCTCGTCCCCCGGCTTGTAGGCGCGGTGCTGCCAGCGCAGGCGGCCCTGGCGGTCGACCAGCACGGTGGTCGGCATGGCGCTGACGCCGTAGCTGCCGCTGACCTTGTTGTCCGGGTCGAACAGGATCGGGAAGCGGACCGGGCGCGAGGCGAGGAAACGCTCGGCGTCGGACTGCTCGCTCTCGACGTTGATGCCGACCATCGTGAAGCCCATCGGCTTGTACTTGCCGTAGATCTCGTCAAGCGCCGGGAATTCCTGCCGGCAGGGCCCGCACCAGCTGGCCCAGAAGTTGATCATGACGACCTGGCCGCGCAGTTCGGACAGCGCGACCTCGCCGCCGGCGCGGTTCGCCAGCCGGAAGTCCGGGGCCGCGGCCGGCGCGCCATTGCCGGTCGCCGCGGACAGCGACAGGCAGCCGATGAGCATCAGCAGCGCGGTGGCGGGCAGCTGTCGGATCGCGGTCACGGTTCCTCCTCAGAAGAACGCCGTCAGCGACAGCGTCGCTTCGTAGTTGTGGCTGGTCTTGTTGCTGCCGAGCACGTCGATCTCCATCACGTGGTCGCGCATGTCCAGGTGCACAGCCAGCCAGTCCTTGACCAGCACCCGCACGCCGGCGCCCCCGGTCAGCGTGAACCGGTCGTCGCCGGCGAAGCGCGTGCTGCCGGCGCCGAGGGTCAGGTAGACGGCGCTGTTGAGCGCCCGCTTCCCGCCCAGGAAAATCTCCCCGGGAAGCGCATTCCAGCCGAACCCGAGGCTGTAGTACGTGAATTGCCTCTCACTGTCGGTCAATAACGGCGCGCCGCCCGACAGGCGCTCGAAACTGGACATGCCGGCGTCGCTGGTGCCGACGATGGCCTCGGCAAAGAAGTCCTCGCTCAGGTGGTAGGCCAGGCGGGCCCCGTACACGACGTTGACCTCGAAGTCCTCGACCGAGAGCGAGCCGACGTAGGCCCCGGCCTCCCAGTTCTCGGTATCGATCTTCGCGGGCTTGATCTCGCGCCGCTCGACCTGCGGGTCGATGACGGTCGGCGTCTCGCCCTCGGCGGGCCCCTGCGGCGCCGGCGCGGCCGGCGGCGGGTCGTCCCGCCAGGGCAGCGACGAACAGCCTCCCAGCGCCAGGGCCGCGCTCAGAAGAAGAACGCGAATCCGATTTTCCATTCGTTGGGTTCCTCGTTTTCGTCGCGGTCGGTGAAGACCACGTATTCCTTGTACTCGGCGCGGATGATGAAGCGCCGCGCCAGGTAGGCCCGCACGCCGCCGCCGACATAGGCGAGCTGGTCGGTGCGTTCCGGCGTCTGCACCTGGGTCCCCTTCGGCTCGACCTGGATCGCGCCCGTGCCCATCGAGAAGAACGGCTGGATGCGCCAGTCGGGCCGCGGCACGTGCGTCACGCCGATCGTCGCCATCAGCCCGTCGGAATAGTTGCCGAGCAGCTGCGAAACCGCCACCTCGCCCGACAGGTGGGGATTGAATGCCCAGGCGCCGTAGACCGTGATGACGTTGGAACCGTCGAAGTCGCCGACCAGCAGCCCGGCCTCGCGGCGGTGCGCGCCGAAGTCCTCGCGCGCCGGGTCGTCGAGCTCGAGCCGCGTGCCGGCGGGCACCAGCGTCTCGGCCATCTGGTCGCGGTGCACCCAGCCCTCGCGGCCATCGGCATCCTGCACCTGGAACCAGTCGGTGCGGCGCTTCAGCACGCGCACGCGCTCGCCGCGCTCGACCACCTGGACGACGGGAAAGCCGCGCCCGGGACCGGTGCGCAGCTCGAGATAAGGGTCGGCCACGATGACCTCGAGCCCGTCAGCCCGGGCCGTCGCGATGCCTGCGAGACACAGGAACAGCGCGCAGGCGAGGAGCCGCGCCATCGACTCAGTTAACCGGGGCCATGAAGGGATCGTTGTAATACTGCCCACCGATGTCCAGCCACTCGGCGATCAGCCGCAGTTCCGCCGGGGTCAGCCAGCCTTCGTGCGAGCCGCCCGTGTCGAAACGGCTGAAGAACCTTGCCGAGGCACGGGCGCCGGCGGAACTCATCGACGGCGCGACGGGCACCGGCACCAGCGTCGGCAGCCCGGTCACCGGGTCCGGAGGTCCCGGCACCAGGATGTCCTGCAGCGCGCCCATGTTAACTTCCTGCGCGTTGTCCGTGAACAGAAGTTCGCGGTACGAGACGAGATGATCCGCCTGGTCGGGCGACGGGCCGCCCGACAGGTCGAGCTGGGCGGCGGGCACGCGCACCACGCCGGCGGCGTCCGCGGGGCTGTGGCAGGAGATGCAGGTGTTGTCGGCGATGACCATGCCGCCGGCATCGAGCACCAGGCGCGGCAGCGACCACAGCGGGTGCAGGTGGTCCGGATAGTGGATCGTGATGCGGCACAGCGAGGACCACGCCGACTGGCAGGTCGCACTGGTGGGCGCGGGCGTGGACAGCTGGTTGTAGCGGTAGGCGAACGACGCATCGGGCGCGCGCCCGGCGGCGACCGGGTCGGTCCACACGTCGTCATACAGCACGTCGACCGACGGCAGCAGCGCCGCGCAGTCCGTCTGGCAGCTGATGCGGGCACGAGTCTCGGCCATGGTCTCGCCCTGGTTCGCGAACAGCGCCGGGTCGGTGTTGGGGAACGGCTGGCCGGTGGTCGGCGCGCCGGGATTGACCGAGGCAAACAGGCCGCTGCGCCCGTGCGAGATCGCCGGCGGCGCGGCTGCCTGCGATCCCGCGGGCACGTGGCAGCCATTGCAGGTGAGCACCTCGCCGGCCCGCAGCTGCATCCAGTTCAGGTGCCGCGGCGTCAGCCGGCGGCCATTGGCGTCGAGCACGCCGAGCGCGAACGGCACGCCGGCGGGCACCTTGATCTGCACCGAGCCGTCCGGCTCGATCGGCGCGTAACCCAGGATCTCGCGCATGCCGAGGCCGCCGGCGGCGCCGAATGCGGTGGCGCGGAAATCGCGCACTTCGTCGTCGGGCAGGCCGACCGCCTTCTCGACGCGCAGGAACCGGGCCGGGCGCTCGGCCGCCGTGGTCTGGGCCGGATCGGCGAGGGCGACGATGCCGCCGGGCGCGACGTCCGCGCCGTCGAGGTCGTAGACGCTCTTGATGTTGAGGATGCCGACGTTTTCCGATGCCAGCACCGGGTCGTAGTCGACGCCCGGAACCGCGTCGAGGATCACGGCCGGCAGCGGCGAGCGCGGCGCCAACGACACCACGTCGGAATACCGGAGGCCCTCGGTCGGCGTCAGGATCGGCCGCTGGGTCAGGTCGCGCGGGTCGTAAAGCCACACACCATATAAAGGTGGCGCCGGGACCAGCGCCGGGTTGGCGAGGTTCTGCTGGGTGCAGGGCAGGGTGCGGCCGGCCGCGTCGTTCAGCCGGCACATGGTCCAGTTGACCAGCAGCCGGCCGGTGCCGTCGCGCAGCGGGAACACGTGCGAATAGCGGCCGCCCGGCGACAACCCCGGGTCGGTGCGGATGTCGGCGGTCGTCAGCCGCGCCTGCGCGGGGCCGGGCAGGCCGGCGTTCGCGAGGACCGGCTGCTGGATCTCGACGAAGGCGGCGCTGTCGATCTCGATTGCGTCGCCGCCGAGCTCGGTGTCGTTGAACGGCCGCAGCAGCGCGACGATGCGCCCGGTCTCGGTCTGTCGCGGCGCGAGGAACTGCACGGCCGTCGTGCCGGTGCCGGCGCTGCCGGTGCCGGTCAGGTGGCTGTTCGCGCCGTACAACAGCTCGAGGCCGCTGCCGTCCGGGTTCACCGTATACAGGTGGATCGAGCTGCCGCTCGCGTTCTCCCAGCGGCTGAACACGATGCGCCCGTCGTCGAGCACCGACGGGTCCATGTCATGGCTCTGGTTGAACGAGATCTGGCGGATGCCCGAGCCGTCCGGGTTCATCACGTGCAGCACGTAGGCGTGCTCGTTGCGGTCCTCGTCCTGCGCCGAGAACTGCGGCTTGCCCTCGTCGATCAGCACGGCCTTCGACTGGCGCTGGCGCGTCGACGAGAACACGATGCGGCCGTCCGGCAGGTAGTTCGGGGCGACGTCGTTGCCTTCCTCGGCGACCAGGTCGGAGGCGATCACGCGCCGCAGCACGTCGGTCGTGCGGTCGTATTCCCAGATGTTCCAGGTCGGCTGCTCGCTCTCCTCGGCGCCCGGGATCAGCGGCATGCGCATCGCGAACACCAGGCGGTTGCCGTCGAAGGACGCGTCCACGTCGCGGACGCTCCACAGGCCGCCGGTCACGGCGCCGGTGATGTTGCGCTCCGGCACGTCGGGCGCGGCGCGCGCGCGCAGCCAGAGGTCCGAGCCCTCGCTGACCGTGCCGAGCTCGCGCACGTCGATGTCGTCGAGGTCAGCGGGCGCCGGCACCGGGCCCTTGACGTAGGCGACCGGGATATCGAGCACGACCGGGTCGGGCGCCTGGCCGCCGCCGATGTTGATGCTGTCGTTGCTGGTCGAGCATCCGGCGAGCAAAACGGCGGCGAGTGACCATAAGCAGGATTGCGGATTCGTGACTCGCATCTCAGTTCACTCCGGTGCCGGGGGCCCGTTTCGCACGACAGAATGCAGGCAGACGAGTGCGTCACGGACCCGCAAACCCGTCTGGGTTTCCTTAGATACAAGGCATTTGCGTGCGTTTCGGCTTGTCACGGGTTCAGCGTACCCCGGCAGGCGGCGCGGGTGAATGTCGCTGTATAGAGACATTACTAGGCCCACAACCCGCCGATATATTCGACCGCAGCCTCGATTACTGCGAGCGAGTGGAGCACGGAAATGCGTTTTTGGCCATGTCGCGTCGGTTCGATCGTGAAGCGCGTCACCGCGGTTGCGGCGCTGGCCGCGTTCGCCGTCGCGGCGCAGGCCGGGCCGCGCGAGCAGGCGAAGCGGATGCACGACCGCATCGCCGGCGTGCCGCCGTCCGACGCCGTGCTCAACGCCATGGAAGCCGAGATCGCGGCCGGGCGCACCCAGGCGGCGGCGCTGCTGGCGATGGACAACCCGGCGTTCTACTCGGTCACGCTCAAGAACCTGGCGACGCCGTGGACCAACCGCGACCAGACGGTGTTCGCTCCGCTCAACGACTACACCGCGACCGTGATCGGCATGGTGCGCGACGACGTGCCGTTCAACGAGCTGCTGTCGGGCGACATCCTGTACGTCGGCGGATCCGGGCTCGGCCTGCCGGCCGTGTCGGCCGCCAGCAACAACCATTACGAGCAGCTGGAGACGAGCGGCATCGACCTGCGCACCGGGCTCGTGCGCACGACGCAGTCCGGCGTCTACGGCACGCCGCCGGCGGCGACCGCCGGCGTCATGACGACGCGCGCCGCGGCGCAGGCGTTCTTCATCGCCGGCACCAACCGCGCAATGTTCCGCTTCACGCTGCTGAACCACATGTGCCGCGACCTCGAGGAGGTCCAGGACACCTCGCGGCCGCCGGACCGCATCCGCCAGGACGTCAGCCGCAGCCCCGGCGGCGATGCGCGCCTGTTCCTGAACAACTGCGTCGGCTGCCACTCGGGCATGGACCCGATGGCGCAGGCGTTCGCCTACTACACCTACGACGAGGCCCAGGGCCGCATGGTCTACACCGGCGGCGCCGTGCAGCCCAAGTACTTCAACAACGACGAGACCTTCGCGCCCGGCTTCGTGACGCCGGACGACCAGTGGGAAAACCGCTGGCGCCGGGGCCAGAACGCGCTGCTCGGCTGGGACGCGGGGCTGCCGGGGTCCGGCAGCGGCGCCAAGTCGCTGGGCGAGGAGTTCGGCGCCAGCGACGCGTTCGCCTCGTGCCAGGTCGAGAAGGTGTTCCGCACCGTGTGCCTGCGCAACCCGCAGGACGCGGCCGACCGCAGCCAGGTCAGCTCGATGGCGAACTCGTTCCGCTCGAGCGGCTACCGGCTCAAGCAGGCGTTTGCCGACGCCGCCACCTACTGCATGGGCAATTGAGGGTCCGCCGATGAACCGCTTCGCGAAGTCACGGACGCAATTGCTCAAGGCCCTGGCGCCGGCGCTGCTGGCGCTCGCGATCGCGGGCTGCGGCGGCGGCGCCTCGACCACCGAGAACCCGGTCACCTCGCCGCCGCCCCCGGCCGGCTACCAGGGCCCGCCGCCCGCCAGCCAGGACGTGCAGGCGTTCAAGCTCAATGTCTGGGACAACCTGCAGGCCAGCAACCGCTGCGGCTCCTGCCACGGCACGGGCGGCCAGGTGCCGAGCTTCGTGCGCAACGACGACATCAACCTCGCCTACGAGGCCGCCAACGGCGTCGTCGACCTGTCGAATCCGTCCGCCTCGATGATGGTCAGCAAGGTCGGCGGCGGCCACAACTGCTGGCTCGCGGCCGACTCCGCCTGCGCCGACCAGCTGACGGTCTGGATCCGCAACTGGGCGGGGCAGACGCTCGGCGGGACGCGCGGCGTGAACCTGCAGCCGCCGCCGCTGCGCGACGTCGGCGCCAGCAAGTCCTTCCCGGCGAGTTCGGCGCTGTTCGGCTCGACGGTCTATCCGCTGCTGACGCAGTACTGCTCGCGCTGCCACTCGTCCGGCGCCGCGACGCCGCAGTCGCCGTTCTTCGCCGAGGGCGACGTGGACGTCGCCTATGCGGCCGTGCGCGCCAAGATCAACCTCGACACGCCGGCCGATTCGCGCCTGGTCGTGCGCCTGCGCGACGAGTTCCACAACTGCTGGACCGACTGCGGCACGGCGGCAAACGTCATGCAGGCGGCGGTGCAGGCGTTCTCCGACGGCGTGCCCGTCACGCAGGTGGACCCGAGCCTGGTGCTGTCGAAGGCGCTGACGCTGTACGACGGCACCGTCGCCTCCGGCGGCAACCGCTATGACAACGCCGCGATCGCGCTGTACGAGTTCAAGACCGGCACCGGCACGGTCGCCTACGACACCTCGGGCGTCGAGCCGGCGCTCAACCTGACCCTGTCCGGCGCCGTGACCTGGGTCGGCGGCTGGGGCATCGACCTGCGCGGCGGCAAGGCGCAGGGCACGACCGCGGCGTCGCGCAAGCTGCACGACCTGATCCGCGCGACCGGCGAGTACACGATCGAGGCCTGGGTCGCGCCCGCCAACGTGGTGCAGGAGGACGCGCACATCCTCGGCTACTCCGGCGGCACGACGGTCCGCAACTTCACGCTGCGGCAGACGATGTACGACTACGACTTCCTCAACCGCAGCACCACGACCGGCGCCAACGGCGAGCCGGCGCTGTCGACGCCGTCGGCCAACGAGGTGCTGCAGGCGACGCTGCAGCACGTGATCGCGACCTACAGCGCGGTCGACGGGCGGCGCATCTACGTCAACGGCGCCCTGGTCGCCGGCCCGGACCCGGTCGCCGCGGGGCTGCTGACCGACTGGAACGACACCTTCGCCCTGGTGCTCGGCAACGAGGTCAGCAACAACCGCACCTGGCAGGGCGTCGTGCGCATGGTCGCAATCCACAACCGCGCGCTCTCGCAGGCGCAGATCCAGCAGAATTTCGACGCCGGCGTCGGCGAGCGCTTCTACCTGCTGTTCTCGGTGGCGCACCTGATCAACGTGCCGCAGAGCTACGTGATGTTCGAGGGCAGCCAGTTCGACAGCTACTCGTACCTGTTCAACAAGCCGGTGTTCATCAGCCTCGACGGCAGCCAGGACCCGGACCAGATCCGCATCCAGGGCGTGCGCATCGGCATCAACGGCGCCGAGGCGCGGGTCGGCCAGGCCTATGCGCCGCTCGACCGGACCGTGACGGCGGCCGGCTACGAGCCCGCGACCGGCTTCGGGCTGTCCGGCATCGGCACGGTCGTCGCGCTCGACAAGGGCCCGGCCGCCGACGAGTTCTTCCTCAGCTTCGAGCGCATCGGCGGGAATTCGAACCCGTTCGTCGAGCCCGCGCCGACGCCGCTGGCGTCGCCGCCTGACAGCGGCCCGTCGTCCGAGATCGGCCTGCGCACCTTCGAGGAGCTCTCGGCCTCGATGTCCGGGATGACCGGCGTGCCGGTCACGCAGGCGCAGGTGTCGGACACCTACAACCGCGTGCGCGAGCAGCTGCCGACGGTCGAGAACATCGAGGGCTTCCTGTCTTCGCACCAGGTCGGCACGGCGCAGCTCGCGATCGAGTACTGCAACGCCCTGGTGGACGACACGGGCCTGCGTGCCGCCTACTTCCCGGGCTTCAACTTCTCCGCGCCCGCCGCGACGGCCTTCGACACGCCGGCGGAGCGCGCCATGATCACGGGCCCGCTGGTCGCGCGCGCGGTCGGCACCGGCATCGCGACCCAGCCGTCGGCGGGCGAGATCACCGCCGAGGTGGACGCGCTGATCGGGCGGCTCACCGCCTGCGGCGCCGGCTGCGCCGCGGATCGCACGGTCGTGATCGTCAAGTCGGCCTGTTCGGCGGTCGTCGGCAGCGCCAGCACGCTGCTGCAATGAGGTGCTTGCAACGATGAAGAGAAAATCCCGCCGCGGAGCCCTGCATCCCGACGCGCCGTTGTGCCAGCCGGATCATCCCCGGCCGGTCACGCGCCGGCAGTTCGTCTCGCAGGGCTTCATCAGCGGCGCCGCCACCGTCATTGCGCCGACGCTGTTCGGCCTGTTCGCCAACCCGCGCGCCGCGCAGGCGGCGCTGTCGCCGGACCTCGAGGCGCTGAAGCAGAGCTGCGGCATCGCGGTGCAGGGCGCCGGCAAGATCCCGTTCATCTGCATCGACCTCGCCGGCGGCGCCAACATGGTCGGCTCCAACGTGCTGGTGGGGGCCCAGGGCGGGCAGCTCGACTTCCTGTCGGTCGCCGGCTACGGCCGCCTGGGCCTGCCCGGCGACATGGTGCCGAACGCGCCGAACCCGAACAGCCCGACCAACGACTTCATCGAGAGCCGGCTCGGGCTCGCGTTCCATTCCGACAGCGCCTTCGTGCGCGGCATACTCGAGCGCGTCAGCGTGACGACGGCGGCGAACACCAACGGCGCCGTGATCCCGGCCCGTTCCGAGAACGACACCGGCAACAACCCGCACAACCCGATGTACGGCATCTACCGGGCCGGCGCGGACGGCGAGCTGCTGACGCTGATCGGCTCGCAGAGCTCGGAATCCGGCGGCAACTCGATGGCGCCGGCGGCGCTGGTCGACCCGTCGGTGCGGCCGACCAAGGTCGATCGCACCAGCGACGTCACCGGCCTGGTGGACACCGGCCGGCTGGTGGGGCTGCTCGACCAGGACGACGCGGTGCGGGTGATGGAGTCGATCCAGCGCCTGTCGGACCGCAAGCTCGCGCGCGTGGACACCGGCATCACGCGCGATGCCGTGATCAAGGACCTGGTGCGCTGCAACTACGTCAAGGCGGCCGACCTGACCGACCGCTACGGCGACCCGTCGGCGCTCAACCCGGAGCTCGACCCGGACATCGTCGGCCCGGCCGGCATCTTCTCGCAGGCCGAGTTCAACGCGGACAACGAGTTCCGCAAGACCGCCGCCGTCATGAAGCTGGTCATCAACGGCTATGCCGGCGCCGGCACGATCACGATGGGCGGCTACGACTACCACGGCCAGGGCCGCGCCACCGGCGAGATCCGCGACCTGCGGGCCGGCCGGTGCATGGGCGCCTGCCTCGAGTACGCGGCGCGCCGCGGCGTGCCGCTGATGCTGTACGTGTTCAGCGACGGCTCGCTGTCGGCGGACGGGGTCGTGGACAACAGCGTCAACGGCCGCGGAAAGTTCGACTGGACCAGCGACAACCAGCAGACGGCGGCGTCGTTCTTCCTGGTCTACAACCCGGCGGGACGCGCCCAGCTGTATACCGGCGACAACCGGCCGCCGGAGCAGCACCAGCAGATCGGCTGGTTCCGCCGCGACGCCTCGGTCGAGACCTCGTCCACGCCGGCAGCCAACAACGTCAACCTGCTGGTGGAGGCCGTGATCCTGAACTACATGGCACTGCACGGCGAGCAGGGCCAGTTCGGCGCCCGGTTCCCGGGCAACGGACTGGGATCGGCGTCGCTGCAGGACAGCCTCATCGCCTTCAATCCCATCGTCAACGGAACCATTGTGTGACGTGCGACGAGACCGCCGGCCCCGGCTGAATAAACATATACCAAGCCGGCCGTGCCGGCGTTATGTTACACGGGCCGACCTCCAGGAGTGCCATCCAGCGCCGGCCTCCGGCGCTGCCGACAGGGACGACATGGACGACCGCAACGATCGCCGCCATCCGGCTGCGCGTCTCGCCATGGGCGTGGCGCTCGCCGCACTGATGCTGGCCGCCGCCGCCGCGGATGCGCCGGCGGCGCCGGATTTCGCGCTGCGCTCGCTCGCCGGCTCCAATCACCGCCTGTCCGAGCACCGCGGCGAGGTCGTGGCGCTGCTGTTCTGGGGCAGCTGGTGCGGCGACTGCCGCCGCGAACTCGAGCGCTTCGAGCGGCTGCGCCAGGTCTATGCGGCGGCCGGGTTCGTCGTCCTCAGCATCAACCTCGACAAGGATCCGGCGCCGGCGCTCGCGCTCGCCGGCGCGGCGGGCATCGGCTACCCGGTCCTGGCCGACGCCGGCAAGTCGGTCAGCAAGGCCTATCGCGTGGACGACCTGCCGCTGATCGTGCTGGTCGACCGCCATGGCGTCGTCCGTGCGCGACACGACGCCCTCGACGAGCGCGAAGAGCGCGGGTTATTGGTGGGACTTCGCGACCTGATCGACGAATAACGGGACATGCCAATGAGAACAGCGATGCAGGCGTTACTGGTGAAGCTCGCGGCGTGCGCCGCGCTGGCCCCGGCGCTGGCGCAGGACGCCGCGCCGCCGGCGGCCGAGCGCTCGGCGCTCGATGCCGAGGTCCAGGAGCTGCGGCGGGAGGTCGTGGACCTGAACCGCGACCTGTTCATGCTCGAGGAGGACCTGCTGTTCCCCGCCAGCACGCAGATCGCAGTGTTCGTGTCGATGGACGTCGGCACCTTCTTCGACCTCGACTCGGTGCAGATCAAGGTGGACGACAAGGAAGTCGCCAATTACCTGTACACGGCGCGCGAGCTCGAGGCGCTGAAGCGCGGCGGCGTGCACCGCATCTGGCTCGGCAACCTCAAAGCCGGCGAGCACGAGATCGTCGCGTTCTTCACCGGCCAGGGCACACACGAGCGCGACTACAGGCGCGGCGCGACGCTGACGGTCGAGAAGGGCGTCGGCGCCAAGTACGTCGAGCTCAGGATCAGCGACCGCCGGCGCAAGCTGCAGCCCGAATTCGTGGTCCGCGTCTGGGAGTAGGCGCCAGGTGCTCCGGCCGACACTGCTGCTCGCGGCCCTCGGCCTGATCGCCCCGGGATCAGCCGCCGACCAGGCGGCTGCCGGCGGCCTGCCGCCGGTCAAGGTCCAGGACCTCCACTACGGCGACGTGCTGTTCTATTTCTACCAGCACGACCACTTCAACGCGCTCGTGCGCCTGTCCGGCTACCGCGAGCAGCAGCGGCTCGAGGCACACGCGCGCGACGCCGAATTGCTGCGCGGCGGCCTGTACCTGTCGCTCGGGCAGCACCGCGAGGCGCGCCAGATCTTCGAGTCACTGCTGGCGGACAAGTCGACTCCGGCGCAGGTGAGAGATCAGGCCTGGTTCTACCTCGGCAAGGTGCTGTACGCGTCCGGGCTCTACGAGGCATCCGAGCGCGCGCTGCGATCGGTCGCCGGCACGCTGCCCGCGGCCCTCGAGTCCGAGCGCCGGCTGCTGCTGGCGCAGGGGCTCATGTACCGCGAGCGCTTCGATGCGGCGGTCGCCGAGCTCGACGGCTGGTCCGGCGCGCCGGAGTGGACGGCCTACGGCCAGTTCAATCTCGGCGTCGCGCTGGTGCGCGCCGGCCGCACGGAGCGCGGCCTGCAGCTGCTCGATGCCGTCGGCACGCTGGTGACCGAGCATCCTGAACTCATCGCCCTGCGCGACAAGGCCAATGTCGCAATCGGCTACGCGCTGCTGCAGGCGGGCCAGCCGGCGGCGGCGCGCCTGGCCCTCAATCGCGTGCGCATCGCCGGGTCGCAGGCCAGCAAGGCACTGCTCGGCGCCGGCTGGGCCGACGCCGCGGAGGGCGGCTACGAGGGCGCGCTGGTGCCCTGGCTCGAACTGCACGGGCGCGCGGTGCAGGACGGCGCGGTGCAGGAATCCTACCTCGCCGTGCCCTATGCCTACGCCGAGCTGGGCGCCATCGGCGAGGCCGTGCGTTACTACGAGCAGGCGATCGCGTCCTACGACGCCGAGCGGCTGCGCATCGACGAGTCGATCGCCGCGATCCGCGCCGGGCGCCTGCTGCAGGCCGCGCTCGCCGCCGAGGGCGACGGCCGCCAGGGATGGTTCGGCCAGCTCGCCGCCGTGCCGGACTCGCCGGAGTCGCGCTATCTCTATCACCTGATGGCCGGCCACGAGTTCCAGGAGGGCCTCAAGAGCTATCGCTCGCTCGAATTCATGGCGAGGAACCTGTCGGGCTGGTCCGACAGCCTCGGCGCATTCGGCGACATGGTCGAGACGCGCCAGAAGGCGTTCGCGGAACGGCTGCCGGCGGCGGAGCTCCGGCTCGGCGACGTGAACATCGCCGCCATCAACGCCAGCCGCGACCGGCTGCGCGCCCGGCTCGAGGCCGCGAAAGCGGAGCGCGACGTGACCGCGCTCGCGACCGAGCAGGAGCGGACCTGGCTCGACCTGCTGGACGGCGTGGACGCCGAGCTCGCGCTGCATGCGGGCGACCCCGACTATGACGATGCGCGCGAAAAGGCGCGGCTCGCGCGCGGCGTGCTGATGTGGCAGCTCGACGACGCGTGGAAGGTCAGGTCCTGGCAGGCGGACCGGGCGATGCGCGAGCTCGATGCGGCGGTGTACGACGCCCGCACGCGCCAGACCGCGTCGTCGCGCGCCCGCCAGGGCGCGCCGGAGCGCAATGCCGCCCTCGGCGTGCGCGTGTCGGCAGTCGCACCGCGGGTCGCGTCGCTGGCGACGCGTGTCGAGGCCGCCAAGGCCGCCCAGGCCCGCTTCATCGCCGACATTGCCGTCGGCGAGCTGCTGGCCCAGCGGCGCCGCCTCGACGAGTACTCGGTGCAGGCGCGCTACGCGATCGCGACGATCTACGACCGCGCGAGCGCGGCGGGCGGCCAGCCGTGAAGCACCTGCTGCCGACGCTCTGGCTGGCGCTGGCGGCGACGGGCGTTGCGGCGCAGACCGTCGGCGACCTGAAGCCGCGCGGCGCGCCGGTGCGGCCCGGCCCGGTCGCGGCGGTGGACGAGTCGCGGGTGCGGGAGGCGTACCGGCGCTTCCTGGAGCTGAATGCCGGCGATCCGGCGATGCGCGCCGAGGCGCTGCGGCGCCTGGCCGATCTCGAGCTCGAGGCCGCGGATTCGGCCCGCGGGGAGGGCGCAAGCGCGACGGCCGGCGCGCTGGAGACACGCGCGGCGATCGCGCTTTACGAGGAACTGCTGGCCCAGGACCCGGACCATCCGCGCATCGACTCGGTGCTCTACCAGCTCGGGCGCGCCTGGGAGGCGGAGGGCGACCCGGTGCGGGCGCTGTCCTACCTCGACCAGCTGGTGCGCCGCTTCCCGGACAGCCGGCACATCGACGAGGCGCAGTTCCGGCGTGGCGAGATCCTGTTCAGCGCCCAGCGCTGGGCCGAGGCGGAGCGGGCCTATGCTGCCGTGATCGCCATCGGCCCGAAGTCCGCGTTCCACGAGCAGTCGCTGTACAAGAACGGCTGGGCGCTGTTCAAGCTGTCGGACGTGGAAGGGAGCGCGGCGTCGCTGCTGGCGGTGCTCGACCTCAAGCTGCAGAGCGCACGCGGCGTCGAGGTTGCCGAGCTGTCGGACCTGTCGCGCGCCGACCGCGAACTGGTGCTCGACACCACGCGCGCGCTCGACATCCAGTTCGCGGCGGACGACCCTGCGGCGGCGCTGTCGCGGGCGCTCGAGCGCCATGGCTGGCCGGTCTATTCGTGGCGCCTGTATGCGTCGCTCGGCGACCTGCTGGTCGAGAAGGAGCGCTACACGGATGCCGCGGACACCTATCGCTCGTTCGCGGCGCGCCGGCCCGACAGCATCCGCTCGCCGGAACTGCAGTCGCTCGCGATCGAGGCCTACCGCAAGGGCGGTTTCGCCGACCTGGCGATGCAGGGCAAGCGCGAGTACGTGGAGCTGTACCGCTTCAACGGGCCGTTCTGGGCCGAGCGCACGCGCGCCGACGCGCCGGAAGTCGTGAAGCAGCTCAAGGCGCACCTGCGCGACGTCGCCCAGCACCAGCACGCGCTGGCCCAGGCCAGCAGGAAAGCGTCGGATTATCAGCAGGCAGCGCACTGGTACCGGGAACTGCTGGGCTCTTTCCCGGACGAGCCGGACAGCGCCGAGACCAATTACCTGCTGGCCGACGTGCTGTTCGAGAGCGGCCAGTTCGGCGAGGCGGCGCTCGAGTACGAGCGCACGGCCTACGTCCAGGCGCCCGGGCCGCGCAGTTCCGCCGCCGGCTACGCGGCGCTGGTCGCGCGCGAGCGCCACGAGCCTGCGCTGGCGGGCAGCGAGCGTGCGGCCTGGCACCGCGCCAGCATCGACAGCGCGATCCGCTTTGCGACCTCGTGGCCGGAGCATCCGCAGGCCGGGCCGATGTGGCTGCGCAGCGCGCGACAGTTGTTCGCGCTCGGCGAGTACGAGCCGGCCGCCGATGCGGCGCGCCAGGTCGTGACCCACATGCCGCCGATGCCGCGCGAAGACGAGCGCGCGGCCTGGAGCGTCATCGCCGATTCGAGCTTCGAGCTCGGCCGCTTCGACGAGGCCGAGGGCGCCTACACCGAGGTGCTGGCGAGGCTCGACCCGGGCGCCGGCGAGCGCGCAGCCGTCAGCGAGCGCCTCGGCGCATCCGTGTACAAGCAGGGCGAGGCGCGGCAGCAGGCGGGCGACACGGACGGCGCGGTGGCCGATTTCCTGCGCGTGGCGAGCGCCGCGCCGGGGACGCGCCTGGTCGCCGGCGCGCAGTTCGACGCGGCGACGCTGCTGCTGCGCGAGCGTGAATGGGCGCGCGCCATCCCGATCCTCGAGGCCTTCCGCCGCGACTACCCGGACAACGAGCTCACGCGCACCGTGCCGCGCAACCTCGCCGTCGCCTATGCCGAGACCGGCCGCCACCAGGAGGCCGCGGTCGAGTTCGAGCGGGTGGCCGACGATCCGGCCGAGGATGCGGCCTTCCGGCGCAGCGCCCTGCTGCAGGCGGCGGAGCTGTACGAGCGCACCGGCGACCGGCCGGCGATGGTGCGGGTCTGGACCCGGTTCGTCGAGCGCTATCCGGCGCCATTCGACGAGGCCATGGCGGCGCGGCAGAAGCTCGCCGACCTGGGGCGCGACATGGGCGACGCGCCGGCGCGCGTGCGCTGGCTGCGCGAGATCATCGACGCGGACCGCCAGGCCGGCGCCGCGCGCAGCGAGCAGAGCCGCGTGCTGGCGGCGCGCGCCTCGCTCGAGCTCGCCGCGCCGCTGCGCGCCGCCTTCGAGTCGGTGCCGCTCAATGCGCCGCTGGCGAAATCGCTGAAGGCCAAGCGCGACGCCATGGAAGCGGCGCTGACCGCCTACCGCGCCGCCGCCGACTACGGCGTCGCCGAGGTGGCGACCGCCGCCACCTATGCGACCGCGGAGATGTACCGCAAGCTGGCGGCTGATCTGATGGCCTCGGAGCGTCCAAGGAACCTGAGCGGGGAGGAGCAGGAGCAGTACGCGCTGCTGCTCGAGGAGCAGGCCTACCCGTTCGAGGAGGAGGCGATCGAGCTGCACGAGGCGAATGC
The DNA here is from genome assembly GCA_964468395.1 of uncultured Steroidobacteraceae bacterium. GTDB lineage: Bacteria > Pseudomonadota > Gammaproteobacteria > Steroidobacterales > Steroidobacteraceae > SCUD01. The sequence goes on from CAYXUJ010000027.1 coordinate 24,435, forward strand.
GGCGCTGGCGGCGCAGGGACTGTACGACGACGGCGTCCGCGCCAGCTTCGCGGCGCTCGCGGAGCTGAAGCCGGCGCGCTATCGCAAGTCCGAGCGCCTGCCGGACGGCGCCTCGCACCCCGAAATCGCCGCCGGGCTCGCGGCGCTGGCCGCGGGCCGCTGGGCCGAGGCCGAGGCCGCATTCGTGCAGGCCGGGCCGGGCCCGGCCGCATGGACCGCGATCGGTGTCGCCAGACGGCAACAGGGGCGCATGGAGGAGGCGCGCGAGGCCTATGACGGCGCCGCGATGCTGGATCCCGGGGACCCGCTGCCGGCGCTGAATCTCGGCGTACTTCTGGACCTGTATCTCGGACGCCCCGGGGCAGCGCTTGCAGAATACGAACGCTACCAGCAGCTGTCCGGCGGGCCGGACGTGCAGGTGGCCGCCTGGATCACCGAAGTCCGGCTGCGGGCCGGGCACGAGGAACAGAGCGCGGAGGTCGCGCCATGAATCGCAACGGATGGCTGGCACTCGTCCTGATGGCCGCGGCGGCAGGCGCGGAAGAACCGCCCGCGGCAGGCGCCGAGCAACCGGCCGCGGCGCAGCCGCCGGCGGGCGCGCGCAGCCCGCAGTTCAAGACGGTGGACCGGCTCGAACTCGGCACCACGTCGATCACCGGCAACCAGGAACTGCCGAAGGTCATGTACGTCGTGCCCTGGAAGAAAGCCGAGCTCGGCGACCTGTCGGGCCGGCCGGCACGGTCCCTGATCGACGAGATCCTGGCCCCCGTGGACCGGGACGTTTTCCGACGCGAAGTCGGCTATTTCGAGACCCTGAGCGAGGAAATGCAGGGCCTGTCGGCGCAGGGCGAGAATCCGGTCACGCCGGAAACGGCGGGGCCATAGCATTTTGGGCAACGGCTAGGGAGACACCAGGAGTCACCCCATGGATACGTATACGACGATCGTCAAGTTCTTCCAGGAGGGCGGGTTGTTCATGTACCCGATCGCCCTCATCGCGGCCCTCGGCGCCGCGGTCGCGCTCGAGCGCTGGCTCTACCTGTGGCGCACCGAGGGCGCCAATCGCCGCATGTGGGACGAGGTCGCGCCGTTCCTGCGGGCGGGCGACTTCAAGCGCGCGATTTCCGCGACCACGAGCTCCGCATCCGCGATCGGCCAGATCCTCGGCTACGGGCTCGCGCGCGTGCAGACCGCCAAGCGCCGCGATGACGTCGAGAAGGCGATGGAGGAGAGCATGATGGAGGTGGTGCCGAAGCTCGAGAAGCGCACGCACTACCTCGCGAGCTTCGCCAACATCGCGACGCTGCTCGGGCTGCTCGGCACGATCATCGGCCTGATCCAGGCCTTCCAGGCGGTCTCGAACGCGAGCCCGGCCGAGCGCGCCGACCTGCTGTCGGCGTCCATCTCGGTGGCGATGAACACCACCGCGTTCGGCCTGATCGTCGCCATCCCGCTGCTGCTGGTGCACTCGGTGCTGCAGTCGAAGACGACGTCCATCGTGGACAGCCTGGAGATGGCCTCGGTCAAGTTCCTGAACACGGTGGTCGAGCGGCGTCCGGAGACGACGTGAGCCTCACTTCCCGCGCAGCCAGGCGCCACCGCCAGCGCGAGGCGGGCGACCTGTCGATCACGGCCTTCATGAACCTGATGGTCATCCTGGTGCCGTTCCTGCTGATCACGGCCGTGTTCTCGCGCATGACCATCCTCGAGCTCAACCTGCCGAGCTCGAGCGAGTCGCTGCCGGAGACGCCGCAGGCGATCAACCTGGAGATCGTCGTGCGGCAGTCCACGATCGAGGTCGCCGACCGCGGCAGCGGGCTGCTGCGCGCCTTCCCGGACAAGGCGGGCAGCCGCGATTACGAGGGCCTCGGCAGGTTCCTGACCGACGAGATCAAGCCGCGGTTTCCCGACCTGGTCGCCGCGACGATCCTGCTGGAGCCGGACATTCCCTATGACACCGTGGTCCAGGTGATGGACCTGGCGCGCGTGCGAACCGTCACCGAAGGGTCGCTGGTTTATCAGGTCGAGCTGTTCCCCGAGATCTCGATCGGCGACGCGCCGGAAGTCGAGGAGCGGTCATGAGCCACTCGGCACGCGCCCAGCGCATGGCCCGGCACCACGCGCGCAAGAAGCCTGCGTCGCTGTCGCTGGTGTCGCTGATGGACATCTTCACGATCCTGGTGTTCTTCCTGCTGGTCAACTCGGCGGAGATCCAGACGCTCGAACCGCCGAAGTCGCTGACGCTGCCGGAATCGGTGGCGCAGGACCGGCCGCGCGAGACCGTCATCGTGCTGGTGACCGGCGACACGGTGTTCGTCCAGGACCAGCCGGTGGTCAGCGTCGCCGACGTCGACCGCGCCGACGGCGTGATCATCGCGCCGCTCAAGCGCGCGCTCGCGGCGCAGGACGACCGCCTGCTGATGCGCGCGTCCGCGACCGACCCGAGCGCACGCGAGATCACGATCCTGGGCGACCGCAGCGTGCCGTACCGGGTGCTGAAGAAGGTCATGGCCACCTGCACCGAGGCGGATTTCGGCAAGTTGTCGCTGGCGGTGATGCAGAAGGAAGAGGCCATGAACGTCAGCACGGTCGAAGGCTGAACCGGGAGCACCGATGCCGGCAGTCATCACGTTCTTCTACCGCAACTACGAGCTTCCGTGGACCGTCGACGAGGCGGAGCGCGACCGCTTCCGCAAGATCTGGCGGACCACGCTCGGCGTGGCGCTGCTGATCTCGATCGCGATGCCTTGGCTGCCGGTGCCCGACCGCCCGTTCGACGTGCCGCCGCCGGTGCCGCCGCGCATCGCGCAGCTCGTGCTCGAGCGCGCGACGCCGCCGCCGCCCCCGCCGCCGCCGCCGAAGCAGTCCGAGCCGCAGCCGCGCCCGGACCAGAAGCCGGTGCCGCAGCCCGAGACCGACCTGGCGCGCACGCAGAAGGCGCGCAAGAAGGCGTCGCAGGCCGGCCTGCTGCCGTTCGTGGACCAGCTGTCGGACCTGCGCGACCAGTTCGACGTGAAGAAGGAGGATCTCAAGCCGCTGGCCAGCGCCAAGGGCGACGGCGGCACGCCGCGCGCCGAGCGCGCGCTGATCACGGCGCGCACCGGCACGCTGACCGGCGGCATCAACACTGCGGGCGTCAGCCGCGGCTTCGGCTCCGGCACCGGCACGCTCGACGGCCACGGCACGACCCGCATGCAGGTGCCGCTCGGCGGCTCCGGCAGCGGCAATGCGCTCTCCGGCAGCGGCGACAATATCAGCCGTTCCGGCGGCGGCAAGAAGGCCTCGCGCAGCCAGGAGGAGATCGAGCTCGTCTTCGACCGCAACAAGGCGGCGATCTACGCGCTCTACAACCGCGCGCTGCGCGACAATCCGGCCCTGCTGGGCAAGGTCGTATTCGAGCTGACCATTGCGCCCTGGGGCGAGGTGACGAACATCCACATCGTGTCGAGCGAGCTGAAGGACCCGGAGCTCGAGCGCAAGCTGATCGCCCGCATCCGCATGTTCCGTTTCGAGGACAAGGACGTCGAGGCGATGACGACCACCAAGCCGATCGAGTTCTTCCCCGCCTGACGCGCGGTATCCGCGCGCAGAACCGGCCTTGACCCACGTCAAGGCCGGTGGTCAAACTGACCGCTAGGATTGGCGCACCGCTGCGGGCGGTGTCTTGCTGCCCGCGCGATCCTTGCGGGAGTTGCATCATGACGACACTCGACTGGCGCGGCGGAATCCGGTGGCTCGCGATCCTGTTGCTGGGCGCCGCCGGGGCGAATGCGGCCGACCCGGTCGCCGTGCACCGCGCCGAGTCGGTCGCGGGCGGCAAGCCATCGGCGGCGCAGATGCAGGCGGGCGAGAAGGCCTACCAGGCCGCCTGCATGGCCTGCCACCAGGCGGACGGCAAGGGACTGCCGGGCGCGTTCCCGCCGCTCGCCGGTTCCGATTACCTCAAAGCCGACAAGCAGCGCGCGGTGCGCAACATCCTGCAGGGCCTGACCGGCCCGGTCGTGGTCAACGGCGTCACCTACAACTCCGTGATGCCGCCGATGTCGCAGCTGTCCGATGCCGACATCGCCAATGCGCTGACCTATGCGATGAATGCCTGGGGCAATGCCTACGGCGTGGCCAGCGAGTCTGACGTCAAGGCCGTCCGGGCCGGGCCGAAGCCGGCGCAGAAGGCCGAGTCGCCGACCGAACATCCGGCGACCTCGGTCGCGGAGATGAAGTACCAGGGCGCGCCGTCCGCTATCGGCGAGGCGGCGAAGGACATCGAAATGGTCGTGTCGCCGGGCGCACCGGCGATGTCTCGCCCCGAATTCGAGCGCGCCAAGCAGATCTACTTCGAACGCTGTGCCGGTTGCCACGGCGTGCTGCGCAAGGGCGCGACCGGCAAGCCGCTGACGCCGGAAATCA
>CAYXUJ010000028.1:0-28599 GCA_964468395.1 uncultured Steroidobacteraceae bacterium
GCGCGCGCGCCGATCGTGTCGATCGTGTTGTAGTTCTTCTCGACGTACTCGTCGTTTGTCGAGGTGTAGTCGTCGTCGGGATCCTCGACGTCGATCGTGTAGGTGCGCGAGGCGAGCTTGTTGTCGACCCAGCCCGCATCGTGGACCGACCAGCCCACGAGGCGCAGCGCCGCCTTGTCGCCGATCGGCAGGTTGACGAAGCCCTCCGCGACGTAGCCGCTGTCGTCGCCGTCCACCATGTTGCCTTCGAGCGTGTAGCCCGCGGCGAATCCGGCGGGATCCGGCTTGTTGGTGATGATGCGGATCGTGCCGGCCTGCGAGCTCGCGCCGTACAGCGTGCCCTGCGGCCCGGCGAGCGCTTCGACGCGCGCGATGTCATAAAGGTGCACGTCCAGGTTGCCCTGCACCGTCGTGATCGGCTGCTCGTCGAGGTACATGCCGACGCTCGGCTGCGAAGTCGTCGCCTGGCCGTCGCCGCCGGTGGCGATGCCGCGCATGTAGACGAGGTTGTAGCCGGAACCCGCGCCGGCGGCCGGCTGCATGGTCACGCTCGGCAGGAACTGCACGTAGTCCTTGAAGTTCTGGATGTTCAGCTCTTCGAGCTTCTGCTGGCCGAGCGCGTCGATGCTGATCGGCACGTTCTGCAGGCTCTCTTCGCGCTTCTGCGCGGTGACGATCACTTCGCCGAGCACGGTGGAGTCCTGCGCCATCACGGCGGGGCTCGCGAGCGCCAGCATGACGGCTGACGCGACGGGTGTGCGGGCAAGGAAGGTGTGCGGACGCTTCGGAATGACGACCGGCATAGTCATGCTCCAGGTAAGGGCCCAGTGGCGCTAGAGACTACGGCGATTGCCGCAATAACGCAAAGCCGGCAATCGATTCGTGGCGCGAAAACGACGGCTGGGGTCAGGCGGCGGGGGCGTCCGGCCAGGCGGCAAGGACCGGCCCGAGGGCCTCCTTCAGCGGGTCCAGCCACGGTTCGAAATGCCGCCACTGGTCGACCCCCTCGCGGTAGATCGGCTGGCGGACCTGCTCGGAACTGGCGGTCCGGACCGGGCGTTCGTTCTCGAAGAACCGCAGGCAGGCCGGGTCGAACGGCAGGCCGCAATGGTCGAGCAGGCGCCGCACCTCGGCCTCGGTGTCCTCGACCAGCCTTTCGTAATGAACCCGGTGGATCCGGCCGGGCAGGACGGCATCGAAATGCGCCATCAGCCGCAGGTAATCGCGGTAGTAGCGCCCCATGTCCGCCAGGTCGTAGCTGAAGCGCTGGCCGCGGGCGTAATGCTGCTTGAAGTTCGAGAAACAGCAGGCCAGCGGGTGGCGGCGGGCGTCGATGATCCGGGCGTTCGGCAGGGCGAGGTGGATCATCGCCACGTGCAGGAAGTTGTTCGGCATCTTGTCGATGAAATGCGGCCTGTTCGTTTTGCGGTGCACACGAGTCCGCTCCAGGTAGCGCTCGCCCAGCTCCCGCAGCGCTTGCGGGCTCATGGCGGCCAGCACTTCCGCATAGGCGCCGATGGCCTCGGACTCGGCCAGGTCGCGAAGCTCCCGGGCCATCGTGATCATGTCGGGCAGCTCGGTCGTGCCTTCGACTGCCGGGTGGCTCGACAGGATCTGCTCGAGCAGGGTGGAACCCGCGCGCGGCATGCCGACGATGAAGATCGGGCCCGGATCCGGGCAGCCGCCGCCTGGATGGCCGGCGAAATACTCGCGCGTGAAGGTGGCGGTCATGCGCTCGACGCGCCGCGCGTTGACGTCGGCGTCGTAGCGGTTGTGCTCCCGGTGCAGGGCGTTGCCCCGGGCGTAGTGCTCGAACGAGGCTGCATAGTCGCCGGCATCCTCCAGGGCCTTGCCGAGGGCGAAGTGAAGGTGGACGCGGTTCTCGGCGTTCACCGCCGGGTCGTCGACGCCCGCCCGCATCGCCGCGAGGTCGGCCTCGCTGAAGCGGAAGGTCTTGAGGTTGGCGAGGCTCCAGTACGCCTCGCCGAAGCCGGGCTCGCGCTCGATCGCGCGCCGGTAGGCGGCGACGCATTCGTCCTGCCGGCCCTCGGTCTTCAGCACGTGGCCGTAGCTCAGCCAGACCTTGGAATTGCCCGGGTACTCCCGCAGGAGTTCCTCGTACATGCGGCTCGAGCGCTCGTATTCGCCGACGCGGCTCAGGATCACCGCCGCCAGGTTGCGGTAGCCGGGATGGCGCGGGTCGGCGGCGAGCAGTCGCTCGATCTCGGCCAGCGCGCGCCCGGCTTCATTGCGCCGGTGCAGGACGATGGCGAGGTTGTAGCGCGCCGGCATGAAGTCGGGCGCGAGCTCGAGGCAGCGCTCGAGCAGCTTCTGCGCATCCTCATCGCGTCCGAGGCGTGCAGCGACCTCGGCCAGCATGCGGATCGCTGGCACGTCGGTCGGCTTCTCGTGCAGGTGCGCCTTCAGCAGCCGCTCGGCCTGCGGGATGTCGTTGCGGTTCATCGCGATGGCGGCGAGCCGCAGGCGCGGGTCGTCGCGCGAGGACAGGGACGGCTTCATCGTGCGAGGGCGCGCCCGAGGCGCACGATGCCCTCGTGGATCTCGGGCACGGAATAGTGGGCGAAGGACAGGCGCAGGCAGTGGCGCAGGCCGCCGGCCGTGGAACAGGCGCTGCCCGGCAGGAAACCGGTGCCAGCCGCGCGCGCAGCCGCCTGCAGCGATTCGGCGTCGAGCCCCTCGCGCAACTCGAGCCAGAAGAAATAGCCGCCGCCGGGCCGGCGCCAGCGCGCCGCGTCGCCGAGGTGCTGGCGCAGCGCGGCGTCCATCGCTGCTGCACGTTCGGCATAGCGCGCACGCAAGCCGGCGACGAAGCCGGCCAGCTCGCCGCTCTCCATCAACTGGCGGACCACGTGCGAAGCGAAGTGATTGAAGTTGCCGCCGCTCACCAGTGCGCCGCTCGCGAGCAGCGTGCGCATCGGTTCCGGGCTCGCCTGGATCCAGCCGAGCCGCAGCCCGGGACCGAGGATCTTGGAGAACGAGCCGAACGACAGCACGTTGCCGCCGGCGGCCAGCGAGCCGATCGAGGGCGGCGGCTGCGTGCCGTGGTGCAGCAACTGGTAGACCTCGTCGGCCGCGACGATGAATCCGTGCCGGCGGGCCAGCGCGACCAGGCGTTCGCGGTGCTCTTGGCCGAGCGTCTCGCCGGTCGGGTTGTGGAAGGAGGGGATCGTGTACAGGAGCTTCGGGCTATGCCGCGCCAGCTCATGCTCGCAGCGGTCGAGGTCCATGCCGCCGCCCGCGACCGGGATGCCGACGACCTGGAGCCCGTGGTCGCGGAAGATCGGCATCGAGTACGGATAGGTGGGCTCCTCGACGAACACCGTGTCGCCGGGCCGCGTGAAGCGGGCGCAGGCGAAATCGAGCGCCTGGGAGATGCCGGCGGTGAGCAGCAGCGATCCCGGGGCGGCCGCGAATCCGCCGGCCTCGTTCAGGAACGCGGCGAGCGCCTCGCGAAACCGCGCATCGCCCTGGCGCTCGCCGTAGTTCAGCTCGAGCGGCTCTGCGTTGGCGAAGAAGCGGTCGCAGCCCGCGCGCAGCAACGGCAGCGGCAGCAGGTCGGCGGACGGCTGGCCGACGCTGAAGTTGATCGTGCCCTGCTCGGGCGCGCCGTCGAAAGTGGCCTTGCCGCTCACGCCGCGGCCTCCACCAGCCTGAACACGTTCTGCGGCCGCCCCGCGAGGAACTCGCGGATATTCGCGGCCGAGATGCGGCGCAGGTCTTCCAGGGCGGTCTCCGAATAGAAAGCGACATGCGGCGTCAGCAGCACGTTGCCGCGGCCGACCAGCGGATGATGCCCGAGATCGGGCGAATCCTCAGCGAGCACGTCGAGGGCTGCGCCGCGGACCAGCCCCTGGTCGAGCGCTGCCGCGAGATCCGGCTCGACGATCAGCGCGCCGCGCGCGACGTTGACGACCAGGGGTTGCCGCTGCATCTTCGCGAACGCGGCGCGATCGAGCAGGCCGCGGCTGCCGGCCTCGAGGTTGCTGTGCAGGCTGACGATGTCGGCGCGCGCGAGCAGCGCGTCAAAGCCGACCAGCTCCGCGCCGAGCGCCCGCGCCGCCGTCGCATCCGCGCGTGGGTCGCAGGCGATGACCTTCAACCCGAAGCCGCGGGCGCGGCGGCAGACCGCCTGGCCGATGCGGCCGAAACCCACGAGCCCGAGCGTGAGCCCCGACAGGCGCCGCAGTCCGCCGACCGCGTTCCAGCGGAAGTCCCGATCCTGCTGCACCTGGCGGTCGTAGTCGCGCAGGCGCCGCTCCGCGGCGAGCAGGAGCGCCAGCGTGTGATCCGCCACCTCGTCGGTGCAGTATTCGCCGACCGCGGCGACCCGGATGCCGCGCTGCGCCGCCGCCGCGACATCCACGCAGTCCCAGCCGGTCGCCGCGACCGAGACGATCCGGCAGCGCTCGAGACGTTCCAGCGCCGCGCGGTCGAAGGGCACGTAATCGGTGAGGATCGCATCCGCCTCGCGGCAGGCGGCGGCGAGCGCCGCGCGGTCGCCGCGAAAGGTGAAAGTCTCGATGCGCGCGCCCGCGGGCAGGTGTTGCCGCTCGACCGAGAGGTCGCGTCCCTCCGCCTCGGGCATCTCCGCGAACACGACGAGCGGCTTCGCGCTCAGGCGGGCACCCTCGCGCTGCGCCGCGGCGCGACCGCCGTCAGGATCGCGAGCAGCGCGACGGACACGGCGAGCCCCGGCCACAGCGGGTCGACGGCGAACACGCCGCCGGCGCCGGCATCGGCCGCGAGTCGCCAGCCAATCACCGTCGCGAGCGAAGCGCCGATGCTCCAGAACGCCGCGGCAGCCGGCACGCGCGGCCAGAGCAACGCCGCGATCGTCGGCAGGAACAGCCCGGCCGAGTTGATCGTGAACCCGAGCTGGAGGATGTCGATGATGTCGCGCATCTTCCAGGCGAGCAGCATCGACAGGCCGCCCACGACCGCCGACGCGAGGATGCCGAGGCGCAGCATCTGCCGCTGCGGCAGATCCGGGCGGATGAAGCGCTGGTGGATGTCGCGCGTGTAGTTCGCGGAGGCCGTCAGGATGCAGATGTCCGCCGTGGACATGATCGCGGCGAGGATGGCGATCAGCATCAGGCCCTTGAGCCCGGCGGGAAACGCGTCGAGCACGAATGTCGCGATGACGCTAGTCGAGCCGGCGATGTCCGGGTGGAGCACGGCCGAGGCGAGCCCGAGCCAGACCGCCGCGACGGCGAGCGGCAGGATCAGCAGTGCCGCGAGCAGCGCGCCGTTGCGTGCCGCGGCGCCGTCGCGCGCCGCGAACGAGCGCGAGAAGCTGTCCATGCCGACGAAGAAAGCGAGCACCATCGACACGACCAGCGCCGCGATCCGGTCCCAGCCCTGGGCGCCGAGGTCGTAGTACGAGGCCGGCAGCGCGGCCTGCATGTCGGACCAGCTGCCTGCCTGGCTGATCGCGACCGGTATGCCGACGATGACGACTCCGAACAGCAGCAGCGCGACCTGGATCCAGTCGGTGTAGGTCACGGCGAGGTAACCGCCCACCGCGGTGTAGAGGATCACGACCAGGCCCGCGAGCACGAGCGCCGCCTCGTAATCCCAGCCGAGCATCGCCTGGAGGATGGTCGCGGCCGCGGCGAGCTGGCCGGCCGAGTAGGCGGTGAACGCCAGGATCGTCGTCGTGGTGGCGACGATGCGCGTGCGGCTGTCGTAACTCTGCTCGATGAAGTCGGGGTAGGTGAGGTGCCGGTCGCGGTCGCCCGCCGCCTTGATGCGCGCGGCGACCAGCAGGCCGAACAGCAGGCAGCCGATGGCCTGGGCGAGCACGTACCAGACGCCGGTGACGCCGTACTCGTACACGCGCGTGGTCGTGCCGACGACCGCCGCGCCGCCGATCCAGGCGGCGATCCACAGGCAGGCGATCGTGACCGGGCCGAGCCTGCGGCCGGCCAGGTAGTAGTCCTCGACGCTTTTCTGCCGCCGCTGCGCGTAGAAGCCGAGGCCCACCATCAGCGCCAGGTAGAGGAACAGGATCGCGGTGTCGAGGGCGCCCATGCAGGAATCCCGGCGGTCAGGGAGGGGCTATTCTGCGCCCTCGCCGGCCGCGGGTCGCGCCCTGCGCCGCCGATTCCTTCGGCGCCGGCAGCTCCACGGCTTCGCGCAGCCGCGGATACGCGGCGCTGCGGTGCGGGATCGCCATGGCCTCGACGAAGTGGGCCTGGAACCGCGGCTCGATCGCCGTCTCGATCTTCTCGACCCGCCGCACCAGCTCCTCGATCGTGCTGCGTGCGCTGGCGTCCAGCAGGGCGATACGCGCCCCGGCGCCGGCGGCATTGCCGACCGCGGCGACCTTGCCGAGGTCGCAATCGGGAATCATGCCGAGCACCATCGCGTACTTCGGGTCGATGTGGCTGCCGAAGGCGCCGGCCAGCCCGATGCGGTCCACGCGCTCGATGCCCAGGTGGTCCATCAGCAGGCGGACGCCCGCGTGCAGCGCCGCCTTCGCCAGCTGGATCGCGCGCACGTCGGTCTGCGTGATGCGCATCTGCACGGTGCCGCGATGCAGGACGTAGGAGAAGGTGCGCCCGTCCGCGACGATGCGGTCGCTGCGCTCGCGCAGGGCGCCGTCGACGACGCCGTCCTGGTTGATGATCCCGGCCAGGTACATCCCGGCGATCACCTCGATGATGCCCGAGCCGCAGACGCCGGTGACGCCGGTCGCGGCCGTCGCCGCGGCGAAGCCAGGGTCGTCGGACCACAGGTCGCAGCCGATCACCTTGACGCGCGGCTCGAGCGTCGCCGGATCGATGCGCACGCGCTCGATCGCGCCGGGGGCGGCGCGCTGGCCGCAGCTGATCTGCGCGCCCTCGAAGGCGGGGCCGGTCGGGCTCGAGCAGGCGAGCAGGCGCTCGCGGTTGCCGAGCACGATCTCGGCGTTGGTGCCGACGTCCACCAGCAGCGTGATCTCGTCGCGCTGGTCCGGCCGCTCGGCGAGGATCATGCCGGCCGCGTCGGCGCCGACGTGGCCGGCGATGCAGGGCAGCACGTAGATGCGCGCGTCCGGGTGCACCGCGAGGCCGAGCGATGCGGCGCGCAGCGTCAGCGAATGGTCGATCGCGAGCGCGAACGGCGCGCCGCCCAGCTCCACCGGGTCGATGCCGAGCGCCAGGTGATGCATGATCGGGTTGCCGACCAGCGACAGCTCGAGGATGTCCTCCGGCGCGATGCCGGCCGCCCGCGCCAGCTCGGCCGCGAGCGCATTGAGGCCGCCGCGGATCGCGTCGGTCATCAGCGCGGCGCCGCCGGGATTCATCATCGCGTAGGAGACGCGGCTCATCAGGTCTTCGCCGAAGCGGATCTGCGGGTTCATGATGCCGGCCGCGGCGACCAGCTCGCCGCTGCCGAGGTGGCACAGGTGCGCCGCGACCGTGGTCGAGCCCACGTCCACGGCCATGCCGTAGGCCCGGTCGCGGAATCCCGGCCAGACGGCGATGATCTGCCGGCCGTCGTGCACGGCCACGGTCACTTTCCACTGGCCCTGGCGCAGCGCCGGCTGCAGGTCTCGCAGCACCGCGAGGTCGGACGCGAGGCCGGTCAGCTGCCATTCGCGCTCGAGCGCCTCCATCAGCCGCCGCAGGTCGCCGGACGGGTCCTGCATGTCGGGCTCGCGCACCTCGACGTAATGCAGCCGCACGACCGGGTTGAGCCGGATTTCGCGCGCGTCGGCGTCCTTGCGCACGACCTGCCGGTGCACCTGGCTTTCCGGCGGCACGTCCACGACCACGTCGGCCTGCAGGCGCGTGGAGCAGGACAGCCGCCGCCCCGCGGCCAGCCCCTTGCGGGCGGCATAGCGCGTCTCGACCTCGGATACCGGCGACACGCTGGCCGCGCCCGAGCGCACGCCGTGCTTGGCGAATTCGCCCTCGGCGACCACGACCTGGCAACGGCCGCAGATGCCGCGCCCGCCGCAGACGGAATCCACGTCCACGCCGAGCGCGCGCGCCGCCGCCAGCAGCGGCGTGCCGGCCGGGAAGCGGCCGCGCTTGCCGGAGGGCATGAAGACGACGAGGTGATCGCGGTCGGCCATGGTCGTTCGCTACGCCCGCGGCCTGCGGCCGCGCTCGCGCCGGCCGCGTGCGGCCTCGCCGTCCGCCCCGGGCGGCGCCGCCTCGCGGAAGCGCGCGATCCAGCGCTCGCAATGCGGGTCGTGTCCCATCATCACGTCGGCGCCCATGCAGGCGCGCATCGTCTCGACGTGCAGCGGGTTGGTGATCGCCGAGGTCAGGCCCGAGGCGATCGCCATGGTCAGGAAGGCGCTGTTGATGCCGTCGCGGTTCGGCAGGCCGAAGCTGATGTTCGAGGCGCCGCAGGTGGTGTTGACCTTCAGCTCCCGGTGCAGGCGGCGCAGCAGGTGCATCACCTGCACGCCGCCGCTGTTGATCGCGCCGATAGGCATCACCAGCGGATCGACCACGACGTCGCAGGCCGGGATGCCGTGGTCGGCGGCGCGCTCGACGATGCGCCTGGCGACCGCGAAGCGCACGTCCGGGTCCTCCGAGATGCCGGTCTCGTCGTTGGAGATGGCGACCACCGCGGCGCCGTACTTCTTCACCAGCGGCAGGACCGCCTCCATCCGTTCCTCCTCGCCGGTGACGGAGTTCACCAGCGCCTTGCCGCGGTAGACGGCGAGGCCTGCCTCGAGCGCGGCGACGATCGAGGAATCGATGGACAGCGGCAGGTCGGTGATCGACTGCACGAGCTGCACCGCCCTGGCCAGGATCGCCGGCTCGTCGGCGAGCGGGATGCCGGCGTTGACGTCCAGCATGTGCGCGCCGGCCTCGGCCTGTGCGCGGGCATCCGACTCGACCCGGCTGAAGTCGCCTGCCGCCATCTCGGCGGCGAGCAGCTTGCGCCCGGTCGGGTTGATGCGCTCGCCGATGATGACGAAGGGCCGGTCGAAGCCGATCACGACCTCGCGGGTGGCGGAACTGACGACGGTGTCGGTCATGTGGATTCCTGTGACGGAGAGGCCGCGGCATCGCGCGCCGGGTGCCAGGGGACGCGGCCCGCGAGGACGCCCGAGCGCTCGATGACCTCGGCGACCGACTCCTCCTGGCGATAGGCCATCATGTGCACGCCGTGCACGCCGCGGATGCCGCGGATTTCCTGCACCAGCTCGATGCAGAGGTCGCGCCCCGCGCGCGCCTGGTCAGCGGCGCCGGCGAGCCGGGCGATGACGGAGTCCGGGATGTGCAATCCCGGCACGTGCGTGCGCATCCATTCCGCGGTCTTCGCGCTGCGCAGCGGGCCGACGCCGACCAGGATGAACACCCGGTCGAGCAGGCCGAGGTCCTCGACCGCGGCCATGAATTGCCGCAGGCGCGGCACGTCGAAGCAGTACTGGGTCTGGATGAACTGGGCGCCGGCGGCGGCTTTCTTCGCCAGGCGTTGCGCCCGCCAGGCCAGCGGCTCGACGAACGGATTCTCCGCCGCACCGAGGAACACGCGCGGCGCCATCGTGATCTTGCGGCCGCTCTCGAAGTGGTGGTCGTCGCGCAGGGTGCGGGCGATGCCGAGCAGCGACACGCTGTCGAGGTCGAACACCGGCCGCGCCTGCGGATGGTCGCCCGCCTGCACCCCGTCGCCGGTCAGGCACAGCAGGTTGCAGACGCCCATCGCCGCGCCGCCCAGGATGTCGCCCTGGATCGCGATGCGGTTGCGGTCGCGGCAGGAGATCTGCATGACCGGCGCATAGCCGACGCGCGTCAGCAGCGCGCAGACGCTGAGGCTCGACATGTGGCAATTGGCGCCGCTGCCGTCGGTGGCGTTGATCGCATCGGCATAGCCGTCGAACACCCGCGCGCGCCGGTACACTTCTTCCGGGTCCGCCGAGTCGGGCGGCGCCAGCTCGGCGGTCACCGCGAAGCCGCCTGCGCGCAGCACGCGCTCGAAGCGCCCGGGCGAGACGTGGCCGGGCAGGATCGGCAGCGGATAGCCCGGCACCGGCTCGTCGTCGAACCTCACGGGCGCTCCCCCGTCTTCTCGCGCACGACGCGCAGCCACGACGAGCCGCCCTGCAGGCGCTGGTCCACCGGCGGCTGCAGCGTGCGCATGGCGTCGACGCCGCCCGGGATCCGCTGCGCGCCCTCGAACGCCGCCACCCACACGCATTTCATCTCCGGGATGACCTCGCAATGGCCGTTGGCGCGCACGCCGCCGCAGGGGCCGTTGCGCAGCTGCTTCGGGCAGTTCATCGGGCAGGACATGCCGGTCGAGCTCAGCACGCATTGCCCGCACATGCGGCAGTCGAACAGGAAACCCTTGGCCGCGCGCTCGACCGCCGCCATCGGCCGCTCGACGCGGCGCCAGCCGATCGCGCGCCACACCGGCGCCAGCGCGACGAGCACGGACTCGAGCCCGTTGTACACGCGGTTCAGTCCGCGGGCGTGGCGGACGGACCACAGGCGCATGCGGTACACGGGCGCGGCCTCAGCTCGCGGGCGGCGGCGCGGCATCCGTCGCCGCCACGCCGTGCGCGCGCACCAGCCGCTCGAGGTCCGCGTCGCTGTACTGCGCCTCGATGCGCGCGGCCTCGGCGGCGGCTTCCCGCTCGATGTCGTCGCTGCAGGGGCTGGCCGGGCCGCGCCGCCATTCCGCGAGGTAGGCATCGGAGCTGCCCTTGCCGGCGCGCATGGCCGCGCGGTCCACCGCTTCCTGGAACCGGTGCGAGAGCTTGACCTTGGCGGTCTCGCGGCCGCGCCTGACCACGACCTGCGCGGGAATGTCGCGCCAGAAGATCAGCGTCAGGCTGGCCATGGCGGGGCCTGCGGGCGGCCGGCAAACCCGGCGAGGCTCCGCTCAAGCCCGCCATAGCCGGTCGCCTGGAACCGGTACTCGAGGTCGAGCCGCGCGGCGATGGCGCGCGCCTGATCCTCCGCTCCGGCCTGCGGCGCCTGCGCCAGGTAGACCAGGCGGCGGTAATTGCCGAAGTAGGTCGGCATCAGTTCCGGGTGCCGGTCGATGCCGAGCGCGCCGATCACCAGGCGCTCGAAATGCCGCAGCAGGAAATCCGTCAGGTAGAAGGTGCCCGGCTCCGCTTCCGCGAGCGCCGCGAAGGCCGCCGGCGTCGCATAGAACTCGTAGCAGTGCGCGCCGGCGATGCGCTCGATGCCTTCTTCGCGCAGCACGGCGTCGAGCGCGCCCCGCGTGCCGCAGTCGCCGTAGGCGACGAAGATGCCGGCGTAACGCGCGCGGTTCTCGCGGATCGCCGCGCGCACGGCCGGCGCGATGCGCTCCGGGCGGTTGTGCAGCTCGGGCGGCAGGCACACGACGTCGAGCGCGGACCAGCCGTTGGCGCGGCGCAGCGCCGCGATCTCGCGCGCGAGCGCGCCGCAGGCGATCACGAGCTGGCGGGCGGGCGCGTCCATGGCGGCAGGATGCTCAGTGCGCCTGCGCGGCGCGGCGCTCGGCCAGCAGGCGCTTGGCGGTCTCGACCGCGATCGCCGCGTCGCGGCAATAGGCGTCGGCGCCGATCGCCTTGCCGAATTCCTCGTTGAGCGGCGCGCCGCCGACCAGCACGATGTACTTGTCGCGCAGGTTCTTCTCCTTCAGCGTGTCGATCACGACCTTCATGTAGGGCATCGTGGTCGTCAGCAGCGCCGACATGCCGAGGAAGTCGGGCTTGTGCTCCTCGAGCGCGGCGAGGTATTTCTCGACCGGGTTGTTGATGCCGAGGTCGACGACCTCGAAGCCGGCGCCCTCGAGCATCATCGACACCAGGTTCTTGCCGATGTCGTGGATGTCGCCCTTGACCGTGCCGATCACGATCTTGCCGATCGGCTCGACGCCGGTCTCGGCCAGCAGCGGGCGCAGGATCTCCATGCCGCCCTTCATCGCGTTGGCGGCGAGCAGCACCTCGGGCACGAACAGGATGCCGTCGCGGAAATCGATGCCGACGATGCGCATGCCCTCGACCAGGCCGTCGTTCAGCACCTTTTCGGGCGACCAGCCGCGCTCGAGGAAGATGCGCGTCGCTTCCTCGACCTCGGCCTTCAGCCCGTTGTACAGGTCGTCGTGCACCTGCTCGGTGAGCTCCGCGTCGTCGAGCGTGCGCAGGTCGAACTCACCCTCTGCTGCCTCGGGCATCTGGGACCACTCCGGTACGGGCGACTGACGGGATGTTAGGCGGCGGGTCGGCCGGCGGCTAGCCGTTTTGCGACAAGGGCTTGTCCGGCGGCGACGGGGCCGGGGGAACCGGGACGGCCGTCGCGACCCGCCGCTCGGCGCTCGGCGGGTGGCCGAAATGGCTGCGGTAGCAGCGCGAGAAATGCGGCGGCGACTTGAAGCCGCAGGAGGTCGTGACGTCCATGATCGGCATGGCGGTCTGCAGCAGCAGCTCGCGCGCGCGGCGCAGCCGCATCTCGAGGTAGTACTTCTTCGGCACGCAGTCGAGGTGGCGGCGGAACAGGCGCTCGATCTGCCGCCGCGACAGGCCGGTCGTGCGCGCGATGCGGTCGAGCGACAGTGGCTTCTCGATGTTCTGCTCCATCAGCTGCGCGACCTTGATCATGCTGTGGTGCGAGGCGCCGAGCTGGGCGCGCAGCGGCACGTACTGGCGGTCGCGGTCGCTGCGCACGCGCTCGAGCACGAACTGCTCGGAGACCAGCTGCGAGATCCGCGGCCCGTGCTTCAGCCGGATCAGGTTCAGCATCAGGTCGAGCGGCGCCGTGCCGCCGGAGCAGGTGTAGCGCTCGCGGTCGATGCTGAACAGCTGGTCGTTGATCTGCACGCGCGGGAATTCCTCGCGCAGCGCCGGCAGGTTCTCCCAGTGGATGGTGGCGCGGGTGTTGTCGAGCAGGCCGGCGCGGGCCAGCGCATAGCCGCCGGTGCACAGGCCGCCGAGCGCGACCTTGCGCTCGGCCAGGCGC
This sequence comes from uncultured Steroidobacteraceae bacterium, assembly GCA_964468395.1. Lineage (GTDB taxonomy): Bacteria > Pseudomonadota > Gammaproteobacteria > Steroidobacterales > Steroidobacteraceae > SCUD01. The sequence goes on from CAYXUJ010000028.1 coordinate 12,924, forward strand.
CGCAGCGCCGTGAGCAGCGGCGCCGACACCGCCGCGCGGACGTCGATGCCGCCGCACACGAACAGGATGTCGACCTTGCCGAGCTTGTCGAGCGCGACCGTCGGGCTGAGCTCGAGCCCGTTGCTCGCCGGCACCGGACGGCCGTCGAGGCTGGCGATCGCCCACTCGTAAACCGGCTGCCCCGCGACCCGGTTCGCCATGCGCAGCGGCTCGACCGCGTTCGAGACCGCGATCAGCGAGTAGTTGGCGAGGGTCAGGAAGCCGTACCGGCTCCGGGGCGGGGGAGCCTGGTGTTCCATGCTGTCGACGCGGCCGCGCATCCGTCCTTCAGTATGCCACCGGCGCCGCCCGGGATGTCTGATTCCGACACGGGGCCGTCGCTTTTGGAGTCGCCGGCCATGCGCCAACGGCTAAACTGCCGGGCCAAAGGGGGCGACGCCAGATGAAGACGCATGCGCGGGTGGTCGTGATCGGCGGCGGCGTGGTCGGGGTCAGCACCCTTTATCACCTGGCGCACAAGGGCTGGTCGGACGTGGTGCTGCTGGAGCGCGCGGAGCTGACCGCCGGCTCGACCTGGCACGCCGCGGGCCTGCTGCCGCTCTTCAACATGAGCTACACGGTCGGCCAGCTGCACAAGTACTCGGTCGACCTGTACAAGCGCCTGCAGGCGGAGACCGGCCAGGACGTCAGCTTCCACGTGACCGGCAACCTGCGGCTCGCGACCTGCCGCGAGCGCATGGACGAGTACCACAAGTACTGCGGCACGGCGAACACGATCGGCGTGCCTTTCCAGGTGATCGGGCCGCGCGAGGTGAAAGAGCTCTGGCCGCTGGTCGAGCTCGGCGGCAGCGACGACACGCCCGCCATCATCGGCGCTCTTTATCATCCCGACGACGGCCACATCGCGCCCGCCGACCTGACGATGGCGCTGCGCAAGGGCGCGCGCGCGCGCGGCGCGGAGATCCACGAGCAGACGGAAGTCACCGGCGTGTCGCGCAGCCGCTCCGGCGAGTGGCTGCTGCAGACCAACAAGGGCGAGATCGTCGCCGAGCACGTGGTCTGCGCGACCGGCAACTATGCGCGCCAGGTCGGGCGGATGTTCGGGCTCAACGTCCCGTCCATCCCGGTCGAGCACCAGTACATCGTCTACGACGAGTCGCCGGAGCTGAAGGCCTACCGGCAGAAAGGCGGCCGCGAGCTCGCCGTGCTGCGCGAGTCGGACAAGTCCTACTACCTGCGCGAGGAGCGGCTCGGCTGGATCCTCGGCCCGTACGAGGCGGGCGCGCCGGCGCGCTTCGCCGACGGCGTGCCGGACTGGTTCGGCAAGAGCCTGTTCGACGGCGACATCGACCGGCTGCTGCCGCACGTCGAGGCCGCGCAGCGGCGCGTGCCGGCGCTCGCGAACTGCGGCATCAAGGACGTCGTCAACGGGCCGATCGCCTACACGCCCGACGGCAGCCCGATGGTCGGCCCGGCCTGGGGCGTGAATAACCTCTGGATCAACGAGGGCCACAGCTTCGGCATCACCGCGGCCGGCGGCTCGGGCTGGCAGCTCGCGGAGTGGATCGTCGAGGGCGAGCCGGGCATCGACATGCTGGCGGTGGATCCGCGGCGTTTCGGGCCCTACACCAGCAAGCGCTACGTGGTGCAGAAGAACGAGGAGACGTATCGCAACGTCTTCACGGTGCATTTCCCGGACGAGGAGCGCCCGGACGCGAGGCCCGCCAAGACGAGCCCGGTCTACGACAAGCTGAAGCGCATGGGCGCGGTGTTCGGCCAGCGCTACGGCTGGGAGCGCGCCAACTGGTTCGCGCCGGCGGGCGTCGAGCCGCGGGACGAATGGAGCTTCCGGCGCACGAATTACTTCGAGCACGTCGGCAACGAGTGCCGGCGGGTGCGCGGCGGCGTCGGCGTCTTCGACCTGACGCCGTTCACCAAGCACGAGGTGACAGGACCCGGCGCCGAGGCCTGGCTCGACGGCCTGGTCGCCAACAAGGTGCCGACGCGCATCGGCCGCATGTCCCTGTGCCATGCGCTGACCCGCCGCGGCGGCATCCGCTCCGAGTTCACGATCACGAAGCTCGGCGAGCAGCGGTTCTACGTCGTCAGCGCCGGCGCCGCCGAGCGCTACGACAGCGACTACCTGCAGAAGATGCTGCCGGCCGACGGCTCGGTCGGGCTCCGCAACATCACGACTGCGCGCGGCTGCTTCGTGCTGACCGGCCCGCGCTCGCGCGAGGTGCTGGCGAAGCTCACGGACACGCCGCTCGACAATGCGGCCTTCCCCTGGCTCACCGGGCAGGTGGCCGAAGTCGGCCTGGCGCCGGACGTCTACCTGCTGCGCGTCAACTTCGTCGGCAGCCTCGGCTGGGAACTGCACTTCCCGGTCGAGTACGCGCACCACCTGTTCGACGCGCTGTTCGCGGCCGGCGAGGAGTTCGGCATCGGCATGGCCGGCATGCGGGCGATGGAGTCGCTGCGCCTCGAGAAGTCCTACCGCATGTGGGGCCTCGACCTGACGCCGGACTACACGCCGTTCGAGGCCGGCCTCGACCGCTTCGTGCGGCTCGGCAAGGGCGATTTCATCGGCCGCGAGGCGCTCGAACGCCAGCAGGCCGCGGGCGTGCCGAACCGTTTCGTCACGATCGAGGTCCACGGCGTCACCGACGCCGACCCGCTCGGCAACGAGCCGCTGTTCGACGGCAAGGGCGCCATGGTCGGCCGCGCGACCTCGGGATACTACGGCCACGTGCTGAAGAAGAGCCTGGCGATCGGCTACGTGCAGTCCGCGTTCGCCGCCGTCGGCACGAAACTCCGGATCGAGATCCTCGGCGAGCGCCGGGACGCGACCGTGCTGGTGGACTCGCCCTACGACCCGGACAACAGCGAGCTGAAAGCGTAGCGCGTCCGTGAAGCGGCAATCCTGGTCCGGACTCAGCCTGCTGTGGAAGAGCCTCGGCAGCCATCGCGGCTGGCGCGAGCAGTGGCGGCGGGCGGAGCCGAAGGCGGCCTACGACGCGGTCATCGTCGGCGGCGGCGGCCACGGCCTGGGCACGGCGTATTACCTCGCCGCCGAGCACGGGCTGACCAACGTCGCGGTGCTCGAGAAGGGCTGGATCGGCGGCGGCAACACCGGCCGCAACACCACGATCATCCGCTCCAACTACCTGTTCGACGAGAGCATCGCGCTCTACGACCACGCGGTGAAGCTCTGGGAAGGGCTGTCGCAGGTCCTGAACTACAACGTGATGTTCTCGCCGCGCGGCGTGATGATGCTGGCGCACACGGTCCACGACGTGCAGGTGCTGAAGCGACACATCCATGCCAATCGCTGCAATGGCGTGGACAACGAGTGGCTGTCGCCGGCGGAGGCGAAGGCGTTCTGCCCGCCGCTCAACATCGGCGCGGATATTCGCTACCCGGTGATGGGCGCGGCCCTGCAGCGCCGCGGCGGCACGGCGCGCCACGATGCGATCGCCTGGGGCTATGCGCGCGCCGCCGACGCGCTCGGCGTGGACATCGTCGAGAACTGCGAGGTGACCGGCATCCGCCGCGGCGCGGGCGGCGCGGTGGAGGCGGTCGAGACCACGCGCGGCCCGATCCGCGCCGGCCGCGTCGGCGTGGTCGCGGCCGGCCACTCGAGCGTCATCATGGACATGGCGGGAGTGCGCCTGCCGCTGGAAAGCTTCCCGCTGCAGGCCCTGGTGTCCGAGCCGGTCAAGTCGGTGTTCCCCTGCGTCGTGATGTCGAACGCCATCCACGCCTACATCAGCCAGTCGGACCGCGGCGAGCTGGTGATCGGCGCCGGCACCGACGCCTACACTTCTTATACGCAGCGCGGCGGGCTGCACGTCAACATGCACACGCTGGAGGCGATCTGCGAGCTGTTCCCGCAGTTCCGGCGGCTGCGGATGCTGCGCAACTGGGGCGGCATCGTGGACGTGACGCCCGACCGCTCGCCGATCATCGGCAAGACGCCGGTGCCCGGGCTGTACGTCAACTGCGGCTGGGGCACGGGCGGCTTCAAGGCGACGCCGGGCTCGGCGCAGGTCTTCGCCTGGACGATCGCCCATGACGAGCCGCACCCGATCAATGCGCCGTTCACGCTCGAGCGCTTCCGCGACGGCGCGCTGATCGACGAGGCGGCCGCGGCGGCGGTCGCGCACTGATGCCGTCATGCTGCTGATCCGCTGCCCGTACTGCGGCGATCGTCCCGAGATCGAGTTCGCCTATGGCGGGCAGGCGCACCTCGCGCGCCCGGCGCAGCCGGCCGCGCTCGACGACCGGCAGTGGGCGGACTATCTCTACGTGCGCAGCAACCCGAAAGGGCCGCACGCGGAGCGCTGGCGCCACCTGCGCGGCTGCGGGCGATTCTTCAATGCGCTGCGGGACACGCGCAGCGACCGCTTCGTCGCCACCTACCGCATCGGCGAGCGGCCGCCGGGATGAGCGCGTTCCGCACGCCGGGCGGCGGGCGCGTGGACCGCGCGCGCAAGCTGCAATTCACCTTCGACGGCCGCCCATTCGAGGGCCTGGCCGGCGACACCCTCGCCTCGGCGCTGCTCGCGAACGGCGTGCACCTGACCGGCCGCTCGTTCAAGTACCACCGGCCGCGCGGCATCCTGACCGCGGGCGCGGAGGAGCCGAACGCGCTCGTGACGATTCGCCGCGACGCCGCGCGCTGGACGCCGAACCTGCGGGCGACGCAGGTCGAGCTGTACGACGGGCTCCATGCCCTGTCGCAGAACCGCTGGCCGAGCCTCGGCTTCGACGTCGGGCGCCTGAGCGACCTGCTGTCGCCGCTGCTGCCCGCCGGCTTCTATTACAAGACATTCATGTGGCCGCGCTCGGCCTGGGCCGCGGTCTACGAGCCGCTGATCCGCAAGGCTGCCGGCCTCGGCCGCGCGCCGTCATTGCCGGACCCCGACCGCTACGCGCAACGGCATGCGCATTGCGACGTGCTGGTGGCCGGCGCCGGGCCCGCCGGGCTGTCGGCGGCGCTGGCAGCCGCCGAAGCCGGCGCGCGCGTGATCCTGTGCGACGAGCAGGCCGAGCCGGGCGGCTCGCTGCTCGCCGGCGCGCCGGGGCGCATCGACGGCCTCGCCGCCGCCGACTGGGTCGCGCGGACGGTCGCGGCGCTGGCGCAGCATCCGCGCCTGACGCTGCTGCCGCGCACGACGGCATTCGGCTACTTCCCGCACAACGCGATCGGCCTGGTCGAGCGGCTCACCGATCATCTCGCCGCGCCCGGCGACGGCCGGCCGCGCGAGCGGCTCTGGCAGGTCCGTGCGCGCGAGGTCGTGCTCGCGACCGGCGCAATCGAACGACCGCTGGTCTTTGCGGGCAACGACCGGCCCGGGATCATGCTGGCGGGCGCGGCGCGCGCCTACCTGCATCGTTACGGCGTGCGCGCGGGCAGCCGCGCGGTCGTGGTCACGGCGACCGACAGCGCTTACCGCGCGGCGCTCGATTTGCAGGCTGCCGGTGTCGAAATTGCCGCGATCGCCGACCTGCGCGCCGGCGCGGACGCGGCGCCGCAGCAGGCCGCGCACCGCGCCGGCATCGAGACGCTGACAGGTGCGGCGGTGCTCGGCACCCGCGGCCATCTGCGCGTCCGCTCGATCGACGTTGCGGCGGAAAACGGTGGGACGGCGGGGCGGCGACGCCTGCGCTGCGACCTGGTGCTGATGTCGGGTGGCTTCACGCCGAGCGTGCACCTCTTCTCGCAGTCCCGCGGTGCCTTGCAGTGGGACGAGACGGCCGGCGCATTCGTGCCGGGCAGCGCCGCCGAACGCGCGCGCCCGGTGGGCGCCTGCCGCGGGCGCTACGGCCTGGCGGCGGCGCTGGCGGATGGCGCGGAAGCGGGCGCAGCCGCGGCCCGCGACTGCGGCTTCGCCGGCATGGCCCCGCGTTTTGCCGTGGACGACGACGAGGCGGAAGCGATGGCCGCCGGATCCCCGCGCGCGCCGGAGACCGGCGGCGCGCGGGCCTTCGTGGATTGGCAGAACGACGTGACGGTCGGCGACCTGGCGCTCGCCGCGCGCGAAGGTTTCCGCTCGATCGAGCACATCAAGCGCTACACCACGGTCGGCATGGCGACCGACCAGGGCAAGACCTCGAACCTCAACGCGCTCGGCATCGTCGCCGGCTGGCTGGGCAAGCCCGTGCCCGAGGTCGGCCACACGACTTTCCGCATGCCGTACACGCCGGTCAGCTTCGGCAGCCTGGCCGGCATGGCGCGCGGCGAGCTGTTCGACCCGGTGCGCACGACGCCGATGCACGACCTGGCGGCGGCGCAGGGCGCAGTGTTCGAGGACGTCGGCCAGTGGAAGCGGGCGCGCTACTTCCCGCTGGCCGGCGAGGACATGCACGCGGCCGTCGCGCGCGAATGCCTGGCCGTGCGCCGCGCGTGCGGGATGTTCGATGCCTCGACGCTCGGCAAGATCGCGGTGGTCGGGCCGGATGCCGCCGCGTTCCTGAACCGGCTGTACGTCAACGATTTCTCGCGCCTCGCGCCCGGCCGCGCGCGCTACGGCATCCTGCTGCGCGAGGACGGCTTCATCTGCGACGACGGCGTGATCGCGCGCCTCGCCGCCGACCGCTTCCACGTGACGACGACGACCGGCGGCGCCGCGCGCGTGCTGGCGATGATGGAAGACTACCGGCAGACGGAATGGCCGGAGCTGCAGGTCTGGCTCACGTCCGTCACCGAGCAGTACGCCGTCATCGCCGTGCAGGGGCCGCTGGCGCGGCAACTGCTGCAACCGCTCGTCGCGGGCGCCGACATCTCCGCCGCGGCGCTGCCGCACATGGCGGTCACGACCGGCAGCATCTGCGGCGCGCCGATGCTGCTGTTCCGAGTCAGCTTCACCGGCGAGCTCGGCTACGAGATCAACGTGCCGGCGGACCGCGGCGCGGCGGTGTGGGAAGCCGTGCGCGCGGCGGGCAAGCCGCTCGGCATCGCGCCCTACGGCACCGAGACCATGCATGTGCTGCGCGCGGAGAAGGGCTACATCATCGTCGGCCAGGATACGGACGGCACGGCCACGCCCGACGACGCCGGCCTCGCCTGGGCGATCGGCCGCAACAAGGAAGACTTCGTCGGTATGCGTTCACTGACGCGGGCAGCGATGAAAGATGCGCATCGCAAGCAGCTGGTCGGCCTGCGCACGCGCGATGCCGGCGTCGTGCTCGAAGAGGGCGCGCAACTGGCGGCCGAGCCGGGACTCAAGCCGCCGTTGCGGCCGATCGGCCACGTGACGTCCTCCTACTTCAGCGCCGCGCTCGGGCATTCGATCGCGCTGGCGATGGTCGCCGGCGGGCGCGCGCGCATCGGGCAGACGCTGTACCTGCCGATGCCGGAGGGCGAGATCGCGGCCGAGGTCGTGAACCCGGTGTTCTACGATCCGGAAGGAGCGCGGCTGCATGGCTGACACGAGGATCGGCGCGCCGGCAACGCGTTTCGTCTTCCAGGGCGGTCCGGAGGCGCGCCGCGCCGTTGGCGCGGCATTCGGCGTGCCGCTGCCGGAGGATGCCTGCCGCGCGAACACCGCCGGCGGCCGGGCGGCGCTGTGGCTCGGGCCGGACGAACACCTGCTGCTGGCGCCTGCGACCGATCCGGCACCGCTGGCGGCGCAGCTGGAAGCGGCGCTCGCCGGCATCCCGCATTCCCTGGTGGACGTCAGCCAGCGCCAGCAGGCGGTACGGGTAGCCGGGCCGGATGCCGCCGAGATCCTGAACAGCGGCTGCCCCCTGGACCTGGACCCCGCGGCCTTCCCGCCGGGGGCCTGTACCCGGACCGTCCTGGGCAAGTCAGAGGTCGTTCTTTGGAGAACCGGGGCCGCGGAGTACCATCTGGAGGTCTGGCGCTCCTACTCGGCCTATGTGCTGGGGTGGTTGCGGGAGGCCGGTCGGTCTTAATTCCGGCGCAACGCCGGCAGGGGGCAATGAACATGCGTCACCATATTCCGTCTGCCGGCGGAGGCGCCGCCCTTTGGGCGCTCGGCACGGCCATGCTGTGCAGCCACCCGCTATCGGCCGCCGCGGACCAGGCGGAGCCCGTGCGCGAAGCGACGCCGTTCGGCGAAGTCGTCGTCACCGCGCAGAAGCGCGAGCAGAACATCCAGGACGTCGGCATCGCCGTGACGCCGCTCGGCGACGAGGCGCTGAAGGACCTCAACATCACGACCGCGACCGACATCGTGCGCGCCGTGCCCAGCCTCAAGATGAATGCCTACTCCTCGGCGCAGGTGGTGTTCAACATCCGCGGCGTCTCGCAGAACGACTACGGCGACCAGCAGGAGCCGCCGGTCGCCGTCTACCAGGACGACAGCTATTCGAGCTCGATCAACCTCGCGAGCTTCCCGGTGTTCGACCTGGCGCGCGTCGAGACGCTGCGCGGCCCGCAGGGCACGCTGTTCGGCCGCAACGCGACCGGCGGCGCCATCCAGTTCATCTCGCGCCGGCCGACCCGCGAGTTCGAGGGCTACACCGACCTGACGGTCGGCAGCTACGAGCAGATCATCCTGAACGGCGCCATCTCCGGCCCGCTCGCCGACAACGTGCAGGGCCGCCTCGCTTTCATCAGCAACCAGGACGACGGCTGGATGAAGTCGGTGGTGGACGGCGTCCCCGACCGCGGCGGCAATGACCACTACGCCGTGCGCAGCTCGCTCGCCTGGCAGCCGAACGACGGCACCGACGTCAACCTGATCGTGCGCTACATGGAGGCGAACAAGGAAACGCAGGCGGGGCTCTACTCGCACGAGCCGGCCTGCCCGAACGCGCAGTTCCAGGGCGAGTTCACGCCGCCGACGGTTTCCTGCGCCTTCTGGGGCACGGGCCCCGGCGAGAGCGGCACCGGTTACCGCAACGACGCCATCATCCCGAGCCGCGGCGGCGACCCGTACGCGACCGCGGAGACTGAGCCTTCCTACGTCAACCGCGAAATCTTCGGCACGACGCTGCGCATCGATGCCGACATCGGCGAGCTGGGCTTCGTCTCGATCACCGATTACCAGCACTCGAAGAAGTTCTACACCGAGGGCGGCGACTCCTCGCCGGACGAGGGCGTGTACTTCTTCCAGGGCAGCAAGCTCGACCAGTTCTCGCAGGAAGTCCGCCTGTCGAAATCGGCGGGCGCGCACGAGCTGGTCGGCGGCGTGTTCGGCATGTACGTGGACGGCGACTACATCGGCAAGTTCGCCGACCCGTTCTATGGCTACGACCCGGACGTCAGCTTCTCGCAGAAGACCACCTCATACGCGATCTTCTTCCAGGACGAGTGGAGCTTCGCCGAGCGCTGGAAGCTGATCGGCGGCCTGCGCTGGTGGCACGACACCCGCGAGGGCGCGTACTTCGGCAGCGCGCCCGAGGTTCCCGGCCTGACCCCGGCGGTGACGATCATCTTTAACCAGAACGAGGTGTTCCCCGGCGGCAGCTCCATCACTCCGGGCGATGCCAAGAAATCCTTCGACGACGTCGCCGCGCGCCTCGAGCTCGATTACCAGGCCGACAACATGCTCTGGTACCTGAGCTTCAACCGCGGCAGCAAGAGCGGCGGCTACACGTTCTCGACCGGCACGCCGTACGACCCGAACCAGGCCGCGTTCCTCGAGGGCATGCCGTTCGATCCCGAGGTGCTGAACTCCTACGAGCTCGGCGTCAAGGCGAACCTCGGCAGCAACGCAACGCTCAACGTCAGCGCGTTCTACTACGACTACGAGGACTACCAGGCCTTCGCGCAGGTCGGCGTCGTGCAGTCAGTCATCAACCTCGATGCCGAGGCGCAGGGCCTCGAGCTCGAGCTGAATGCGCGGCCGACCGACGGGCTGACGCTGCAGCTCGGCGCTTCGTTCCTCGACTCCAAGGTCAAGGACATCCTGCTGCCCGACCTGGCCACGGTCGTGGACCACGACCTGCCGCAGGCGCCCTCGTTCTCCGGCAATGCGCTGGCGCGCTACGAGTTCCCGCTCGGCGGCGCCATTGCATCGGTGCAGGCGGACGTCCAGTACACGGACAAGTTCTGCTTCACGGTGCTGTGCGCGCCGGTCGAGAAGGAGGGCTCGTACACGGTGGCGAATGCGCGCATCGGCTACGGGGCCGAGGACGGGCGCTGGGAAGTCGCAGCCTTCGTCAACAACCTCACCGAGGAGGAATACCGCGTCTACGCCTTCGACAGTTCGCTGTTCTCCGGCGTGGTGGCGGGCGTGTACGGCAAGCCGCGGACCTGGGGCGTGACCGCGAGCTTCCGGTTCGGCGCCGCGTACAATTAGATGCGGTGAAGCTCGCCCGGCATTTCTATCGCCTGCCAGTCCGTTTCGACGTCGAGCGGCTGCGCGCCGAGGTCGAGGCCTTGCCCGCGGAGGCCTGGTCGCGGCACCCGAACGAGTACGAGGGCAACACCGCCGCGCGGCTGATCTCGGTCGGCGGCGGGCAGAACGACCAGGTCAGCGGCGAGATGCGCCCGACCCCGGCGCTGCTGGCCAGCCCCTACATCCAGCAGGTGCTGGCGTCGTTCAGCACGGTCTGGTCGCGCTCGCGGCTGATGCGCATCGCCGGCGGCGGCTCGGTGCCGCAGCACAGCGACATGAACTACCACTGGTTCCATCGCGTGCGCGTGCACATACCCGTGATCACGCGCCCGGAAGTCCGCTTCCACTGCGGCGACCAGGACGTGCACATGGCGGCGGGCGAGGCCTGGATCTTCGATAACTGGCGCCCGCACAAGGTGCTGAATCCCGTGAGCGACGCGCGCGTCCACCTGGTGGCCGACACGGCCGGCACGTCGGCGTTCTGGCGCCTGGTCGCGCGCGGCCAGGGCGAGAGTTTCGGCGCGCCCGACCCGGACACGAAGCTGGTCGCGTTCGATCCGGCAGCGCGGCCGAACCTGCTGTGCGAGCGGGTCAACTCCTCGCCGCTGATGCCGCCCGCGGAAGTCGAGCAGCTGGCGTTCGACCTGCTCGGCGATCTCGCGCCCGCGGACCAGCGCCCCGGGTCCGCCGCCGCCGTCGGCCAGCTCGTCGGCCTGATGCTCGATTTCTGCCACGACTGGCGCTCGCTGTGGAGCCTGCACGGGGACGCGCCGGAGGCGCGCGGCCAGTTCCGGCAGCTGCTCGGCTTCACCCGCCAGCAGCTCGCCGGCATCGCGCCGGTGCGGGTCGCCAGCACCGGCTACAGCGCGCAGGCGGCGCTCAACGCCCGGCTCATCTCGCAGTTGTTCGGCGATGGCGGCGACGGCCGGCGCGAGGCGGCGGAGTTCAACGTCGCGCAATCTGCGCGCAGCGATGACGCGGCTGCCGGCGCCGCGGCGGCAACCGGCGCGTTGCCTGCGATCGAACGTCCGATCATCATCCTGAGCGCACCGCGCGCCGGCAGCACGCTGCTGTTCGAGACGCTGGCCCAGGCGGCGGGCGTGCACACGATCGGCGGCGAGAGCCACCGGCTGATCGAGGGCATCGACGCGCTGCGCCCCGGCGGCGGCGCGACGTCGAACCGGCTGACGGCGGAACACGCCACGCCGGAAGTCGTCGCCGAGCTGCGCCGGCGCTTTGCCGCGAAGCTGCGCGACCGCGACCGGCAGCCGCCCGCGCCCGGCGCGGCAGCACGGCTCCTCGAGAAGACGCCGAAGAACGCGCTGCGCGTGCCGTTCCTGCTCGAGGTGTTTCCCGATGCGCTGTTCGTGTTCCTCCAGCGCGAGCCGCGCGCCAATCTCAGCAGCATGATGCAGGCCTGGCGCGCGCAGGGTTGGGTCACCTACCGACGGCTCGCGGGCTGGGACGGGCCGTGGTCGCTGCTGCTGCCGCCCGGATACGAGCACCTGCGCGGCCGGCCGCTGGAGGAGATCGTCGCCTTCCAGTGGCAGGCGGCGAACGAGACGATTCTCGACGACCTAGCAGCGCTGCCGCGCGAGCGCTGGACGACCGTGCGTTACGAGGACCTCATCCGGGATCCGCGCGCGACGATTGAGCCGTTGCTGCAATTCGCCGGGCTGGAAATGGACGCGCGGCTCGCGGACTACCTGTCGAAGCCCCTGCCGTTGTCGCGGCACACGCAGACGCGACCGGACCCGGAAAAATGGCGGCAGAACGAGGCGGAGATCGAGCGCGTGCTGCCGCGCCTGGCGGAAATCAGCGCGCGGCTGACGGCCTGAGCCGGCTCACTGCGGCTCGAGCTGTTGCCACAGCTCGATCGGGTTGCCTTCCGGATCGTACAGGCGCGCGAACTTGCCGTAGGGGTATTCCTGCGTGGCCTCGACCGTGATGCCCGCGGCGCGCAACTGCGCCACCATCGCCTCGAGGTCCGCGACGCGCAGGTTGATCATCCAGGCCTTGTCCGGCTTGCCGAAGTAATCGGTTCCCTTCTCGAACGGCGCGAACACCGTCGGTCCCGCTTCCTGCTGCCAGGGACGCTGCTCGAGGCTGGTCGGCGCCGGCGAAATGCCGAGGTGCTGCTCGTACCATTTCGCGAGCGCTGCCGGATCCTCGGCACGGAAGAACAGGCCGCCGATTCCCAGGACTTTCTGCATGACGGGCTCCTCGGGTGGATCGGCCGCGAACGCCGGGCCGGACATGACCGTGAGGATGGCGGCAAAGGCCGCGATGTGCAAATGCATGTTCCTGTGCGGTTTCATGAGTCCTTCCGTTCCGGTGCGGAGCCGATGATCTGCTGCAATTCGGGCGCGATCGGCAGGCGCTTGAACATGCTGATGTCGGTGCCGCCGGTGTTGCCGACCGGCACGACCCCGACCGCCGAGCCGATGGCACCCAGGATGAGCCGGGCCACCTGGCCCAGCACGGCGCCAGGCCGCCGCCGCCGAAGTTCCAGCTTGAGCATCCGCCAATGGGCCTGCGAATGCGCGCTGACGGATGTCTGGCCGATGACGTGCGCGCGCTCGAGGTGGCTGAAGGCGCGTGCCAGGTCCCCGGCGGCGACGAATTGCTCGCTGAGCGCGATCTCGCGGTCGAATGCCAGCCGGCGGCGGGTGTCCATGATTGCCCGCATCATCAGGCAACCGACGACAGGTCATCAAGCTGTGCCGCCAGGATGAGGTCACGCTGTTGATCGTTGCCAAGCATGAATGAGTGATCGCCGACGACGCGGAAGCCGAACTTGCGATAGAAGGCGATTGCCCTGGGGTTGTGTTCCCAGACCCCCAGCCAGATGCAGTCAGAACCGCTTTCGACGGCCGCCGCAATGACCTGGCGCATCAAGTCGCCGGCGACGCCGCGGCCGTGCCACTCGCTGGCGACGTAGATCCGGTGCAGTTCGGCTGGCCGTTCAGCCCGGACACTGCTCGAGGGGTGCATGGGCCGGAGTTGCGCGAACCCGACCAGCTTGCCGCCGGTTTCAGCCAGCAGGGTGATCAACTGCGGATCGGCGATCTCCCCGCCCTGTATGCCAGCCCCGAAGTTCTGCGCGCAATGCTGGTCCAGGTTTTCCTGCGAATTGTCCGCGGCGAATGCCTCGCGAAAGGTACTTTCTGCCAGCGCAGCCAGGGCAGCGGCATCCGCCGGCATCGCTCGTCGGATCGCGATCATGGCGATGACTTGCGGGCCGCCCGGATGTCCTTCTTCGTCATCTGCGGCAAGTCATCGGCGATGTGGTCCCACGGCGCCTTGAAGTCGATATAGATGTGCTTGTCCGGCCTGATCTGCGGATCATCGTCGAGAGCGCCCGCCGGTATCTCGAACCAGGGCTCCCCGGTCCGCGACGGGTTTGGGAGCTGCGAGCCGCAGCGGCTGCAGAAGCTGGTGTCGTAGGCGGGTGGCGATTCGCTGACCGGACGCTCATATGTCTTGATCAGCTCCGCGCCTTGAACGAATCGGAATTCCTCGCGGCGCACCCCTAGCCAGGTGAGATAGGCGGACCCGCTGGCCTTGCGGCAGCGGCTGCAATGACACAGCTCGAAGGGCCCGACCGCGCGGTCGATCTCGAATTCGACGGCGCCACAGAGGCAGCTACCCCGGATCATGGCCCACCTCCTTCATTCGACGGCGGATCGGATCGTACCTCGACGACGAAGGCGAGCGACTGACCGAGGTAGCGGCCGGTGATCTCCCAGCAGCCGGCCGACGGGAACTCGACTGCGACAAGCATCGCCCATCCGCCGAGAGACGGCGATTCCGCGCCGGTCGGCGCGGAGATGTCGGCCCTGGCATTCGGGTCGGTCAGTTTCCTGGCCGAAACGCTCAGCTTGGACTCGAGCCCGGGCTTGAAACCGACGCTCCACCAGAACAGCTTGTCGCGATAGTCGTGCGCGGGCCCCATCCCGCGCCAGATGCCGTCCGGCCGCAGCATGACCGCAAGCGTTTCGCTGCCGTACCAATGGTCGGAGGACGGAAACGGCTCGCCAAGGAGATCGGTCGATGGAACCGTTCGCGGGCATTGGCCAGGATCCTGTGACCAGGAAGGGGCGGCGAAGGAGGCCGCAATCAGGAACAGTACGAGTGTGACGAGAAGCCGCTGCATCGCAGCGTCAGATGTCACGCCGCATCTGGCCACGACCAAGCCACAACGCAACAACCAGCGCCGTTCCGGCAACGACATCGGCCCAGAAGACCCGTTGCAGGGCGGCGTTGAGTTCGTGCAGCGGCATCGCCAGCAACAGAAAGGACACGACACTCACGAGGCCAACGGTTGCTGCCAGGACGCGAAGTGCCGGGCGAAATGCGGCGACCAGCAGCAGACCACCCACCACACCGAAGAGTACGGCCCTGTGGCGCATCAGGAGCAACAGATCCGTTCCTTCGAAGGAAATCTGATACAGCGACCGAAGTCGTTCCACGCCGAGCACCCCAATCAGCGGTGTGACCTTGATAAGGCCGGCGAGGACAAACAGAGCGGAGACGAAGTGGCGCATGTGCTCAGCGTGACATCTAACGGCTAAGCTGAGGTGCGTTTGAAGCGACGCGCACTTTTGCAACGGCAAGAGTGCGCAGCGGGCCAGACGTCACCTGCGGCGATTTGTTGGGCGCCGGCGCGCCCAAGCCCGGAATCATGGAATCTCCCGCTCCAGCAACCGAACCATTTCCTCGGCCACCAAGGCAGCGGATGGCAGGAACATGGTTGAAACGATGCGTTGATCGACAACGACCGCATGCTTGTCGGCCAATGTTTTCTTGTTTTGAGCCAGTGCCCCATTCTTGCGGAGTTGATCCTCGACAAGAAACGGCAACAAGCTGCCTTCCTTGGCCCATGACTTGTCACGCTCCGTCGAGTTCGGGAACCCGGCCACACGCTTGCCTTGCACCAGATAGCTGCCGCTCTTGAGCTTGGCGTTGGCAAATCCGCCTGGACCATGTCCGCAGCCGCCCACGACGCCGCCCTCTTCGTAGATGCGACCAATGAGGTTCATCAGTTCTTCGTTTGAAGCAACGTCGAACAATGTGCCGTAGCCACCACCGACATAAACGGCCTGATACTGGGCAGCATCAACTTGACCGGGTTTCAGCGTGTTTCCAGCCTTGCCCAAGAAGTTCTCGTACTTGATGGCATAGCTGCTGATGCCCAGGGGCTCCATCATGAACTCGACCGGGCCACCTTGAGGCGAGACGAAATCAACCTCGTAACCGTGCATTACGAAGACATGGAAAGGCGGCGCATATTCCCAGAGGTTGTTGCGTGCGTCGTGCTGCTCGGGATCGCCCATGTCGAGCATGTTTGAAACAACAAAGAG
>CAYXUJ010000029.1:0-21155 GCA_964468395.1 uncultured Steroidobacteraceae bacterium
CGCTTCTCGGGCCCGAGTTCCGCGCCGATGCGCTGCAGGACGTTGGCGAGCTCGCGCCCGGCCGCGCGCGCGTCCGCGACCAGGGATTCCTCGCCCGCGAGCTCGGCAAGGCGTGCGCCCTCGGGCCGCTCGCGCCAGCGCTCGACCAGCTGGGCGGTGGTCAGGGCGGGTTCGGCGCGCGCAGTCTCGAGCAGCTCGCGCAGCACCGCGAAGCCCCGCTGGTCGGTATCGAGCCAGGGTGGCGTCGTAGTGACTGCGCGGGCTGAACCGGGGTGGTGCAGCAGCAACATGATCGCCTGTGTCAGCAGCGGCTGGCGGCCGGCGGAACGCGCCGGTTTGCCGTGCGACGGCCGGCTGCTGCGCCGGGCCCAGACCCCGCGGGCGTCCCCGGGCTTCGCCTTGAGCAGGTCCGCCAGCCGGCCGGCCGGCATGCGCACTTCCTGCGCCAGGCGCTCGAGCAGGAGCTCGTGGTACACGCCGGCCGGCACGCGCGCCAGCAGCGGCCGCGCCAGCTCGGCCAGCCGCGCGCGCCCGTCCACGCTCGCGAGGTCGGCCTGCGCGGCGAGCTGGGTGACGAGGAATTCCGAGATCGGCAGCGCCGAGTCGATGCGCGCCTCGAATGCCTCGGCGCCTTCTTCGCCGACCAGCGTGTCCGGATCGTGGCCCTCCGGCAGGAACAGGAAACGCAGCTGGCGGCCGTCGCGCGCGTGCTCGAGCGCGTTCTCGAGCGCGCGCCAGGCGGCGGCGCGCCCGGCGCGGTCGCCGTCGAAGCAGAACACCAGCTCGCTGGTGACGCGGAACAGGCGGTTCAGGTGTTCCGGCGTCGTCGCCGTGCCGAGCGTCGCGACCGCGTACGGAATGCCCGACTGCGCCAGGCGCACGACGTCCACGTAACCCTCGACCACCATCAGCCGCTCGACCTTGCGCAGCGCCTGGCGCGCCTCGTACAGGCCGTAGAGCTCGCGCCCCTTGTGGAACAGCGGCGTTTCCGGCGAGTTGAGGTACTTGGGTTCGCCGGCGTCGAGGATGCGCCCGCCGAAGGCGATGACCCGGCCGCGGGCGTCGCGGATCGGGAACATGACGCGGTCGCGGAAGCGGTCGTAGAAACCCACTTCGCCCTTGCCGCTGCGCTCGATGACCAGGCCGGCCTCGGCGAGCAGGCGCTCGCGCTCCGGGCTGCCGCCGAAGCGCTTCAGCACCGCGTCCCAGGCATCCGGCGCATAGCCGATCGCGAACTTGACGCAGCTCTCGGTCGTGATGCCGCGATCCGCCAGGTATTTCTTCGCGCGCGCCGACTCGCGCAGCGCGTCGCGATAGAACTGCGCGGCCTGCCCGAGGACCTCGTACAGTCCCTCGCCCGGGCGCGGGCGCGCCGCGCGGCCGTCGTCCTCGCGCGGCACGTCGAGCCCCAGCCGCGAGGCGAGCTCGTCCACTGCGTCCGGAAACGGCAGCTTGTCGTGCTCCATCAGGAAACCGAGCGCCGTGCCGTGCGCGCCGCAGCCGAAGCAGTGATAGAACTGCTTGTCGGGGCTCACCCAGAACGACGGCGTTTTCTCGGCATGAAACGGGCAGCAGGCCTTCCACTCGCGGCCGGCCTTCTTGAGCTGCACGCGCGCGCCGATCAGTTCGACGATGTCGGTGCGGGCGATCAGCTCGTCGATGAACGCCTGCGGAATTCGGCCGGCCATGTCTCACGATACCTCAAGACCGTTGCAGTGGCCCGGCGCGCGAAATCGCGCCCATTCCCGCGCGGTCTGCGCTGCCGGGACTCCCGCTCGTTCGCTCCGCCGGAACTTTAGTCGCTCACTCGCGGGGTCCCGGCGCGCTTGACCGCGCGGGTGGCAGAGCGTGGCGCGCCGGGCCACTGCGGCAGGTTGCGGCATGGTGGGCGCGCTTCGAGAGAGATCACGTGGTCGGCAAAGGCTGGCCGGCCTGCCAGCCCTGCCGGCGCAGCCGCTCGATCAGCGTGAGTGCGGCGGCACGGCCGTCCCGGGAGTGCAACGGCAGCACCAGCACGTCGCCGGCCCGCGCCCAGGCGAGCGCGACACGCACGGCGGCTTCCTCGTCCGCTGCGTCGGCGGTCGCGGCGTCGGCGACGCCGGCGCGGGCGAGCGCGCGGCGGATCAGCGCCGGCACTTCGCCGGCTTCGCGCCCGCGCAGGTAGCTGCCGAGCTCCTTGACCACCACGAGTTCCGGCGCAGCCGCGGCCGCGACCGCCGCCAGGCGGTCGATGTCGGCGTCCTCGCGGTTGCCCGCCTGCCCGAGCAGCAGCGCGAGGCGCCCGCCGCCGCGCAGCCGCTGCGCGAAGTCCGTGAGCCCGGCGAGGGCCGCCGGGTTGTGGGCGAAATCCACGATCAGGTTCAGGCCGCCGAGCTCGTAGCGCATCAGCCGGCCGGCATTGTCCTGCGGGTCGGCGCCGAAGCGGGCGAACACCGCGGCGATGATCGCCGGCTCGACGCCGAGCGCCGACGCCGCGAGCGCGGCGGCGGCGAGGTTCGACACATTGAAATGCGAGTGCCCGCCCGCGGCGATCGGCATGTCCGCAACCGGGCCGAGGTCATGGGCCTGGCCGCCGCGCGAGAGCAGCAGCCGGCCGTTGGCGACGCCGCAGACCGCGCCGCCGTCGTGGCGGTGCACCGACAGCAGCCAGTGGTTGGCGTCGCGCGCGAACCAGCCGATCGGCTTGCCGGCGGAGGGCGCGAGCCGCGCCAGCACCGGGTCGTCGGCATTGGCCACCAGCAGGCCGTGGTCATCGAGGGCGCAGGCGACGGTCAGTTTCACCGCGGCGAGCGCATCGAGGTCGTGGATGCCGTACTCGCCGAAATGGTCGGCGGTGATGCTGGTGATGACGGCGACGTCGGCGTGGCCGACCGCGAGGCCGCGGCGCAGGATGCCGCCGCGCGCCGTCTCGAGCACCGCCGCCTCGACGCGCGTGTCGCGCAGCACGCGCCGTGCCCCGGCGGGGCCCGAATAATCGCCGGTGCCGATGGCGTGCTCGCCGACGAACACGCCGTCGGTGCAGCAATAACCCGTCTTGCGGCCGCCGGCCGCCGTGCAGGCCGCGATCAGGCGCACCACCGTGGTCTTGCCGTTGGTGCCGGTGACCAGCGCGGTCGGGATGCCGTGCAGGTCCTGCCAGGGGACCGCGGCGGCATCCGGCAGCTGGTGCAGCAGCCAGCCGCGGCCGCCGGTGCCGGCGCCGAGCGTCAGGAGCTCGTCGTCGCCGAGCCAGGGGAGGCCGCGCGACGCGGCTGCATCCAGCAGCGCGCGCAGCTTCGGGTTGGCCTCGCGCGCCGCGCGCCGGCGCAGGCGCAGCAGCGCGCCGCCCGGATCGAGCACCGGCGGCTCGGTCTCCTCCGGCTGCTCGGCGGCGAGCGCGGCGACCAGTTCGGCGCTGCGCGCCGGGTCGCGCTCGGCCAGCGCGGCGCACAGCGCCCATTCATTGACTTCGGTGGCGGTGAACAGCTGGTCGGGCGGCGCCGCGAACGCGAGCGAGGCGCCGGTCGCGTGGGTGACGGCGGCGAGCGCATCGGCGGGCCAGCGCAGTTCGCGCCGCGCAAGGCGCACGCGCTGTTCCCAGCCGGCGATGATTGCGGCGTCGCGCTCCGCGGTCTCGAGCACGGCGCCGGGGCCGTCGAAAAACCGGTTGTGGCCGGTCAGGCGGCGCGAGTCGCTGAATGGCGCTGCGGCAGCCTCGGTCAGTCGGATGCCTCCGGCGCGTAGCGGATGCCGCGCTCGTCGCGGATCAGGCCCTCGAGGGACAGCGGCGCCGGCTCATCGGGCGGCAGCTCGACGACCGGCGCGGCGGCCGGCACCGGCGCGGGCGCCGCCGCCTGCGCCGGCGCGCCCGCCGGCTTGAAGTAGATGATCTGCTTCCACGAGCGCACCAGCGCATCGGCGAACACCAGCAGCAGGTCGCCGGCCCGGCCCATGCGCAGGGCCGCGTCGATCGCCTCCTGCTCGTCCGGGATCACCGAGATCGCCGACTGCGGCACGCCGGCGGCCACCAGCGCCGCTGCCTGGATGCGCGGCACTTCGTCGGGGGCGCGGTCGCGCAGGTTGTCGTCGCGGCGGCAGATGTAGTGGTCGAAGCGGCCGGCAACCGCCTGCGCGATCGCGCGCAGGTCCTCGTCGCGGCGGTCGCCTGGGCCCGCGAGCACGACGATGCGCCGGCCGGTGACGTCGAGCCGGCACGCGAGGTCGGCCAGCATGCCGACCGCGTGGGCGTTGTGGCCGTAGTCGAACAGCACCTTGAACGGGTGCTCGTTGAAGACGTTCATGCGGCCGGGCGCCTGGTAGAACGTCGTGTCGAAGGTGCGCAGCCCCTGGCGGATCGCGTCGAGCTTGACCCCGAGCGAGAACGCCAGCGAGGCCGCGAACATCGCGTTCTGCACGTTGTGCGTGGCGCGGCCCTCGAGCGTCGCCGGGATCAGGTGCGTCCACAGGAGCGGGATGTGGCCGCCGCGGTCATAGAGCGTGATCATCTGGCCGTTGACGCCGGCCTCGAGCGCGCAGGCGCGGCCGCCGGCGCGGATGTGCTCGCGCACCAGCGCATGCTGCGGGTTCATCGTCACGTAGCACAGGTGCTCCGCCTCGGTGTGGCCGGACATGCGCACGACCAGCGGGTCATCGGCATTCAGCACCGCGCAGCCGGTCGCCACCTCGACCACGACGCGCTTGATGTCGGCGAGCTGCTCGAGCGTGTCGATGCCCTTGAGGCCCAGGTGGTCGGCCTGCACGTTCAGCACGGCGCCGACGTCCACTTCCGGCACGCCCATGCCGGCGCGCAGCAGGCCGCCGCGCGCGGTCTCGAGCACCGCCGCGTCGATGTGCGGGTCCGACAGCACCATGCGTGCGGAGACCGGGCCCGTCATGTCCCCGGAAACCGTCCGCTGGCCGTCGATGTAGACGCCGTCGGTCGTCGTCAGGCCGGGCGTGTAGCCGGCCATCTTCAGGATGTGCGCCAGCATGCGCGCCGTCGTGGTCTTGCCGTTGGTGCCGGTGATCGCCGCGATCGGCACGCGCGCCGGCGTGCCGGGCGGGAACAGCATGTCGATGACCGGGCCGGCGGCGTCGCGCGGCGTCCCCTCGGAGGGCGCCACGTGCATGCGGAAGCCGGGCGCCGCGTTGATCTCGCAGATGCCGCCGCCGATTTCCTTGTACGAGAGCGTGATGTCCTTCGACAGGAAGTCCACGCCGCCGACGTCGAGGCCGATCGCCCGCACCGCGCGCACCGCCATGTCGCGGTTGTCCGGGTGGATGACGTCGGTCACGTCGGTCGCCGTGCCGCCGGTGGAAAGGTTGGCGGTGGAGCGCAGGTAGACGCGCTGGCCGGCCGCCGGGACCGATGTGGCGGTCAGGCCCGCGCGCGCCAGCATCGTCTCCGCCTGGGTGTCGAGTTCGAGCCTGGTCAGCACCTTCTCGTGGCCGACGCCGCGGCGCGGATCCTGGTTCACGATCTCGACCAGCTGTGCGACCGTGTGCTCACCGTCGCCGGTGACGTGGCCCGGCGTGCGCCGCGTCGCCGCGACCAGCTCGCCGTTGACGACCAGCAGGCGGTGGTCGTCGCCTTCGAGATAGGTCTCGACGATCACCGAGCGCGAGTGCTCGCGCGCGACGACGAAGCCGCGCGCCACTTCCTCGTCGCTGGTCAGGCGGATCGAGATGCCGCGGCCGTGGTTGCCGTTGTAGGGCTTGGTGACGACCGGGTAGCCGAGCCGGTTCGCGGCGCGCACCGCCTCGCGCTCCGACTGCACCAGTTCCTGGCGCGGCACCGGCAGGCCGAGCGCGCCGAGGATCCGGTTGGTCTCCTCCTTGTCGCTCGCGAGCTCGACCGCGATGTGCGGCGTGCGCCCGGTGACGGTCGCCTGCACGCGCTGCTGGTACTTGCCGTGGCCGAGCTGGATCAGCGACTGGTCGTTGAGCCGCAGCCACGGAATGCCGCGCTTCTCGGCGGCCTGCACCAGGGACGCGGTCGACGGCCCGAGCGCGCGCCGCTGCGCGTACTTGATGTATTCGTCGCGCGCCGTGGCCCAGTCCCAGCCTGCCGGCACGGTGCCGGCGGGGCGCAGCTTCTCCGGCAGCAGCGAGCACAGCAGGCGCAGCGCCAGTTCGCCCGCGGCGATGCCTTCCTCGCGCTCGGCGTACTCGTACACCACGGAATAGTGCCCAGGCTGGTCGAGGCTCCGCGTCTTGCCGAAGGTGACGTCCTCGCCGGCGACGTTCTGCAGTTCGAGTGCGACGTGCTCGAGCACGTGGCCGAGCCAGGTGCCGTCGTCCTCGTTCATGCGGCGGATGAAGCCGCCGGGCTCCTGGTAGGAGCAGCCGTGCTCGGCGAGGCCGGGCAGGGCCTCGATCAGGCCGCTGACGAAGCCCTTGCCGAGCCTGCCCGTCGGCCAGGCCTCGAGTTCGCCGAGGTCGAGCTCGAGGCGGATGACCGGGAACCGCGCGAAGTGCGAGGGGCCGACGTAGACGGAACGGTCGAGGATGCGCACTGCGACCTCATTCGCGCTGCGGCGCCAGGCTGCCCATCGTCGCCTGGCGCGTATGCAGATTGAATGTCGCGCCTGCCGTCAGGATGTGCACCGCGAGCCCGAGGATGCAGATCGGCTGGCCTTCGAGCGCGCTGTCGACGGATGAAAAGCTGACTTTTGATGCATCCACGACCGTGATTCCGCCGCTGCCCTCGACTTCGAGCGTCTCGTCGGGGCCGATGAATGCGGCCGTGTCCTCGTCGAGGCCGATGCCGACCGCGAACGGGTTGTAGGCGAGCGCGGTGATCAGGCGCCCGAGCCGGTCGCGCTGGCGGAAATGCTGGTCGATGATGAAGCGGTTGGTGAGGCCGAGCCCCGGCGCGAGGCGCACGCTGCCGGAGATCGCGGCCGCGCCGTCGTCGCCGTAGGCGATCATGTGCTCGGACAGGATGCTGGCGCCGGCGCTGGTGCCGCCGACCGTGACGCCGCGCGCGTTCTGCGCGCGGATCAGCTTGGCGACCGGCGTGCCGCCGAGCAGCGTCGTGAGCCGCAGCTGGTTGCCGCCGGTGAAGAAGATGCCGCTCGCCTCGGTCAGGCGCGCGAGCCGCCCGGCTTCCTGGCAGTCGCGGCGGGTGTCGAAGTCCATGACGTCCACGCGCCGGGCGCCGAGCTCGCTGAACAGCTTTTCGTAGCGCGGGCCGGTCTCGTGCGCGCGGCTCGCGGTCGGGATCACGACGATGTCCGCGTCGCTGCCGCCCGAGACGCGCACGAAGCGCCCGAGGATCTTCGGGTCGTTTTCCTTGTTCTCGGCGCCGCCGATCGGGACGATGTGGCCGCGCGATTCGCCGTCAGGGACCCTGCTGGGGCACATGGCGTGGCCCTAGGCGCCGAGCGCGGCCTTGATGCGCGCCGACAGCGCGCCGATGTCGGTGCGCCCCTGGGCCTTGGGCTTGAGCCAGCCCATGACCTTGCCCATGTCCTTCATGGACGCGGCGCCGGTCGCGGCGATGGCCTGCTGGATCAGCGCCGCCAGTTCCGCGTCGGAGAGCTGCGCCGGCAGGTAGGAGGAGAGCACGGCGATCTCGGCGTTTTCCCTGGCCACCAGGTCCGCGCGCTTGCCGGCCTCGAACTGGGCGACGGATTCGCGGCGCTGCTTGATCATCTTGTCGATGACCGCGAGCACCTGGGCGTCGTCGAGCTGGATGCGCTCGTCGACTTCACGCTGCTGGATGCCGGCCTGGAGCATGCGGATGCAGGACAGGCGATCCTTGTCGCCCGCTCGCATCGCCGCTTTCATGTCTTCCGTGATGCGGGCCTTCAGGCTCATCCCGGGGTCAACGCGCGGCGCTGCGCCCGCCGTCGCGGGTGGCGCGCTTCAGGTGGCGCTTGATCGCGGCCGCCTTCTTGCGTTTCCGTTCCTGGGTGGGCTTCTCGTAGAATTCCCGGCGGCGCAGTTCGGTCAGGACACCGGCCTTCTCGCAGGCGCGCTTGAAACGACGCAGGGCTGCGTCGAAATACTCGTTCTCGCGGATACGGACGCTCGGCATTCCAGACCTCTCGCTCGACTCTTCTGCCCCGGAACCGCCCGGGGAAAGGGCCCGGAATTGTAGTGACCTGCCCCCGGAAAATCAAAAGGATAGCCTGATGCGTGTCCTCGGCATCGAGACCTCCTGCGACGAGACCGCGGTTGCCGTCTATGACGGTGACCGGGGCCTGCTCGCAAACCGGGTCTGGAGCCAGGTCGAACTGCACCGGCCGCACGGCGGCGTCGTGCCGGAACTGGCCTCGCGCGACCACATCGAGCGGCTGCTGCCGATGATCGAGGAGACCCTCGCCGAGGCGGGCATCGGGGCGCAAGCCATTGAAGGCATTGCCTATACGGCAGGCCCCGGCCTGATCGGCGCGCTGCTGGTCGGCGCCACGGTCGGCCGTTCGCTGGGCTATGCCTGGGGCGTGCCGGTGGTCGGCGTGCACCACCTGGAGGGCCACCTGCTGGCGCCGGCGCTGGAGGCGGGCGCGCCCGGCTTCCCGTTCGTCGCGCTGCAGGTGTCCGGCGGCCACACCATGCTGGTCGAGGTCGCGGGCGTCGGCCGTTACCGGATCCTGGGCGAGACGCTGGACGATGCCGCGGGCGAGGCCTTCGACAAGACCGCAAAGCTGCTGGGCCTCGGCTATCCCGGCGGTCCCGCGCTGGCCGCCCTCGCCGAGCACGGGCGCGACGGCGTGTTCGATTTCCCGCGGCCGATGCTCGACCGGCCCGGCCTCGACTTCAGCTTCAGCGGGCTCAAGACCGCGGTCGTCGTCGCGATCCGCGGCCTGGCGCTCGACGACCAGGCGCGCGCCGATGTCGCGCGCGCCTTCGAGACCGCGATGGTCGAGACGCTGGTGACCAAGTCGCTGCGCGCGCTGCACCAGACCCGCATTGACACGCTGGTGGTGGCCGGCGGCGTCGGCGCCAACCGGCGGCTGCGCGAGGAGCTCACGCGCGCGGTCGCCGTGGACGGCCGCCGCGTGCACTTCCCGCGGCCGGAGTTCTGCACCGACAACGCCGCGATGATCGCCCTCGCCGGGCATGCGCGGCTGGCGGCCGGCGAGCGCGAAGGCCTGCCCGCCCGCGCCCGCGCCCGCTGGCCCCTCGACGAGCTGCGCGCGCCGGGGACTGTCCCCATTTGAAAAGGCGCTTTGTGCCTTTTCAAATGGTGGACTGTCCCCTCTTTGGGGGTCAGTTCCCATTAAAGGGGTCTGTCCCCTTTAATGGGGACTGACCCCTCTTGAAGCGGATGCGACGCCTCTAATGCTGGAGAAGTCCGTGGACCGAATCTTCCTGACCGCGCTGACCGCCGAGACCATCATCGGCATCTACGACTGGGAGCGCGAAGTGCGCCAGCGCATCGAGGTGGACCTCGAACTGTGGGTGGACCTCGCCGCCGCCGGGCAGAGCGACTCGATCGACGACACGCTCAACTACAAGCTGATCGCCAAGCGCGTGCTGGCGTTCGTGCAGGAAAGCCGCTTCCGGCTGGTCGAGGCGCTGGCCGGCGGCATCGCCGCCCTCGTGCTCGCCGAGTTTGCAGTCGCGCGCGTGCGCGTGACCGTGCACAAGCCCGGCGCCGTGCGCCATTCGCGCGACGTCGGCGTGGTGATCGAGCGCAGCCGCGATGCCTGAGGCCTTCGTGGCGGCCGGCAGCAATGTCCGGCCGCGGGCCAACCT
Organism: uncultured Steroidobacteraceae bacterium; assembly: GCA_964468395.1. Taxonomy (GTDB): domain Bacteria; phylum Pseudomonadota; class Gammaproteobacteria; order Steroidobacterales; family Steroidobacteraceae; genus SCUD01. Next base: position 9,685 of record CAYXUJ010000029.1, read on the forward strand.
GCGGCGGGCCATCGAGCTGCTGGGCCGCGGGTTTCCAGGCCTGCAGGCCTCGCGCGCTTTCGCCAACCGCGCGGTCGGCTTCGACGGCGACGATTTCATCAACCTCGCGCTGCGATTCCCGTGCGCGCTGCCGCTGCCGGAACTGCTCGAGCGGCTGAAATCGGTCGAGCGGGAATGCGGGCGCGCGCCTGGCGGGCCGAAATGGGGACCGCGGACGCTCGATCTCGACCTGCTGCTGTACGGGGAGTTGTCGGGAAAATTCCCCGGCGCGACCCTGCCGCATCCGGACATCCGCACGCGCGCCTGGGTACTCGGGCCGCTCGCCGAACTCGCGCCGCAGCTGGCGCACCCGGCGCTGGGCGCAACGCTGGCGGAGTTGTGGCAGCGTTTCGACCGCGATGCGCACCCGCTCGCGCCGGTGGATCTCGCCGGGCCCGGCGCGTGATGCCGTCAGCGCTCCATGCCGCCGACCAGGCGGCCGCCGTCCACGGCGAGCAGCTGTCCGGTCACGAACGGTGCGTCGGTCGCGAAGTAGAGCGCCGCCTTGGCGACATCCTCCGGCGTGCCGCTGCGCTTCAATGCCGTGCGCGCGACGATGCGCGCGCGCAGCTCCTCGTCCACGCCGTTCTCGGGCCACAGCACCGGCCCCGGCGCGATCGCATTGACGCGGATCTCCGGCCCGAGCTCGCGCGCCAGCGACTGGGTCAGCATCACGAGCGCGGCCTTGGCCGCGCAATACACGGCGTGCCGGCTGAGCGGCCGCAGGCCGTGGATGTCGGCGATATTGAGGATCAGCCCGTTGCGCCGCCGCAGTTCGGGCGCGCAGGCCTGGGCCAGGAACAGCGGCGCGCGCAGGTTGGTGCCGACCAGGTCGTCGAACTGCGCCGCGGTGATGGAACCGACCGGGGTCGGGTAGAAGGTCGAGGCGTTGTTCACCAGCACGTCGAGCGCGCCGAAAGTGCCGATCACCGATACCGGCAGCGCGGCGAGCGCGGAGGGCGCGGCAAGGTCCGCCTCGAACGCCGCGGCCGAGCCGGGGCGGGCGCGGTTCATGCCGGCGACCAGCGCCGCGGCATCAGCGGCCGAGCGGCGGTAGTGCACGGCGACCCGCGCGCCGCGCGCATGGAAGGCCTGCGCGATCGCGGCGCCGATGCGCCGCGCGGCGCCGGTCACCAGCACGATCTTGTCCTCGAGCGGCGTGGCTTGGGTGGCGGTCATGGCGCCGCCGATTCTACGCGCCGGGCGGCAGCGCCACATCCCGGCGGGCCGGGCCCGCGATGCTGACGTCGCAGGGCCTGCCGCCGCTCGCTGCCGAGGAGGCCGGCCACAGCGCGCGCGTCGCGGCGCACCTGCGCGGACTGGTCGAGGGCGCCGGCGGCTGGCTGCCGTTCGCACGCTTCATGGAGGCGGCGCTGTATGCGCCGGGCCTCGGCTATTACGTCGCCGGGCGCGAGCCGTTCGGCGCCGCAGGCGACTTCGTGACCGCGCCGGAGCTGTCGCCGCTGTTCGCGAATTGCCTTGCGGCCCAGGTGGCGGCAATCCTGCGCGGCACGGGCGGCGGCGACGTCGTCGAGTACGGCGCCGGCAGCGGCCGGCTGGCGCGCGACCTGCTGGCGGCGCTGGAGCGGCTGGGCGCGCTGCCGGACCGTTACCGGATCGTCGAGGTCAGCGCCGCCCTGCGCGAACGGCAGCGCGCGCTGCTGGCCGCGACCCCGTCGCTCGCGATGCGCGTGGACTGGCTGGATTGCCCGCCGGCGGAGGATTGGCGGGGCGTCGCGGTCGCCAACGAAGTCCTCGACGCGCTGCCGGTCGAGCGCTTCCGGGTCGGCCGCGACGGCCACGAGGCGCTCGGCGTGGTCGCGACGGATGCGGGATTCGCCTGGCAGGCGCGGCCGGCCGGCCCGCCGTTGTGCGCGGCAATCGACCGGCTGCAACGGCAGCTGCCGGCACCGCTGCCGGCCGGCTACGTGTCGGAACTGTGCCCGGGCCTCGCGGGCTGGATGGCGCAGGCGGGCCGCGGCCTGGCGCGCGGGGTCATGCTGGTCGTCGATTACGGCCTGCCGCGCGCGCAGTACTACCACGCCTCGCGCGACGGCGGCACGCTGTGCGCGTTTCACCGGCACCGTCGCGTGGACGACGTCTTCCAGCGCCCGGGCCTGCTGGACCTGACCGCCTGGGTCGATTTCTCCGCAGTTGCGGATGCGGGGCGGGAGGCGGGGCTCGCGGTCGCCGGCTTCGCGACCCAGGCGCATTTCCTGCTCGCGCTCGGCGTCGAGCGCGAGCTGGCGGCATTGCTGGACGGCGCGGAACCGCCGCGCCGCCACGCGCTCGCCCAGGCGGCGCAGACGCTGATGCTGCCGGGCGAGATGGGCGAGCGCTTCAAGGTCCTGGCGTTGGCGCGCGGCATCGCCGGCCCGTTCGCCGGCTTCGCATTCCGCGACCTCGCGGGCAGCCTGTAGACTGCCGCGCGTGGATGCGCTGCAAGCCATCGTTCTCGCGATCGTCCAGGGGCTGTCCGAGTTCCTGCCGGTCTCGAGCTCCGGCCACCTGATCCTGGTGCCGCATTTCCTCGGCTGGAGGGATCAGGGGCTGGCGTTCGATGTAGCGGTACACGTGGGCACGCTGTTCGCGGTGGTCGCCTATTTCCGCGTCCAGCTGCTGGCCATGGCGCGGGCCTGGCTGCGCTCGCTCGCGGGCGGCGACCTGACGCCGGACGCACGCCTCGCCTGGTGCGTGGTGATCGGCACGGTCCCGGTCGGCGTCGCCGGCCTGCTGTTCGGCGGCCTGATCGAGACCATGCTGCGCAATCCGCTGTTCGTCGCCGGCACGCTGTCGGTGTTCGGCCTGCTGATGTGGCTGGCCGACCGCTTCGGGCGGCGGCAGCGCGACGAGTACACCGTCGGCTGGCGCGATGCGGCCCTGATCGGCTGCGCCCAGGCGCTGGCGTTGATGCCGGGCACCTCGCGCTCCGGCGTGACCATGACCATGGCGCGCGCGCTCGGCCTCACGCGCGAGGCGGCGGCGCGCTTCTCCTTCCTGCTGGCGGTGCCCGGCATCGCCATGGCGGGCGGCTACGAACTGTTGCAACTGCTCGGCCAGCCGGCCGGCAGCGTGGACTGGCCGATGATGAGCCTCGGCCTCGTGGTCGCGGCGGTCACCGGTTATCTCTGCATCCACTGGCTGCTGAAGGTGATCGGCCGCATCGGGCTCGCGCCGTTCGCGCTGTACCGCTTCGCGCTCGCGGCGCTGATCGTCGTCCTGTTCGCCTGATCAGGCCCCCTGGCGCAGCGCCGCCAGCCGGCGCCGCCGCAGCAATGCGCCGATCTGCTCGCCGGCCAGGCCCGCACGGTCCTGGTCGGTCAGGTTGACCGCGAGCGCCTTCTGCTGCGCGGCGCGCAGCAGGTCCGCCTGCGGATACGGCCGCTCGCGGAAGCCGCCGCGGCCGCGGTGATCCGCCTCGCAGGCGACCAGCAGTTCGCGGAAGCGCTCCGGCCGGCGGAAGGCGTCGCAGGCTTCCAGCATCTCGAGCACGGTGCGCGGGCGCAGCTCCGCGGCGCGGTGCGCGATGCCGTGCCAGCGCGCCGCGAGCTCGGCGAGCTCGCGGTAGTCGTTCGGCACGCGCAGCCGCTCGGCGAGCGCACGCACGAGCCTGACGCCGCGCTGCTCGTGGGCGATGTGCTTCGGCCAGGCGGCGCGCGGCGTCGTGCCCTTGCCGAGGTCGTGCATCAACGCCGCGAAGCGGATGCGCGGCTCCGGGGTCAGCCCGGCCGCCGCCTGCAGCACCAGTTCCATGTGCAGGCCGGTGTCGATCTCCGGGTGCCACTGCTCGGGCTGCGGCACGCCGTAGAGCGCGTCGAGCTCGGGCAGGATGCGGGCGAGGGCGCCGCAGTCGCGCAGGCAGCGCAGCCAGGCCTCGGGCGCCGGCTCGGCGAGCGCGCGGGCGGTTTCCTGCCACACGCGCTCGGCGACCAGCGCGTCGGCCTCGCCGGCGGCCACCATCGCGCGCATGCGCGCCATCGTCTCCGGCGCGACCGTGAACCCGAGCGGATGGAAGCGCGCCAGAAAGCGCGCGACGCGCAGGATGCGCACCGGGTCCTCGTTGAAGGCATCGGACACGTGGCGCAGCCGCCGCGCCTCGAGGTCTGAACGGCCGCCGCAGGGATCGACCAGCGTGCCGTCCGCAGCGCGCGCCATGGCGTTGATCGTGAGGTCGCGGCGGCGCAGGTCCTCCTCGAGCGTGACGTCCGGCGAGAAGCGCAGCTCGAAGCCGTGATAGCCGGGGCCGATCTTGCGCTCGGTGCGCGCGAGCGCGTGTTCCTCGCCGGTGTCCGGGTGCAGGAACACGGGAAAGTCCTTGCCGACCTGGCGATAGCCGGCATCCAGCATCTGCTGCGGCGTCGCGCCGACCACGACCCAGTCGCGCTCGGCGACCGGCCGGCCGAGCAGCTCGTCGCGAACCGCGCCGCCGACCAGATAGACTTTCATCGCATCATGTTACGCGATTCCCTGCCGCGCCTGACCCGCTGGCTGCTGCCGCTGGCGGCGATTCTCGCGCTGCCCGGCTGCTACTACCTGCACCTCGCCGCCGGCCAGCTCGAGATGAATCGCCGGCGCGAGCCGATCGACGAGCTGCTCGCGCGGCCGGGCACCGACGCGACCCTGCGCGCGCGGCTGGAGTACGCGGCCCGCGCCCGCGATTTCGCGATGACGGAACTCGGGCTGCCGGACAATGGCAGCTACCGCAGCTATGCCGACCTCGGCCGGCCGTACACGACCTGGAACCTGTTCGCGGCGCCGGAGTTCTCGGTCGAGCCGCGGCGCTGGTGCTTCCCGGTGGCGGGTTGCGTGAGCTATCGCGGCTATTTCGACGAGCGGCGCGCGACGCGCGCGGCCGCGCGCCTGGCCGGGCGCGGCTATGACGTGCACGTCGGGCCGGCGATCGCCTACTCCACGCTCGGCCACCTGCGCGACCCGGTGCTCAACACGATGCTCGCGTACGGCGACGCCGAGCTGGCCGCATACATCTTCCACGAGCTCGCGCACCAGGCGGTCTATGCGCCGGGCGACAGCGATTTCAGCGAGGCCTTCGCGACCGTGGTCGAGGTCGAGGGCCTGCGCCGCTGGTTGGCCGCGGCGGACACGGCCGGCAGCCTCGAGCGCGTTGCCGCAGCGCGCCGCCGCCAGCAGGCAGCGGCGGAGATGATGGTCGCCAGCCGCGCGCGGCTCGCCGGGCTGTATGCCAGCGGCCAGCCCGCGGACGCGCTGCGCGGCGCCAAGGCGGCCGAGTTCGCGCGCCTGCGCGAATCGCTCGCCGCCGCCGGCCTCGCCGCCGACGGCGAGTTCAACAACGCCCGCCTGGTCGCCGTCGCCACCTACCAGCGCTGCGTCCCCGCGCTCACGGCGGAACTCGACCGCCACGACCGCGACCTGCCGTCCTTCTACGCCGCGATGCAGCAGGCTGCCCGTGACGCTACGGCACGATCCAGACTATGCCCGCCACCGTGATGCGGGCACGGTTCCACCCCGTACGCCACGACGCGATCGAGGTGGCGGGGTGCTCGCGAGCAAACTCGTAAGTTCCGGCGGAGTTTGCGAGCGAGCAACCCCGCCGGATCCCGATCGCGGCGTGGCGGCCGCTGCCTTGCCGGATCCCGATCGCGCCAGACCGTCGAAGCGCGGCCTGTGAACCGTGGACCTGCAGTCTCCTACTGCAGCATGCGCGGCAGGATCGCCGACAACGGCTGCGGCCGGATGCCGAGCCGGGCGAGCCCGTTGACCGCGCAGACACTGTCGACCAGCAACGACTTGTAGTTGTCGGTCGAGAACGGCTTGCCCGGCACGAAGTCGCAGACCGTCGCCTGCAGCCGCGCGGCCCAGTCCGGCAGGCCGATCACCGCGCGCCGCAGCCGCAGCCGGTCGCGCACGCGGCAGACGATCTCGCGCAGCGTGAGGATTTCCGGGCCGCAGAGCTCGTAGCTCTCGTCCGCGGTCGCATCGTCGGCGAGCGCGCGCAGCATGGCGGCGACCACGTCCTCGACCCAGACCGGCGCAAAGCGCGCATCGGGGCGCGCGAGCGGCAGCGCGAGCGGCAACAGCCGCAGCAGGCGCGCGAAGCGGTTGATGAAGTCGTCGCCGGTCCCGAAGATCACCGACGGGCGGAAGATCGTCCAGCGCAGGTCCGGGCCGGACTCGTCGCGGATGATGCGCTCGGCCCGGCCCTTGCTCCGCAGGTAGTGGCTGGGGCCGCGGTCGGCGTCGGCGTGCAGGGCGCTCATCTGCAGCAGCCTCGGCACCCGCTGCCGACGGCAGGCCTCGACCAGCAGGCGGGCGAGATCGGTGTGGGCGCGCGCGAAGCCGCGGCCGTCGCGGCCGCGCTCGTTCAGGATGCCGACCAGGTTGACGACTGCGTGCTGGCCCGCGCACAGCGCCGCGAGCGCCGCCGGGTCATGGATGTCGGCGGGGACCAGGCGCAGCGAGGGGATGGGCGCCAGGTGGCTCGCACGGACGGGATTGCGGGTCGGCACCGTGATGCGCCAGCCGTCGCGGGCGAGGGCAGAGGCCAGCCGCGTGCCGACGAAGCCCGAGCCGCCCAGCAGGCAGATCGATCGCTGCGCCATGGGCGCAATTATACGGGGCGCGGGGACCCCGCAGCCTCAGCGCAGCGGCAGCAGCAGCACCTGGCTGCCGCGGCGCAGCTGCAGCAGCATCGAAGTCTGGCCCTTGGCCGCCTCGCGCAGCTGCGCCAGGCTGGCGACGCGGCTGCGATTGACGGCGATGATGCGGTCGTCCGGCAGCAGGCCGACCTGGGCCGCCGGGCTGCCCGACCGGACGCTGCGCACGCGCACGCCGCCGCCGCCGTCCTCGGCTGCCTCGACCAGCTCGGCGCCCGCCAGCGCCGGGTGGATGGCCGACGCATCGGCGAGCTGCGCCGGCTCGCGCAGGACCGCGGTGACCGTCATCGGCTTGCCCTCGCGCAGCAGCCCGACCTGGACCGATTCGCCGACCTTCAGCATGCCGATGGTGTTGCGCAGCTCGGTGTTGCTCTTGATCGGCTGCTGGCGCACCGAGACGATCAGGTCGCCGGCCTCGATGCCGGCGCGGGCGGCCGCGGAGCCCTCCGCGACCTGCGACACCAGCGCCCCCTGGGCGTCGTCGGGCAGGCCGAGGCTCTTGCGGAATTCCGGCGTCAGGTTGAGGGTCGTGACGCCGAGCTGGCCGCGGTTCACTTCGCCGGTCTCGATCAGCTGCTCCATGATCGAGCGGACCATGTTCGACGGGATCGCGAAGCCGATGCCGATGTTGCCGCCGCTGCCCGACAGGATCACCGAATTGATGCCGACCAGGTCGCCGTCGAGCCCGACCAGCGCGCCGCCGGAATTGCCGGGATTGATCGCGGCATCGGTCTGGATGAAGTCCTCGAGGCTGTCGCGGCTGATGCCGGTGCGGCCGAGCGCGCTGACGATGCCGGAGGTGACCGTGTGCTGCAGGCCGAAGGGATTGCCGATCGCGATCACGAAATCGCCGACCTGCAGCTTCGAGGAGTCCGCGAGGCGGATTTCAGCGGGCAGTTTCGCGTCCTTGACCCGCAGCACCGCGACGTCCGAGCGCTCGTCGGCGCCGACGATCTCGGCCTTGAGCTCGACGTCGTCCACCAGGGTGATGGTGATCTCGCTGGCGTTCTTGATCACGTGCGCGTTGGTGACGATGTAGCCGTTCTTCGCGTCGACGATCACGCCGGAGCCGGCGCTGCGGAACTCGCGCTCGCGCGGCGCGGCGTCCGGCGGCAGGCCGAAAAAGCGGCGGAATCCCGGGTCGTCGAAGAACGGGTTGCGCGGCGCCGCGACCGTGCCGCGCACGCCGATGTTCACGACCGCAGGCGCGACGCGCTTGATGACCGGCGCAAAGCTCGGGATTCCGGCATTTTGCTGCGCCGCGAGGGGCGCGGAAGCGGCAAGCGCGGCGACGGCGGCGGCGACGGCCAGGAATCGGTTCATGCGTGGCAACCTCGTTGATGCGCGTGCTCTGACCCGGGGCTTGCGCCACAAGTTCAATGCGCGCGCGCGGCTTGTTTTCCCGCGTGCGGACGCAGCCGTGCACAAACTGTGCGTAAATTGTGCTGAATTTGCGCATACAAGATGTTGTACTGCGCAGAATCGGGGGCCGGACCTGCCGCACACCGGCAGGCGACCGGAAACTCCCTGAAGAGGGGTTCATAAGTCATTGATAAACAAGCCTGTTTCTGAGGCGATTTTTTGACGAAGGAAATCCTTGACACCAGCGGCCCTGCGGAAATATTTTCGCAACCCTGACACAAGATCTTGTGGTCGCCGGCCGAAACGCGGTGAGTGCCGGCAGAAGAGTCAGGGAGCCAAGTGAAATCGATCGCAGGCGGCGCAGCGGAGCGCCGGCCGGGCCGCGATTTCCCCGGCGAAAGGGTCAGCCGGCCGGATTGAGGGGAGTATTGAAGAGACAATGAGCACTGCGGTCAGGATCGAGCCAAAAGACGTCGAAGACATCCCATTTCAGGAAGCGTCGCTCGATATCTGGGACCGGAAATACCGGTTGACCGCCAAGGACGGCACCCCGATCGACCAGACGATGGACGATACCTGGCGGCGCGTCGCGCTGACGCTCGCCGGCGTCGAAGAGGTGAACGCGCGCGAGCAGTGGTTCGAGCGTTTCTTCTGGGCGCTGCGCAAGGGCGCGATCCCGGCGGGCCGCATCATGTCCAATGCCGGCGCGCTGGCGCACAAGCCCGCGACCTCGACCATCAACTGCACGGTGTCAGGCACGATCCGCGACTCGATGGACGACATCCTGAACAAGGTGCACGAGGCCGGGCTCACCTTGAAGGCCGGCTGCGGCATCGGCTACGAGTTCTCGACCCTGCGCCCGCGCGGCGCCTATGTCGCCGGCGCCGGCGCCCACACCTCCGGGCCGATGTCCTTCATGGACATCTACGACCGCATGTGCTTCACGGTCTCCTCGGCGGGCGGCCGCCGCGGCGCGCAGATGGGGACTTTCGACGTCGGCCACCCGGACGCGATCGACTTCATCCGCGCCAAGCGCGAGAACGGCCGCCTGCGCCAGTTCAACCTGTCGCTGCTGGTGACCGACGAGTTCATCGCCGCGGTGCGCGGCGACCGCGAGTGGAAGCTGGCATTTCCGCTGCCGGCGCGCGAGTACGACCCGACCAAGCACGACCTGCACGATGCGAGCGCCTTCGTCTGGCGCGAATGGCCCGAGACCGAGGGCTACGTCGCCAACGAGGACGGCCTGGTCGCCTGCAAGGTGTACAAGACGCTGCACGCGCGCCGGCTGTGGGACGTGATCATGGCGTCCACCTACGATTTCGCCGAGCCCGGCTTCGTGCTGATCGACCGCGTCAACGAGATGAACAACAACTGGTGGTGCGAGAACATCCGCGCCACCAACCCCTGCGGCGAGCAGCCGCTGCCGCCCTACGGCTCCTGCCTGCTCGGCTCGGTCAACCTGACGCGCTTCGTGCGCCGGCCGTTCACCGAGGAGGCGAGCTTCGACTGGGACGAGTACCGCGAGGTGGTGCGCGTGTTCACGCGCATGCTCGACAACGTGGTCGAGATCAACGGCCTGCCGCTCGGCCGCCAGCGCGACGAGATCCAGCGCAAGCGCCGCCACGGCATGGGCTTCCTCGGCCTCGGCTCGACCATCACGATGCTGGGCATGAAGTACGGCTCGCCCGAGTCGGTGTCGTTCACCGACAACGTCTCGCGCGAGATGGCGATTGCCGGCTGGGAGGCGGGCCTGGCGCTGGCGCGGGAGAAGGGCCCGGCGCCGATCATGAGCGAGGAGTTCACGGTCACGCGCGCGATGCTGCGCAAGCGCCCCGAAATGGCGCGCGACGGCTGGAAGGTGGGCGACCGCGTGCCGGGCCGCGTGCTGCACGCGCGCTACAGCCGCTACATGCGCCGCCTGGCCGAGGTCGCGCCGGAGCTGGTCAAGGAGCTGGAGACGGTCGGCAGCCGCTTCACCCACCATTCGTCGATCGCGCCGACCGGCACGATCTCGCTGTCGCTGGCGAACAACGCGTCGAACGGCATCGAGCCGTCGTTCGCGCACCATTACTTCCGCAACGTCATCCGCGAGGGCAAGAAGTCGAAGGAGCGCGTGGACGTCTATTCGTTCGAGCTGCTGGCCTACCGCGAGCTGGTCAACCCGCGGGCGATGCCGGGCGCGACCGCGGCCGCCGAGAAGCTGCCCGACTACTTCATGACCGCCGAGAGCATCGGCCCGCGCGAGCACGTGGACATCCAGGCCGCGGCGCAGAAGTGGGTGGACTCGTCGATCTCGAAGACCGCCAACGTCCCGACCGACTTCAACTACGAGGAGTTCAAGGACATCTACCTGTACGCCCACGAGAAGGGCCTCAAGGGCTGCACGACCTTCCGCTTCAACCCGGAGGCGTTCCAGGGCGTGCTGGTCAAGGAGGACGACCTCAAGAACACGACCTACGTGTTCACCCTGGAGGACGGCACCGAAATCGAGGCGCGCGGCGACGAGGAGATCGAGTACGACGGCGAGGTGCACACCGCCGCCAACCTGTTCGACGCGCTCAAGGAAGGCTACTACGGCCGCTTCTGAGCGCCTGGCGAGGACGACATGGGCAGGATCAAGTTCGAGAAGAAGATCGTGAAGTACCGCGTGCAGAAGCCGGAGGCCGCGCCGCCGGCCGCGCCCGTGCGCGAGGGCCGCGCCCGCAAGGACGGCGGCGGCAAGGTCGTGTGGATGCACGAGAAGCTCGAGCGCCCCGAGGTGCTGATCGGCTCGACCTACAAGATCAAGACCCCGGTGTCCGACCACGCGATGTACCTGACGATCAACGACATCATGCTGAATGAGGGCACCGAGCACGAGCACCGGCGCCCGTTCGAGATCTTCATCAACTCGAAGAACCTCGACCATTTCCAGTGGATCGTCGCGCTGACGCGGATCATTTCGGCGGTGTTCCGCAAGGGCGGCGACGTCGCGTTCCTGACCGAGGAGCTGAAGGCGGTGTTCGACCCGCGCGGCGGCTACTGGCAGCCCGGCGGCAAGTTCATGCCGTCGATCGTCGCGGAGATCGGCTACGTGGTCGAGCGCCACCTGCAGACCATCGGCCTGATGCAGAAGCCCGGCATGGACGACACGCAGCGCCTGCTGGTCGAGGCGAAGCGCAAGGAATGGGAACAACGCAACCGCCAGCAGGACGCGTTCGCACAGTCGAGCTACCCGGAAGGGGCGCAGCTGTGCGTGAAGTGCAACACCGCGGCGGTGGTGATGATGGACGGCTGCATGACCTGTCTCGCCTGCGGCGAGTCGAAGTGCGGTTGACGGCGCGCCATGTTTTTTTTCACGCGCCAGCCGGGTCCCCGCCCGGCGGCCCCTGACAACAGGGGCTGCGCGTGACCTCCCAGGCGGCCTCCGGGCCGCCTTTTTTCCGGGGACTGTCCCCT
>CAYXUJ010000029.1:21255-27738 GCA_964468395.1 uncultured Steroidobacteraceae bacterium
CGCGGGGCTGCCGGTGGCGCTGCGGCTGCGCCAGGTGGACGGCCGCGACGTGTCGCTCGGCGCGAGCGGCGTCGAGCTCGCGCCCGGCGCCCACGAGCTGCTGGTGGACTGCCGCGTTTCGGAGAGCGGCTCGGTGCGCCGCTTCGTGCTCGCGGTCGAGCTGGCGGCGGGCCGCGCCTACCGCCTGGTCGCGGAAGCGACGGCGCGAAACTGTGAAGCGGTCGAACTCGTCGGCGACTGAGCGTCCACCGGCTGCCGCCGGCGCTATAATCCGGCGCGTCATGTTCCGCAAGCTGCTGATTCCCGCGCTGTTCGCCGCGCTCGCGGCCGGCGCCGCGCTCGCCGACTCGTTCGCGCCGCCGGCGACGACGGGCGGCGTGCTGCGTCCCGCCGACCGCATCGTCGTGCACAAGGCCAACCGCCGGATGGAGCTGTTCCGCGACGGCCAGATGATCGCCAGCTATCGCGTGTCGCTCGGCCTGGTGCCCGCGGGGCACAAGCAGCGCGAGGGCGACTTCCGCACGCCGGAAGGCAGCTACCGGCTGACCCGCCGCAATGCGCAGAGCGATTTCTTCCTGGCGATCCAGGTGTCCTACCCGGAGCCGGCCGACATCGCGCTGGCGCGGAGGAACGGCTGGTCGCCCGGCGGGCTGATCATGGTGCACGGCCTGCCGAACGTGCCGAAGTACCCGCGCGAGCGCTACCTCAACACCGACTGGACCGACGGCTGCATCGCGCTGTCGAACGAGGACATGCTCGATTTCTGGCTGCTGACGGGGCAGGGCACGCCGATCGAGATCCGTCCGTGACCGCCGCCGCCGGGCTCGACCTCACCGCAGTCGTGCGCGCGCGGGTGTCGCCGAAGGGCGTGCTCGACAACCTGTCGCAGCAGGAAGTGGACAAGCTGCTCGACCGCGGCCAGGGCGGCCTGTACCCGCTGTTCCGCCGCTGCGCCCTCGCGGTGCTGAACTCCGGCACGATGATCGACGACGCGCGCGTGATCTTCGACGCCTACAAGGACTTCGAGCTGCGCATCGTGCGCGAGCCCTGGGGCATCAAGCTCGAGATGCACCATGCGCCCGGCAGCGCATTCGTGGACGGCGAGATGATCCGCGGCGTCAAGGAGCACCTGTTCGCGGTGCTGCGCGACATCGTCTATACCCACAACGAGATCGTCGCGCGCTTCGACCTCGACGACCCGGCCAGCGTCACCAACGCCATCTTCTGCATCCTGCGCAACGCCCGCGCGCTCGAGTACAAGGGCCGCCCGGACCTGGTCGTCTGCTGGGGCGGCCACTCGATCCCGCGCGAGGAATACGACTACACCAAGCTGGTCGGCTACGAGCTCGGGCTGCGCGGCTTCTCGGTCTGCACCGGCTGCGGGCCGGGCGCGATGAAGGGCCCGATGAAGGGCGCGACCATCGGCCATTCCAAGCAGCGCATCCGCGAGGGCCGCTACATCGGCATCACCGAGCCGGGGATCATCGCCGCCGAGCCGCCGAACCCGATCGTCAACCAGCTGGTGATCATGCCGGACATCGAGAAGCGCCTGGAGGCGTTCGTGCGCCTGTGCCACGGCATCGTCGTGTTCCCGGGCGGCGCCGGCACGGCGGAGGAGATCCTCTACCTGCTTGGCATCCTGCTCGATCCGGCCAATGCCGGCCAGAAGCTGCCGCTCGTGTTCACCGGCCCGCGCGAGAGCGCGGCGTACTTCCGGCAGCTCGACAAGTTCCTCGGCCTGACGCTCGGCGCCGAGGCGCAGCAGCGCTACCGCATCATCGTCGACGACCCGGCCGAGGTCGCGCGCGAGATGCAGCGCGGCTTCGATGCCGTGCGCCGTTCGCGCCGGCGCGCCGGCGACGCCTACAACTTCAACTGGCTGCTCAGGATCCCGCCCGCGTTCCAGCAGCCGTTCGAGGTCACGCACGCGTCGATGTCCGGGCTGGCGCTGTCGCTCGACCAGCCGGTGCACGAGCGCGCCGCCAACCTGCGCCGTGCGTTTTCCGGCATCGTCGCCGGCAACGTCAAGGAGCAGGGCATCCGGCTGATCGAGGAACGCGGGCCGTTCGAGATCCACGCCGATCCGCAGATCGCGAAGCCCCTCGACGAGCTGCTGCGCGCATTCGTCGCCCAGCGGCGCATGAAGCTGGTCGGCGAGTACCGGCCGAGCTACCGCATCGTCTGATCCGGCGGCCTGCGGGACCCGGCCCCGGGTCCTGTGATGCAGTTCCTGTTTCGGCTCCGGCCCCCCGCGTAACTTGCGTGGCATGAAGCCTGCTCAGGTCCCGTCACCGTGACCGACATCAAGCTGTCTGCGGCCGATTCCCGCCCCGACCGCGGTGCGGAGCCCGCGCCGCGCCCGCCGCGCCGCGCCGGCGTCGTCAGCCGCCACGGCGCAATTTCGCGCGAGCTGACCAAGTACGCGAACTACAAGACCTGGGCCGAGAAGGTTCGCGGCGCCTTCGCGCCCGACCCGGACGAGAAGAACGGCGCCAACGGCAGCACGCCGGCCCGCCGCTCGACCGATCGCTGATCCCGCATGGAACGGCTGGTCCAGTTCCTGGACGAGCTCGAGGACCTGGTGACGGTCCTGAGGCACCGCCTCGGACTGTGGCCCGCCGCGCCCGCCATCCGCCGCCTGCCGCCTGCCTGAACCGCGGGGCGCCGCCCGCGCACTTGAATCCACCCGCCCGTGCCACCATTGGCGCTTCCCCGAGGGGAGGAGCCGATGGGCGAGCCAGCGACTGAAACACGCGGATTCCAGGCCGAGGTCAGCCGGCTGCTCGGCCTCGTCGTCCATTCGATGTACAGCCATCGCGAGATCTTCCTGCGCGAGTTGATCTCGAATGCCTCCGACGCCTGCGACCGGCTGCGCTTCGCGGCGCTGTCGGACCCGGCGCTCGCCGCCGGCCAGCCGGGCCCCGAGATCCGCATCGACTTCGACACGCAGGCGCGCACGCTGTCGGTGACCGACACCGGCATCGGCATGACCCGCGACGAGGCGGCCGCCCACCTCGGCACCATCGCGAAATCCGGCACGGCGGAATTCCTGGCGCAGCTGACCGGCGACGCGAAGCGCGACAGCCAGCTGATCGGGCAGTTCGGCGTCGGCTTCTATTCGGCCTTCATGGTGGCGGAGCGCGTCGAGGTGCGCTCGCGCCGCGCCGGCACGCCGGCCGGCGAGGGCGTCTGCTGGAGTTCCGCGGGCGACGGCGAGTTCACGGTCGCGACGATCGAGCGCGAGGCGCCGGGCACGACCGTCACGCTGCAGCTGAAGGAGGACGCGGCCGAGTTCGCCGACCCGTTCCGGCTGCGGGCGCTGATCCGGCGCTATTCCGACCACATCGCCTTCCCGGTGCTGCTGCGGCCCGACGGCGGCAAGGGCGAGTACGACCGCGTCAACCAGGCGCAGGCGATGTGGACCCGGCCGCGCGCCGAGCTGAGCGACGACGACTACCATGCCTTCTACCGCCACGTGTCCCACGACGCCGGCGCGCCGCTCGCCTGGAGCCACAACCAGGTCGAGGGCCGGCGCGAGTACACGACCCTGCTGTACCTGCCGGCGGCTGCGCCCTTCGACCTGTACAACCGCGCCGCGCCGCGCGGCCTCAAGCTCTACGTCCGGCGCGTGTTCATCCTCGACGACGCCGAGCAGTTCCTGCCGCTGTACCTGCGCTTCGTCAAGGGCGTGGTGGATGCGGCGGACCTGCCGCTCAACGTCTCGCGCGAGCTGCTGCAGCAGGACCCCGACGTGCAGGCGATGCGCGCCGCGATCACGCGCCGCGTGCTGGACCTGCTGGCGAAGATCGCCGCCGACGAGCCGGAGAAGTACCGGACGTTCTGGGCCGCGTTCGGCGGCGTGCTGAAGGAGGGCGTGATCGAGGACCCCGGCAACCGCGAGCGGCTGCTGCCCCTGCTGCGCTTCGCCTCCACCGCCGGCGACGGCCAGGTTCATTCCGCCGCCGACTACATCGCGCGCATGCCGGCGGGCCAGAAGGACATCTACTACCTGGTCGCCGACCATGAGCAGGCGGCCCGCGCCAGCCCGCAGATCGAGGGCCTGCGCGCGCGCGGCGTCGAGGTGCTGCTGTTCACCGACCCGATCGACCCGTGGATGCTGTCCGCGCTCGACGAGATCGACGGCCACAGCCTGCGCGATGCCGCGAGCGGCGAGCTGTCCTTCGAGGGCCTGCCGGCGCCGGCGGAACCGGCGGCCGCGCCGGCGGAACTGCCGGAACTGTGCGCCCGCGTCGCCGCGAGCCTCGGCGAGCGCGTGGCCGGCGTGCGCAGCAGCCGCCGGCTGCAGGACTCCGCCGCCTGCCTGGTGCGCGATGCCGCCGATCCCGGGCCGCAGCTGCGCCGCATGCTCGCGGCCGCGGGCCAGGCGCTGCCCGCCGCGAAGCCGTGGCTCGAGCTCAATCCCGCGCATCAGTTGATCGAGCGCCTCGGCAGCCTGGAACCCGGCGACGCATTCGATTCGCTCGCCGCCATCGTCGCCGACCAGGCGACGATCGCCGACGGCGGCGCGCTGCCGGACCCGGCCGCGTTCCTGCGCCGCCTCAACGACTGGCTGCTGAAAGCGTGACGGGGCTTCGTCCCCGCAAGCGCCTGCCGCGGCGGGATGCTATCTTTTGCGCATGAATGAAGCGGGGTCGCATCCCTTTCGGCATCACGGCATCCGCAGGCGGCGCGCGCGGCTGAATGGGATGCGAGCTTTTTGCGTGTGGCTGGGTTTCCTGGCCGCGCTGCCGGCGGCGGCGCAGGAGCCGGTCGCTCCGCCCGATGCTGCGACGGAGGCCGTGCTGCAGGTCACCGACCTGGTGGCCGGCATCGGCGACGAGGCCATGCCCGGCATGATCGTGATCGTGCACTACACCGGCTGGCTGCACGACCCGGCGGCGAAAGACGGGCGCGGCAAGCAGTTCGACAGTTCGCGCGAGCGCGGCCGGCCGTTCTCGTTTCCGCTCGGCGGCGGCCATGTCATCAAGGGCTGGGAGCAGGGCGTGCCCGGCATGCGCGTCGGCGGCCTGCGCCGCCTGGTGATCCCGCCGTCGCTCGGCTATGGCGCGCGCTCGATCGGCGACGGCCTGATCCCGCCGCATTCCACGTTGCAGTTCGATATCGAGTTGCTGGCGCTCGAGTCCGTGACGCTGGCTCCCCAGACGGAATGAGAGGTCCCTGACGATGCGAACCGCCACCTGGATCGCGGCGCTGGCCGCCTGTGCCGCCGGCGCCGGCGCCGATGCCGCCACGCTGATCCATGCCGGCCGTCTGATCGACGGCGTTGCCGACGCGCCGCGCGAGCGCGTGACGGTGATCGTCGAGGGCGACCGCATCCGCGCCATCGAGGACGGCTTCACGGCGGCGGGCGCCGGCGACACGGTCGTCGACCTGTCGGATGCGACCGTCCTGCCGGGCCTGATGGACATGCACGTGCACCTGACCTCCGAGCACAGCCGGCGCTCGGAGCTCGACAACCTGAAGAAGAGCGAGGCCGACCGGGCCTACGACTCGGTGCTGTACGCCGAGCGCACGCTGCTGGCCGGGTTCACGACCGTGCGCAACGTCGGCGACCAGTGGAACGTCTCGATAGCGCTGCGGCGCGCGATCGCCGACGGCAAGGTCACCGGCCCGCGCATCTTCACCTCCGGGCGCTCGATCGGCACCCGCGGCGGGCACGCGGATTCCAGCAACTCCTGGGGCCCGTTCCTGTCGAGCGACGATCCTCGGCTCGACACCGTCTGCAACGGCCCGGACAGCTGCCGCGAGGCGGTGCGCAGGCGTTACCAGGACGGCGCCGACTCGATCAAGATCACCGCAACCGGCGGCGTCATGTCCATCGCCAGGTCCGGCACCGCGCCGCAGTTCACCGACGCGGAGCTGGCTGCCGTCGTCTCGACCGCCCACGACTACGACATGAAGGTCGCGGCCCACGCGCACGGCGCCGAGGGCCTCAAGCGCGCGGTGCGCGCCGGCGTCGATTCCATCGAGCACGGCACGTTCATGGACGCGGAGGCGATGCGGCTGATGAAGGAACGCGGCACGCACTACGTGCCGACGATCTCGGCCGGGCGCTGGGTCTACGAGCACGCGCAGGAGCCGGGCTACTTCAACGAGCTGGTGCGCCCGAAGGCGCTCGAGGTCGGCCCGCAGATCCAGGACACCTTCGGCAAGGCCTGGCGCGCCGGCGTCACCATCATGTTCGGCACCGACTGCGGCGTCAGCGAGCACGGCAGCAACGCCAGGGAGTTCGCCTACATGACCGAGGCCGGCATGCCGGTCATGGCCGCGATCCGGTCCGCGACCATGGTGCCGGCAAAATACCTCGGCATCGCCGACCGGCTCGGCAGCGTCGAGGCCGGCAAGATCGCCGACATCGTCGCCGTCCCCGGGGATCCCCGGACGGACATCACCGTCATGCAGCGCGTCTCCTTCGTGATGAAAGAAGGCGTGATCTACAAGCGTTGATTCCGCGCGACGACA
>CAYXUJ010000030.1:0-27334 GCA_964468395.1 uncultured Steroidobacteraceae bacterium
GCGGTCGTCTGGCATCCCTGCACGCAGATGAAGGACCACGAGCGCCTGCCGCTGGTCCCGATCGCGCGCGGCGAGGGCGTGTGGCTCTACGACTTCGACGGCCGGCGCTACCTCGACGGCATCAGTTCCTGGTGGGTGAACCTGTTCGGGCATGCGAACCCGCGCATCAACCGGGCGGTGCGCGAGCAGCTCGATCGGCTAGAGCACGTGCTGCTCGCCGGCTTCACGCACGAGGGCGTGGTGCAGCTCTCGGAGAGCCTGGTGCGGCGGCTGCCGGCGGGGCTCACGCGCTGTTTCTATGCCGACAACGGCTCGTCCGCGATCGAGGTCGCGGTCAAGATGTGCTTCCACTATTGGCAGAACGTCGGCCGGACCGGCAAACGCCGTTTCATCACGCTCGCCAACAGCTACCACGGCGAGACGCTGGGCGCGCTCGCGGTGGGCGACGTCGAGCTCTACAAGAAGGTGTACCAGCCGCTGCTGATGGACGTGATCACCGTGCCCTCCCCCGACTGCCACCTGCGCGAGCCGGGCGAGAGCTGGGAGGCGCACAGCCGGCGCATGTTCGCGGCGATGGAGAGCGCGCTCGCCGCGCACGCGGACGAGGTTGCGGCGGTCATCGTCGAGCCGCTGGTGCAATGCGCGGGCTCGATGCGCATGTACCACCCGGTGTACCTGTCGCTGCTGCGCGAGGCCTGCGACCGCCACGGCGTGCTGCTGATCGCCGACGAGATCGCGGTCGGCTTCGGCCGCACCGGCACGATGTTCGCCTGCGAGCAGGCGGGCATCCGCCCCGACGTCATCTGCCTGTCGAAGGGCCTGACCGGCGGCTACCTGCCGCTGTCGGTCGCGGTGACGACCGAGGCGCTCTACCAGGCGTTCTACGACGACTACACGAAGCTGACCGCCTTCCTGCACTCGCACAGCTACACCGGCAATGCGCTGGCCTGCGCGGCGGCGCTGGCGACGCTCGCCATCTTTGACGAGGACGACGTGATTGCGCAGAACCGCGCGCTGGCGGCGCGCATGGCCGCGGCCGCGGCGCCGCTCGCCGATCACCCGAACGTCGCCGAAGTGCGCCAGACCGGCATGATCCTGGCGATCGAGGTGGTGCGCGACCGCGCGACCGGCGAACGCCACGACTGGCGCGAGCGGCGCGGGTTGCGCGCCTACGAGTACGCGCTCGCGCAAGGCGCGCTGTTGCGCCCGATCGGCAACGTGATCTACCTGATGCCGCCGTACGCGATCACGCCCGAGCAGATCGACTGGCTGGCGGGCGTCGCGGCCGGCGCGGTGGACGCGATATGCGCCTGATCCGCGTGTTCGTCGATGCCCCGCTCGCCGCCGGCGCGCGGGTGGCGGTCGCGGGCCCGGCCGCGGAGCACGTGAGCCGTGTGCTGCGGCTCGGGGCCGGTGACCCGGTCACGCTGTTCAACGGCGACGGGGCCGATTACCCGTCCCGGATCAATGCCTTGCGCAAGGGCGAGGTCGATGCGGTGGTGCTCGGGACGGCTATTGCGCGGCCGGAGTCGCCGCTCGCGCTGACGCTGGTGCAAGGCATCGCGCGGCGCGAGCGCATGGACCTCGTGGTGCAGAAGGCGACCGAGCTCGGCGTGCGCGCGATCGTGCCGGTGGCGACCACGAGGAGCGTCGTCAAGCTCGATGCCGAGGCGCGCGCGGTGCGGCTTGCGCACTGGCGCGGCATCGCCATCGCCGCCTGCGAGCAGTGCGGGCGCGCGCGGCTGCCGGCGATCGCCGAACCGGTCGCGCTCGCGACATGGCTCGCGCAGGCGGCAGCGCCGGGGCTGCGGCGCGTGCAGCTGGCGCTGGATGCCGGGGAATCGCTGGCGGCGGCGGCGGCCGGCTCACAGGCAGTCGAACTGCTGGTCGGGCCGGAGGGCGGGCTCGAGGCCGCCGAGCAGGACGCGGCACGCGCAGTGGGTTATCTTCCCTGTCGCCTCGGCCCGCGCGTGCTGCGCAGCGAAACGGCGGCGGTCGCGGCGCTGGCAGTCCTGCAAGCGGTGGCGGGTGACCTGAATTGATCAAGTATCCGGACGTGCTGCCTGCCGAGATCCCCGACGAGGGGCTGCGGCTGCTGCTCGATCCGTACCTGTGCTTCGCGCCGGGCAGCGAGCACCACGCCGACACGCTGGCGGCGATCGCGCGCGATGCCGCGGCGCTCGGGCTCGCGCTCTGCGTCGAGCAGAAGAGCTGGGACGAGGCCGCGACCGACCCCGACGTGCTGCGCCGGCGGGTGGCGCTGTGGCGCTTCGAGCCCCTGCTGAAGATTCCCGAACTGCCGCTGCCGTCGAAGCGCGACCAGAAGGCGCGCTTCGTGCCGGTGCGCAACGAGACCGACCGCGCAGACATGCGCCTGCTCGGCGGGCTGCACGCGCGCATCGTCGAGCTGCTGATCGCCGAGGACGGCCGCCTGCACCGGCTGGCGGAGCGCGCGGGGCTGGGCCACCGCGTGCTGACGCCGGCCGACGCCCGCGCCTGGCTCGACTCGCTCGCCGGGAGGGCGCGCGAGCTTGCCGTCACCGAGATCGAGCCGCGCGCCGCGCTCGCGAATCCCGCGCTCGAGACGATGCTGGCCGAGGACTGCGAGCCCTTCGATCCCTACCTGGCGGCGCGGCTCGAGGCGAGCGGCACGCGGGTGCTGGTCGCGAACGACGACGGCCGGCCGGTGGCGCTCGGCGTGCTGACCAGCGAGGCGCCGGAGCTGACGCTCGCGGCGATCGCCGGCGCCGAAGCGGCGCGCGGCAGCCGGGCGCTCGAGCCGGTGCTGTCCGCGGCGCTGACGATCGCGCGCCGGCAGCGGGTGGCGCTGCGCGCGCTGGTGCCGCCGCATCAGGATCACGCGTTGCTGCTGCTCGACCGGATGGGCTTCGAGCGCCGCGGCCGCGACCGGCATGGCCGCGGGATCCTGCACCATGGCATCGACGACACGGCGGCGCGGCCGGCGCCCGGGCGCGATGCCTGGCTCCTGCCGGTGGACGCGGCGACCCACGACCGCCTGGTGCCGGAACTCGCGGGCGCGACGCAGGCGGAGCTGTTCACCGCCACGCCGGCGCCGCCGACCCTCGGCAGCCCGGTCCGCAAGCAGCTGGTGCGCCCGCGCCAGGCCCGCGAGCCGAATCCGGGGGACCTGCTGCTGCTGTTCCACGGGCGCACGCCGGACCGGATCCGCTCGGCGTCGATCACCGCGGCCGCGCGCGTGACGCGCGTCGGCCATGCGACCACGCCGGGAGAATTGCTCGCGCTCACCGCCGGCCACACGGGCGAGCCACTGGCGCAGCTGCGCGCGCTGCTCGAGTCAGGCCCGGTGTCGGTGATCGACCTGCAATGGTTCGGCCGCCTGGCGCGCGCCCTGCCGGTCTCGGCGCTGATCGAGCGCGGCGTGGTCGGCTCGACGCCCGGCGCCGCGCTGCGCCTGGCGCCCGATGCCTGGCAGCGGCTGACACCCGACCTCGCGCTCGGCTGATAAATGGGACAGACACTATTTTGGCACTGCCAAAATAGTGTCTGTCCCATTTATTTATGTCAGGCGGCGGTGACGGTGGTCTCGTCGGCGATCATTTCCTCGAGGCGCTCGAGGTCGGGGATCAGCGGCAGTTCGTTGACCATGCGCACCTGGCAGAGCACCGGCGTTCGCTCTTGGAACAGGCGCGAGTTGTCGGGTGCGATGACTTGCGGGTTGACGCGCACCAGCTGCGGGAAGCCCTGGGTGGCGATGCCGAAGTGCCCGGCCGGCAGTTTCTGGCCGAGGCAGGCGAAGATGACGATGCGCGTGCGCCCGCCGATCACCGGGATGCGCTTGCCGCAGGCGCCCTCGAACGAGATCACCGGGATGCCGCGGCCGTTCCAGGCGGCGATGCCCAAGTACCACGGCGGCGCGCCCGGCATTTCCTGCAACGGCTGGAAGCCCGTCACCTCGGCGACGCAGGCGCGCGGCACCAGCAGCCGCTCGTCCAGCAGCGGCACCAGCAGCCCGTAGAGTTCCTGCTGCTCGCTCACGGCGCCGCCCGTCGGACCAGCGGCTCGATCGCCTGCAGCAACTGGCCTTCCTGGTAGGGCTTGCCGAGGTACTCGTTGACGCCGAGCTCGATCGCCCGCGCGCGGTGCTTCTCGCCGACCCGCGAGGTGATCATCACGATCGGGATGTCCTTCAGGCGCGGGTCATTGCGCACGTGCGAGGCGACCTCGTAGCCGTCCATGCGCGGCATCTCGATGTCGAGCAGGATCACGTCCGGCACCTCGTCCTGCAGCACGGAGACCGCCTCGAGCCCGTCCTTGGCGGTGACGACGCGCATGCCGTTGCGCTCCAGCAGCCGCTGCGTCACGCGCCGCACGGTGATCGAGTCGTCCACCACCAGCGCGAACACGCGCCGGTCGGCCTGCGCCGCGACGCGCGGGTCCACCGCCGGGCGCTGGCGCCACTCCGAGCGCACCAGCGCGCCGACGTCGAGGATCACGCAGATGCGCCCGTCGCCGAGGATGGTCGCGCCGGAGATGCCGCGGATGCCCGAGATCTGCGGGCCCACCGTCTTGACCACGATCTCGCGGCTGCCAATCAGCTCGTCGGTGACGATCGCGGTCGAATGCTCGCCCGCGCGCACCAGGATCACCGGCACGGCGGTGTCGTGCTCCGGCATCGAGGCCGGCGTGCCGCCGACGAAGCCTGCGAGGTGCTGGAAGCGGTACTTCTGCCCGCCGTAGTCGAAGCCGGCGGTCTCCTCGGCGAGATGCCGCAGCACCTCGGAGCGCGGCACGCGCACCACGCCCTCGACGGTCGGCAGCGGCAGCGCGAACAGCTCCTCGCCGACCCGCACGACCAGCGCCTGGCTGATCGCCAGCGTGAACGGCAGCCGCACGGTGAAGCGCGTGCCCTTGCCGGGCCAGGTCTCGGTGTACAGCGAGCCGCCGAGCTTCTTGATCTCGGTGGCGACCACATCCATGCCGACGCCGCGGCCCGCGGTCTGCGTCACGCGGCCGGCGGTCGAGAAACCGGGCTCCAGGATCAGTTGCAGCGCCTGCTCGTCGGACAGCTCGTCCTTGGGCGTCGTCAGCCCGAGCGACACGGCGCGGTCGCGCACCAGCTTCAGGTTGACGCCGCCGCCGTCGTCGGCGACGGTGATGACGACCTCCGAGCCCTCGCGCTTCAGCGTTACGTCGATCGCGCCGGTCTCGCTCTTGCCGGCCGCACGCCGGTCGGCCGGCAGTTCGATGCCGTGCACGATCGCGTTCCTGATCATGTGCTCGAACGGCGCCAGCATGCGCTCCAGCACCTGGCGGTCGAGCTCGCCGGCGGCGCCGTTGATGCGCACCTCGACCCGCTTGCCCGCCTCGCCCGCGGCCTGGCGCGCGATGCGGGTCAGGCGCTGGACGTGGCGCTGGAACGGCACCATGCGCGTGCGCATCAGCCCGCCCTGCAGCTCGGAGACGATGCGGCCCTGCTGCAACAGCAGGTTCTGCGCCTCGCGCGTCTGGGTCGCGAGCAGGCCCTGGACGCTGGCGACGTCGGAGGAAGTCTCCGCCAGCGCGCGCGAGTACTGCTGGATGGAGGAGTAACGGTCGAGCTCGAGCGGGTCGAAGTCGTCGCGGCGCGCGCCCGCATCCACGTGGCGGTGCAGGATCTGCGCCTCGGTCTCGATCTCGAGCTTGCGCAGCTGGTCCTTCAGTCGCTGCACGACGCGGCCGAGCTCGGCCAGGTTGAAGTCGATCGACGAGACCTGCTGCTCGAGCCGCGCGCGGTAGATGCTGACCTCGCCGGCGGCATTCAGCATGCTGTCGAGCAGGTCGGCGTCCACGCGCGCGACCTCGGCGCGGTCCGCGGTCGCGTCGCGCGCCGGCGGCGCGCTCGCCGCAGCCGCGAGCGGCAAGTCACCCTCGCGCTCGCCGGCGATTGCCAGGGCGCGCGCTTCGGCCTCGGCTGCCGCCGCCGATGCCGCTTCGTCCGCGGCCCGGGCTGCGGCTGCTGCGGCCGGTTCCGGCGCAGGCCCAGGCGCCGCCGCGGCAGGCGGCGGCGGGGCGGGTGCCGCGGCGGCCTCCGGCATTGCCGGCGCAGGCGCGGCGACGCGGCCGACCAGGCGGATGCGCGTGATCAGGTCGCGCGCGTACTGCACCGGCCGGCCGGCGCTGACGCAGTCGCGCATGCGGTTCAGCTCGTCGAGGCTCGACTGCAGGACCTCGAGGCTGCGCTCGTCGAGCGGCACCGAATCGTCCGCCACGTGGATCACGAGCGACTCGAGCTCGTGGCTCAGGTCGCCCATGGCCGCAATCCCGGCCATGCGCGCGCCGCCCTTCAAGGTGTGCAGCAGGCGCTGCAGCTCCTGCGCGCGGTCGCCGTTGCCGCGCTCCGCGCGCAGCGCGCCGAGCGCCGCATCGGCGGACTCCAGCAGCTCGGTCGCCTCCTCGCTGAAGATCGCGGCGACGTCGGGATCGTAGTCGTCGCTGTGCGCGGCGGGCTGCGATTCGCGGCCGGCCTCTTCCTCGACCGTCTCGAGATACGGCGGCCGGCCTTCCATGCCGGTGCTGGCCGGCGCCTTCGGCAGCACGCCGTGCACGTCGCGCTCGGGCACGACCGCAGCGGCGATCCGGCCCGGCACCAGCGTCTCGAGCGACAGCCGCGGCGGCAGCTCCGGCGCCGGCGGCGGCGGCGGTGGCGGCGGCGGCGGCGGTTCCGGCGCGACGTCCTGCGACTGCTCCATCTGCGGCGGCTCTTCGGCGAGGCGCCGCTCGAGCGCCGCGTCCTGCTCGTCGATGCGCGCCACCAGGCGGGTGATGTTGGTGAAGTGCCCGGTGTCCTCGTGCACCGCGGCGATCACGTCCTCGAAGCCGACCACGCAGTCCGCGAGCACGGACAGGCCCGCTTCGTCGAATGCCGAATCGTGATCGAACATGCGGCGCAGCCAGCGGTGCAACGGCTCGGCGAGCCGGACGCTGTGCCGGATCCCGGCCGTGCGCGAGGCGCCGCGCAGCGTGTGGCAGGCGCGGTAGAGATCCTCGGTCACGGCGTGCGTGCCCATCGCCAGCCAGGCGTTGCGCAGGTAGGTGCGGATCACCTCGAGGTGGCTCTGCACTTCCTTCTGGTAGATCTCCTGCAGCGACGAGTCCGCGGCCTCGGCATAGGCGGCCGGCCGGCCGAGCCAGACGTCGTCCTCGGGCGGCGCGGCGGGCGCCGCTTCGGCCGGCGGTTCCGCAGTCGCGGGCGGCGGCACCGCCGCAGCGGGCGCGGCCGGCTGCCCGGCCTCGAGCGGCGCGAGCACCACGGTCGGCTCGGCCGTGGGCGCCGCCGGCTGGCGCGGCGCGGCGGCGACCGGCGCGCCGGTGGCATGTGCCTCGGCACGGCGCGCAAGCGCGTCGGCCTGGGCGACGTCGGCCTTGCCGCCCTCCAGCTCGCCGATCAGCGACGGCAGCAGCGCGATCGCCTCGCGCAGCGTCGCCAGCATGCCGGCACTGCGCTCCAGCGTGCCGTCGATGATGCGGTTCAGCAGGTTCTCGATCGCCCAGGCGAAATCGCCGACGCGGCGCGCGCCGACTACGCGGCCGCTGCCTTTCAGCGTGTGGAACGCGCGCCGCACGCGGGTCAGCGACTCGCGGTCGGACGGGTTCTCCTCCCACAGCGGGAACAGGCGGCCGATGGTCGCGATTTCCTCGCGTGCCTCCTCGACGAACAGCGCCAGCAGCTCCGGGTCCACGGCCGGGCGCAGGGCGCCCGCATCCGCGGCAGCCCGCGCCGGCGCGGCGGCCGGCTTCGGGGGCGCCGGCACGGCGGCGGCCGGCGTCGCCGGCGCGGCCTGCGCCGCGGGCGCCGGCGTCGCCGCGCGCGTCTGGTCGAGCGTCGCCAGGCAGCGCTCGGCGTTCTCCAGCATGTACCAGGGATCGCCGCGGCCGGCCTGCAGCGTCTCCATGTAGTACTCGATGCCGACGATCGCGTCGGCGAGCCGGTCGATGTACTCGTCGTTGCGCGACAGGCTGCCGGGTCCCAGCAGCGCGGAGACGTGCTCGCTGATGCGCCGCATCACCTCCATCGCGCGGTTGCGCCCGAGCAGCAGCAGGCCGGCGGTGATGCCGCGCGCGAGCGCGGGTGCCGCGTCGAGCCCGGCCTGGTCGGCCGTCGGGTCGAGCGACTGCCCGAGCAGTTCCTTGATGCGCGCCAGGTTGACGATGCACTCGCGCAGCACGGTCTCGGTCACCTGGCGGAAATCGGGGTCGGCCTCGGCGCCCGGGTCCGGCGCGCCGGGCGGCATGATGAGGCGCACCAGCGCATCGTCGAGGCCGTCCTCGACGCCGATCAGCGTCGCGGCGA
This sequence comes from uncultured Steroidobacteraceae bacterium, assembly GCA_964468395.1. Classification (GTDB taxonomy): domain Bacteria; phylum Pseudomonadota; class Gammaproteobacteria; order Steroidobacterales; family Steroidobacteraceae; genus SCUD01. Next base: position 8,312 of record CAYXUJ010000030.1, read on the forward strand.
TGCCGATCAGTGTGTCCTGCTCCGGCGGCACGCGCCGGCCGATGATGTCGCCCAGGCGCGCGAGCTCGCGCTGCACCTGTTCGCGCACCGAGCCCAGGCCCAGCACCGCGAGCGTGTCGCCGATCTTCTTCAGCAGGTCCACCTGCGGCGTCAGCTCCTCCGGCGGCCCGCCCTTGCGGGTGTAGAGGTCGAGCGCGTCCTTGACCCGGCCCAGGTCCTCCTTGATCGCCGCCGCGACCGTGCGCATCAGGCGCACCGACGGCGCCGACAGCGACTCGCGCTCCTGCTCGACCGACTCGTCGATCGGCAGCAGCTCGTCGAGCCGGAACGAATTGCGCACGGCGTCGATGCGCTCGCCCCGGGTCTCGGCGCGCGCGACGTAGAACAGCAGGTTGTTCAGCAGCTCGATCGGCGGCGCCTCGGCATACTTCTGCTCGCCCTGCGCGTAGAGCCGCTTCAGCTCGCGGTCGGCGTGGCCGAGCAGCCGCTTGACCGTGATGCTGGCCGGCAGGCCGCCCGCCTGCAGCGCGTCGAGCAGGGCGCCGATCACCCACCACAGCTGGTAGACCGCGACCGTGGTCGCGACCGCTTCCATGCGGTTGGCCACCTCGGCCAGCACCGCGACGCCCCGGTCCGCGTCCTCGCCGCGGATCAGCGCCAGCAGCCCCGCCTGGAACCGGGTGCGCAACCGCCGCGCCCACTGCGGCACGGTCAGCGCCTGGTCGCCGGGCTGCGGCCCGCGCCGGGCCGGCGCCTTCTCCGAGCTCAGGTTGAGCGACAGCAGCGTGCCTTCCGACAGCAGCGGTGCGCCGCGCACCGCGCGCAGGTCGTTCAGCAGCGGCAGCAGCACCAGCGCGAGGTCGCGGCCGCCGCTCAGCACGCGCTCGAGGTAGGTCGGCAGCTGCACGCTCGAGCGCATCAGCGCGTCGAGGCCGTCCACGAACTGGCGCGCATCGGTGTCGTTGGCGGCGAGCCAGCGCGAGCTCTGTTCCATCTCCTCGGCCAGCAGCGCCGCGCCGTAGACCTCGACCACGCGCAGCACGCCGCGCGCGTCGCGCATCAGGCTCGCGGCCTTCGCCACCGGCGCCTTGTCGGCCGGTGTCTCAGCCGCCGCCTCGAGCGCGATCCGCACCTCGTTCAGGGTCGCGGCGAGCTCGCGCGCGACGAGGTGCAGGGCCTGCTCGTTGACCGAGGGGAAATCCGCCACGCCGGCTCAGCCTGCGGCGCCCGCCGCGCGGCGCGACTGCGCATCGCCCGGCGTCGCCGGCGCCGGCGCCGGCTTCGCCTGGCGGCCGGGCGCCGGCAACGGCGGCGGCAGCCGGAATCCCGCCGCGGACTTGCGCAGCTGCGCCGACATGTCGGCCAGGCGGCCGATCGCCGTCGAGGTGGCGCTGGTGTTGTCGGCGGTCTGCTGGCTGATCTCGCGCAGCACCTGCATCGTGCGCGAGATGTGCGCCGAAGTCGCCGCCTGCTGGCGCGCGCTGGCGGAGATGTTCTGCACCAGCTGCGCGATCTGGTTCGACACGTCCTCGATCTCGCCGAGCGCCGCGCCGGCATTCTCGGCCAGCAGCGCGCCGCCGACCACGTCGGTGGTCGTGCGCTCCATCGACACGACCGCCTCGTTGGTGTCGGTCTGGATGGTGCGCACCAGCACTTCGATCTGCCGCGTCGCGTGCCCGGCGCGCTCGGCCAGGCGCTGGACCTCGTCGGCGACCACCGCGAAGCCGCGGCCCGACTCGCCCGCCATCGACGCCTGGATCGAGGCGTTGAGCGCCAGGATGTTGGTCTGCTCGGCGATGTCGTTGATCAGCTCGACGATGTTGCCGATCTCCTGCGAGCTCTCGCCGAGCCGCTTGATGCGCTTCGACGTGTCCTGGATGTTCTCGCGGATCGTGTTCATGCCGTCGATCGTGCGGCGCACGGCGTCGCCGCCCTTGTGCGCGACGTCCACCGCATGCCGGGCGACGTCGGCCGAGCGCTCGGCGTTGCCGGACACTTCCTCGATCGAGGCGGCCATCGCGCCGACCGCATCGGTCGCGGCCGCGACCTGGCGCGACTGCGCGACGCTCGCCTTGGCCAGGTGGCCGGCTGCCGCCTGGGTCTGGCGCGTCGCCGCGTCGAGCTGCAGCGCCGTGTCGTTGATCGTCGCCACCAGTTCGCGCAGCGCCTCGATCGCGTAGTTGATCGAGTCGGCGATCGCGCCGGTGATGTCGTCGGTGACGGTCGCCTGCACCGTCAGGTCGCCGTCGGCCAGGCTCGACATCTCGTCGAGCAGGCGCAGGATCGCATCCTGGTTGCGGCGGTTGCGCTCGGACTCGAGGCTCGCGACCTTGCGCAGCCCGGCGGCCGCGGCCCAGGCCAGCAGCGCGCCGGCGAAGGCGAAAGCCGCGACCAGGATGGCGATCATCGCGGATTTCTGGCTGGCGAACCCGCCGGCGGCGGCGGCCGGCGGCGATTCCAGCTCGCCCGCCACCTGGGCGGCGGCCGCGGCCAGCTCGCCGGCGGCGCGCTGCGCGGTCGCGAGGGCGCCGGCGCGCTCGAGCGTACCCTGCAGCCGCTGCTCGTAGTCCGCAAACCCGTCGCGCGCCTGGTTGAGGCGGGTCGCCGCCTCGCCGGTCAGGGCCGGCACGCCGGCCGCGGGATCCTGGCCCGCCAGGCCGGCGAGGAACTGCTCCAGCAGCGCGGTGTTCTCGGAGACGCGGCGCGCGACCGCGACCGAGTCGGTCGTGCGGCCGGCGAGCTGCTCGAGGTCGTCGGCAGTGCGCTGGGCGACGGTTTCGAAGCGCGGCAGCACGCGCAGCGCCGGTGCGCCGCCGGGCGCCGCGACCGCGTCGCCGGTCGCCGCCAGCACGCGCCCGAGCGCCGCCCGCGACTCGTCCGCCCAGGTCTTCAGTTCGCCCGAAGCGGCGCGCGCCGCCAGCACCTGCTCGGCATGCTCGAGCACCGCGTTCCAGCCCGGCTCGCCGCCGAGGCGCAGCGCGCTCGGGGTGGACAGGGCGGCGAATGCACCGCGCCCGGACTCGATTTCGCCCAGCACCCGCGCCAGCTGTTCGCGCGACGCGGCCAGCCGGGCAAAGGCCTCGGCATCGCCGCGCCCGGCATCGGCGGCCTGCGACGGCATCGCGCCCGCCAGCACGGTCAGTTCGGCCAGGTGCGCGCGATAGCTGCGGTCCTGGTCCGTGGCGCGCCCGGACAGCAGCAGCAGCACCGCGGCCGCGAGCGCGGCGACCAGGCCGCCGACCAGCAGCACGGGCATCCACTTCGCCGCCGCGTGCCTATCAGGCAAATTGACCATGTCTCGTGCCCCTTCCCCGGATGCCGCTCAGTTCGACCCGTGCAGGAACGCCGGGCTCTCGACCAGCGTCTTCAGGCTCAGCACCGGCCAGGCCTCGCTGCCGCGCCGGAACGACCCGGCCAGGTAGTGCTCGCACCGGATCATCGTCGGCGCCGCCTCCGGCCGGAACTCGCGCTCGGCGAAACGCCGGAACCCGAGCACCTCGTCCACCACCAGGCCCGCCGGGATCTCGCGGTGGTTGACCACGATCACCCGCGTGTTGCGGCCGGCGACCGTCTCGCCGCTGCCGAAATAGTGTTTCAGGTCGATCACCGGCAGCAACTGGCCGCGCACGTTGGCGAGCCCCAGGATCCACGGCCGCGCGCCCGGCACGCGCGTGATCGGCGCCGGCACGCCCATCACCTCGCGCGCCTCGTCGCGCTCCACCAGGAACGTCTCGCCGCCCATGCGGAAGGCGACGCCGATCCACTCCTGGGCGGCGGCGCCGTCGCGCGCGCCGGCGGCGACGTCGCGGGAGCGCTTCTCCAGTGCCAGCAACAGCTCGAACGGCCGGTCGCGCAGGGCCCTCAGGGTCGGCTCAGGCTGCATCCGGTCAGCCCGCGAGTAGCGCAGCCTGCGCTTTCTCCACGAGTTGCGCCGGCGTCACCGGCTTGACCAGGTAATCGACCGCGCCCTGGCGCATGCCCCAGATGCGGTCCGTTTCCTGGCTCTTGCTCGACACCATGATCACCGGGATCCTGCGGGTGGCCGGGTCGTTGGCGAGCGTCCGGGTCGCGCGGAAGCCGTCCACGCCCGGCATGACGATGTCCATCAGGATCAGGTCGGGCCGGATCTCGCGCGCCTTGCGGATGCCCTCGGCGCCGTCGGCCGCGGCCTCGGTCTCGAAGCCGTGGTTCTCGAGCATGCGCCGCATCTGGAACACCTCGGTCGGCGAATCATCGACAATCAGAATGAGCGCCATGACCTTCTCCCCATCCGCCCGGTCACTGCCGGCTGACGTGCCGCTCGATCGCCGACAGCAGTTCGTCGCGCGTGAACGGCTTCGTCAGGTAATGCTCGGAACCCACGATCCGGCCGCGCGCGCGGTCGAACAGGCCGTCCTTGCTGGACAGCATGATCACGGGAATCGAGCGGAACACCTTGTTGTGCTTGATCAGCGAGCAGGTCTGGTAGCCGTCGAGCCGCGGCATCATGATGTCCACGAACACGATGTCGGGCTGGTGGTCGGCGATCTTGGACAGCGCGTCGAAGCCGTCCACGGCCGTGAAGACCTCGCAGCCCTCCTTGGCCAGCAGCGTCTCCGCGGTCCGGCGGATGGTCTTGCTGTCGTCGATGACGAGCACTTTCAGGCCGCTCAGCCGGTGCCCGTCATTAACGGCCGCTGCACTGTCCATCGGGTACCTCCGGCCCCGGCGCTGCTCCGGCCGGGCGCTCGCATTGCACGTCGGGAAGCGCCCTCGGTTTCGACGCCGGAGCGGCCTCCTTTTAACATATCGGTCCACCCCCTGCCACGCCGGAGCGCCGGCCGGCCGGGCGGTCGAATCGATTGACAGGTGTACTATGACAAGCCCCCCTGACGTGCAGTATCCGCGTCACATTCCCGCACATCGGCCGGAGAGCCATTGATGCCAGCCCGACGCAGCCTCGCCGTGCTGATGGATCCGCTCGAAGCGATCCACCCGGCCAAGGACTCCACCATCGCCATGCTGGCCGCCGCGGGCCGCCGCGGCTGCGAGACCTGGTATTTCACGCAGGCCGACCTGTCGGTGCGCGACGGCCGCGCGCAGGCGCGGCTCACGCCGATCGAGGTCGCGGGCCAGGGCAAGGACTGGCATCGCACCGGCGAGCCCGTGTCGCGGCCGCTGGCGGGCATCGACGCCGTGCTGATGCGCAAGGACCCGCCGTTCGACACCGAGTACATCTATACGACCTACCTGCTAGAGCGCGCCGAGGCCGAGGGCGTACTGGTCGTCAACCGGCCGCAGGGCCTGCGCGACATGAACGAGAAGGTCTACACGGCCTGGTTCCCGGACTGCTGCGCGCCGACCCTGATCACGCGCGACATGGGGGCGATGCAGGCGTTCCTGGCCGAGCACGGTCGCATCGTCTGCAAGCCGCTCGAGGGCATGGGCGGGCGCTCGATCTTCGTGATCGCCGCCGGCGACAAGAACGCGCGCGTCGTGTTCGAGACGCTGACGGACTACGGCCGGCGCTACGCGATGGTGCAGCGCTACCTGCCGGAGATCGCCGAGACCGGCGATGCGCGCATCCTGCTGGTGGACGGCGAGCCCGTCCCGCAGCTGCTGGCGCGCATGCCGGGGAAGGACGACCACCGCGGCAACCTCGCGGCCGGCGCCAAGGGCGTCAGCCGGCCGCTCTCGGACCGCGACCGCTGGCTCGCCGGGCGCATCGGCCCGCCGCTGCGCGAGCGCGGCATGCTGTTCGTCGGGCTGGACGTCATCGGCGGCTTCGTCACCGAGATCAACGTCACCAGCCCCACCGGCATCCGCGAGCTCGAGGCCGCGAACGGCCTCGACATCGCCGGCAGCCTGATCGACGCCGTGCTCAGGCGGCTGCCCGGCGGCTGAGGCCAGGATGGCGCAGCTCCCGCAGTCCAACGACCGGCTGACCGTCACGCTGTTCCTGGCGGGTGCCTTCCACCTGATCGTGATCCTCGGCATCACGTTTGCCCCGCCGGTGCAGGACGCGTCGATCGTGCCGACGCTGGAGGTGCTGCTGGTCAACAACACCTTGCCGGAATCGCCGGCCAACGAGCGGGCCGCCTACCTCGCCGAGCGCACCCAGCAGGGCAGCGGCAATTCCGACAGCGGCCGCACGCGCCGGCCCGGCGCCGGCAATGCGCCGGAGGACCAGCCGGGCGCGCGCGACGGCGGCCCCGAGCCGCCGCAGGTCGCCGGCCCGCCGGCCGGCGCCGGCCGCCTGCTGACCGCGCGGGGCGGCATGCCGCGCTACATCGCCGAGATCGCCGACAGCGACGCGGCCCTGCCGCTCCTGCCGCTCGAGGCGCTGGCCGGCGAGCCGTCGCCGTTCGCGGGCGACGACGACGCCGCCGAGCTCGAGCTCAAGGGGGCGAAGCGCCGCGAGCTGCTGGTCACGGCCAGCACGCGCAGTTCCGAGGTCGCGGTCTACCTCGACGCCTGGAAGCGGCGCATCGAGCAGGTCGGCACGGTCAATTTCCCGAACGAGGCGCGCCGCCGCAACCTCTCCGGCAATCCGGTCATCGAGGTGGCGCTGGCCTCGAATGGCGGCCTGGTGCGCGCGGCGGTGCGGCGCACGAGCGGTCACCCGGAGCTCGACCAGGCCGCGATCGAGATCCTGCGCCTCGCGACGCCATTCGAGGCATTTCCGCCGGAGCTCGCCGCCCGCCACGAAGTGCTGCGTTTCGCCTACGAATGGCAGTTCGTCGCCGGCCGTCTCGCCGGCTCCTCGGTCGAGGTGCCGGCCGGCTCGCCGTGAGGCCGGAATAAGTCCGCCCGCGGATTTTTCGCGCGCCGCGGCGATTTCGCACTTTGACCCCCGTGGCCCGCGGGCCGATACTATCGGCATGGCCGCCGGCGCATACCTGAACAACCAGCTGCTGGTCGCGATGCCGACGCTCGCGGACCCGAATTTCTCGCACAGCGTGACGCTGGTCTGCGAGCACAACGAGCGCGGCGCGCTCGGCATCGTCATCAACCGCCCGCTCGACATGAAATTGTCCGAGGTGCTCGACCAGCTGCAGCTCGCGACCGACGACACGCGGCTGCGCGACATGCCGGTGCTGGGCGGCGGGCCGGTGCAACGTGACCGCGGCTTCGTATTGCACCGCCCGGGCCCGCAGGAGTGGGAATCGACCATGCCGGTGTCGGAATCCCTGCACGTCACGACCTCGCGCGACGTGCTGGCGGCGATGGCGCAAGGCACCGGGCCGTCGCAGGCGGTCATCGCCCTCGGCTACGCCGGCTGGGAAGCCGGGCAGCTCGACGAGGAAGTGCTGCAGAACGCCTGGCTGACCGTGCCCTGCGACGAGGCGCTGATCTTCGAGATGCCCTACGAGCAGCGCTGGCACGCCGCCGCACGCCTGCTGGGCGTCGAGCTGTCGCGCATCAGCACCCAGGCGGGGCGCGCCTGACGAATGCCAGCGCCGGCCGCAAGGACGGTGCTCTCCTTCGACTACGGCCTGCGGCGCATCGGCGTCGCGGTCGGCAACACGCTCACCGGCACGGCCGAGGCGCTCGCAACCGTCGCCGCCAGGGACGGCGTCCCGGACTGGGGTGCCCTCGACCAGCTCGTCGCCGACTGGCGCCCGGCCGCGATCGTGGCCGGCGTCCCTTATAATATGGCGGGCAAGGATGCCGGCCTCGCCACGGCGGCATTGCGGTTCGCCGACCTGCTCGGCGGGCGCTACGGCATCGAGGTTCACCGGGTGGACGAAAGACTCACGTCGCGCGAAGCGGAGGACGACCTGCGCGAACGCCGGCGCAGCGGCGCCAAGGCGCGGCGCGTGCGCCGCGGCGACGTGGATCGCGAGGCCGCGCGCCTGCTGCTGCTGCAATGGCTGCGCGCGCAGCCCGGCCAGCCCGGCCGATGAACCGCGGCTTCAGCCAGCTCGACGCGGCGGGACGGCTGCGCCATCTCATCACGCTGGACGGCCTCGGGCGCGAGCTGATCGAGGAGCTGCTGGCGCGCGCCGGGCCGTACCAGGGGCGGCCCGATGCACCGCCGCCGCGCGCCGATACTCTCGCCGGCTGGACCGTCGCCAACCTGTTCGCCGAGCCGTCCACGCGCACGCGCGCCTCGTTCGAGCTGGCGGCCATCCGGCTCGGCGCCGACGTCATCAACCTCGACGTGATGCTGTCGTCGCGCGCCAAGGGCGAGTCCATCATCGACACGATCTACACGCTGCAGGAGATGCAGGTGGACGTGTTCGTGATCCGCGACGCCGAGCCCGGCATCCACGAGTACGTCGCCCGCCACGTCGGGCCGCAGGTCAGCGTGATCTCCGGCGGCGAGGCGCACCTGTCGCACCCGACCCAGGGCCTGCTCGACGCGCTGACCATCCAGCAGGCCAAGGGCCGCTTCGAGGGGCTGGTGGTGACGATCACCGGCGACATCCGCCATTCGCGGGTCGCCCGCTCCGCCTGGCGCGCGCTGACCACACTCGGCGTCGCGGAACTGCGCATCGTCGCGCCCCGCGACATGATGCCCGATGCCGGCGAGTTCGCCGGCGCGCGGCGCTACGACTCGTTCGACGAGGGAATAGAGGCCGCCGACGTGATCATGATGCTCCGCATCCAGCGCGAGCGCGTCGCCGGCGCCGGGCCGAGCGACATCGTCGGCTATCACACGCAGTACGGGCTGACCCCGGCGCGGCTCGCGCGCGCGCGCCCGGACGCGATCGTCATGCACCCCGGGCCGATGAACCGCGGCGTCGAGATCACCTCCGACGTCGCCGACGGGCCGCAGTCGGTGATCCGCCGGCAGGTCGCCAACGGCGTGGCGATGCGCATGGCGGTGCTGGCGCACCTCGCCGAGGCACGCCGGGCGCGCGGCACATGAGCGGCGCGGCGGCCGCCCACCGCGGCACGATCTTCCTCGAGGACGCCGCGGTCCTGCGCCACCAGGCCTATCCCGGCCGCCAGTACGTGCTGCGGCTGCAGGCGCCGCGCTGTGCCGCCGCGGCGACGCCCGGCAGCTTCGCGCACCTGACTTGCGGTCCCGGGCTGCCGATGCGCCGGCCCTTCTCGATCATGCGCGCCGACGCGGATGCTGGCTGGATCGAGCTGCTGTACAAGGTGGTCGGCCGCGGCACGGCCGAGCTGGCGCAGCGCGAGGCCGGCGAGACGCTGTCCTGCCTCGGCCCGATCGGGCGCGGATTCGAGGCGCATGCCGCCCGCCCGCGGCTGCTGCTGGTCGGCGGCGGCGTCGGCATCCCGCCGCTGCTGTTCCTGGCCGAGACGCTCGCCGCCGCGCGCGGCGCGCGCTGGCAGCCGCTCGCCCTGATGGGTTCCGAGCTGCCCTTCCCGTTCGAGCTCGCGCCGGCGCGCACCGCGGTGCCCGGCATTCCGGCCGCCGCGAGCGCGGCGCTGGCGCCGCTCGAGGCGATCGGCGTGCCGAGCCGGCTCGCGAGCCTCGCCGGCCTGCACGGCTGCCATCGCGGTTACGTCACGGAGCTGGCGGACGCCTGGCTCACGGCGCTGCCGAAAGCCGCGCTGGCGGAAGTCGAGGTCTTTTCCTGCGGGCCGGAGCCGATGCTGAAGGCCGTCGCGCAGCTCGCCCGGCGCTTCGGCCTGCCCTGCCAGGTGTCGCTCGAGGAGAACATGGCCTGCGGCGTGGGCGGCTGCGCGGGGTGTACCGTGCTGGTCGAGACGCCAGAGGGGCCCGCCATGAAGCGCGTCTGCGTCGACGGGCCCGTGTTCGACGCGGCGACCGTGTTCGCAGGCTGACGTTCTCGTCGGCCACATGCGCACCGTCAGGGCGCCGTGCTGCGGCCGGGACCCCGGCTCGCTCGCTCCGCCGGAACTTTAGTCGCTCGCTCGCCGGGTCCCGTCCGCACGGCGCCCTGACGGGAAACGCGGTGCCGTCGCGGCGGTCGCGCCCGCGAATGCGTCGTCAGCGAGAGAACACGGGCCCGTCGGACGCTCGCGGCCGGCCTCGACGCGGGCCACGCGGGCGTTGCGCGGGGCGGGCGGGGAATGTTCCGAGCGAGTGACTAAGTTCCGGCGGAACGAGCGAGGAAGCATTCCCCGCCCGTCTCCCGCAACGCCCGCCTCACCCGAAGTTGATGCGAGCCTCGAGGTTGGTGCGGGAGTCCGCGTTGTTGAGCGCTTCCTCGATGTCGATGCGCCCTTCCTTGTACAGGTGCAGCAGCGCCGAGTCGTAGTTCTGGATGCCGCGCTCGTTCGACGACAGCATCGCTTCCTTGACGCCGATGACGTCGCCCTTCTTGATCAGGTCCTGGATGTGCGGCGTGTTCAGCATCACCTCGACCGCGGCCACGCGCCGGTTGTTGCGGCCGCGGACCAGGCGCTGCGACACGATCGCGCGCAGGTACTGCGACAGGTCGAGGAAGATCTGGTTGTGCTGGTCGCGCGGGAACAGGTTGATGATGCGGTCCAGGGTCTCGGCGCAGTTGTTCGCATGCAGCGTCGCGATGCACAGGTGGCCGGTGCCGGCCAGCGTGATCGCGGCCTCCATCGTCTCGCGGTCGCGGATTTCGCCGATCACGATCACGTCCGGCGCCGCGCGCATCGCCGCGCGCAGCGCGCGCGCGAACGAGCGGGTGTCGAGGCCGACCTCGCGCTGGTTGACGATCGACTTGCGGTTCTGGTGCAGGTACTCGATCGGGTCCTCGATCGTGAGGATGTGGTCCGAGCAGTTCTCGTTGCGGTGGTTGATCATCCCGGCGATCGTCGTCGACTTGCCGGAGCCGGTGGCGCCGACCATCAGCACCAGGCCGCGCTTCAGCATCGCCAGCTCGCGCAGCGTGTCGGGCAGGCCGAGCGCGTCGAGCTTCGGCGTGTCCACGCTGATGTAGCGCAGCACCAGCGCCGGGTAGCCGCGCTGGTAGAACAGCGCCGCGCGGAACCGGCCGACGCCCGGCTCGGAGATCGCGAAGTCGATCTCCAGCTCGTTCTGGAAGTGCTCGAGCTGCTCGGCGCTCATCAGCCCGTAGGCGATGTCGCGCACCGCCTCGGCCGTCAGCACCTGCTTGTTGATCGGGTAGATGAGCCCCTCGATCTTGATCTTGACCGGGGCATTGGACGTGAAGAAAAGGTCCGAGGCCTTCTTCTCGGACATCAGCTTCAGCAGCGGCTTGATGTTGAACCGCCCGTCCTCGGTCTCCGCCGAGAGCGTCTGGTCGGTGGCGGGCTTAGTAGACTTTGCCGTCGTTTGACTCATCGACGATCCTCAGCGTGCTGGAAGCTTCCGCCTGCAGGCGGTCCTCGCGCTTGCTCTCGAGCTTGATGCGCAGGCGCAGCTCGTTCTTCGAGTCGGCGTTGCGCAGGCCCTCCTCGTAGGAGATCGTGCCCGCCTCGTACAGGTCGAACAGCGCCTGGTCGAAGGTCTTCATGCCGAGCCGGTTCGAGCGCGCCATCACTTCCTTGATCTTGGTGACCTCGCCGCGGAAGATCAGGTCGGCGACCAGCGGCGTGCCGATCATGATCTCCATCGCCGCGATGCGGCCCTCGGTCTTCTCGCGCGGCACCAGGCGCTGCGAGATCATCGAGCGGATGTTCAGCGACAGGTCCATCAGCAGCTGCTCGCGCTTCTCCTCGGGGAAGAAGTTGATGACGCGGTCGAGCGCCTGGTTGGAGCTGTTGGCGTGCAGCGTCGCCAGCACCAGGTGGCCGGTCTCGGCGAACTGGATGCCGTACTCCATCGTCTCGCGGTCGCGGATCTCGCCGATCATGATGACGTCGGGCGCCTGGCGCAGCGTGTTCTTCAGCGCCGTGTGCCAGCTCTCGGTGTCGACGCCGACCTCGCGGTGGGTGACGACGCAGCCGCGGTGCGAGTGCACGTACTCGACCGGGTCCTCGATCGTGACGATGTGGCCGCGGGTCTTCTCGTTGCGGTAGCCGACCATCGACGCCAGCGTCGTCGACTTGCCGGAGCCGGTGGCGCCGACCACGATCACGATGCCGCGCTTGGACATCACGATGTCCTTCAGGATCGGCGGCAGCTCGAGCTCCTCGATGGTCGGGATGGTGGCGTTGATCTGGCGGATCACGCAGCCGGTGTGCCCCTGCTGCACGAAGGCGCTGACGCGGAAGCGGCCGATGCCCGGCGGCGCGATCGCGAAGTTCGCCTCCTTGCTCGAGTCGAACTCGCGGGTCTGGCGGTCGTTCATGATCGAGCGCACCAGCGTCGCGCTCTGCTCCGGCGCCAGCACCTTGTCGGTCTGCGGGCGCACCTCGCCGTCGATCTTGATGGCCGGCGGGAAGCCGGCGGTGATGAACAGGTCGGAGCCCTTGCGGTCGACCATGCGCCGCAGCAGGTCCTGCATCAGCCTGATGGCTTGTTCGCGATCCATTCCTAATCTCCCGGGCGGCGCGCCGCCGCTTACAGGGCGTCCTTGTTCTGGGCCTTGTGGCGGGCCTCTTCCTTCGAGACCAGGCCCTTGGCCAGCATCTCGGTCAGGCACTGGTCGAGCGTCTGCATGCCCTGCGCCTGGCCGGTCTGGATCGACGAGTACATCTGCGCGATCTTGTTCTCGCGGATCAGGTTCCGGATCGCCGGCGTCGCGATCATGATCTCGTGCGCGGCGATGCGGCCGCCGCCCATGCGCTTCATCAGCGTCTGCGAGATCACCGCGCGCAGCGACTCGGACAGCATCGAGCGGACCATCTCCTTCTCGGCCGCCGGGAACACGTCGACGATGCGGTCCACGGTCTTGGCCGCGGAGCTCGTGTGCAGGGTGCCGAACACCAGGTGGCCGGTCTCGGCCGCGGTCAGCGCCAGGCGGATGGTCTCGAGGTCGCGCATCTCGCCGACCAGCACGACGTCGGGGTCCTCGCGCAGCGCCGAGCGCAGCGCCTCGCTGAAGCCGAGCGTGTCGCGGTGCACCTCGCGCTGGTTGATCAGGCAGCGCTTCGACTCGTGCACGAACTCGATCGGGTCCTCGATCGTGATGATGTGGTCTGGCCGGTTGACGTTGACGTAATCGATCATGCCGGCGAGCGTGGTGGATTTGCCGGAGCCGGTCGGGCCGGTCACCAGCACCATGCCGCGCGGCAGCATGCACAGGTCCTTGAACACCTTCGGCGCGTTCAGGTCGTCGAGCGTCTTGATCAGCGACGGGATGTTGCGGAACACCGCGCCGGCGCCGCGGTTCTGGTTGAAGGCGTTGACGCGGAAGCGCGCCAGGTTCGGGATCTCGAACGAAAAGTCGGTCTCGAAGAACTCCTCGTACACCTTCCGCTGCTTGTCGTTCATGATGTCGTACACCATGCTGTGCACTTCCTTGTGCGTCAGCGGCGGCATGTTCACGCGCTTGACGTCGCCGTCCACGCGGATCATGGGCGGCACGCCGGCGGACAGGTGCAGGTCGGAGGCATTGTTCTTGACGGCGAAGGCCAAGAGCTGGGCAATGTCGACGGCCATCAGGACTCCCTGCCACGGTGCACGACGCATGGTCCCGGCGGGCCTGAGGGGGGCTCTACCGGGCCGGGGGCAGTATATCCCCGGGGACCGCACACCAATATGTTAACTGCTCCGCAGAATCCCGCTGCCGGGCTGGCCCAGGTGCAGGACCGGATCGCGCAGGCGGCCCGTGCAGCCTGCCGGGATCCGGCGTCCATCACCCTGATCGGCGTCGCGAAATCGCAGTCGGACGAGCGTATCGTCGCCGCCCTCGACGCCGGCCTCGCCGACCTCGGCGAGAACTACGCCCAGGAGGCGGCCCGGCATGCGGCACTGGCGGCCGGGCGCGGCCTGCGCTGGCATTTCATCGGCGCGCTGCAGTCGAACAAGACGCGGCCCGTCGCCTGCTCGTTCGACTGGGTGCACACGGTCGACCGACTGAAGATCGCCGAGCGGTTGTCGGCGCAGCGGCCGGCGGAGCTGCCGCCGCTCGCCGTCTGCCTGCAGGTGCGGCTCGGCGACGAGGACACGAAGTCCGGCGTGGCGCCGGCGGAACTGCCGGCATTGGCGGCGGCCGTCGCCGGGCTGCCGCGGCTGGCATTGCGCGGCCTGATGGCGCTGCCGCCGGCGGAGTCCGACGTCGGGCGCCAGCGCCGCTGGTTCCGCGAATTGCGCGGGCTGATGGAAGGCCTCAACCGCGGCGGCCACCGGCTCGACGCGCTGTCCATGGGCATGAGCGGCGACTTCGAGGCGGCGATCGCCGAGGGCGCGACGCATGTGCGCATCGGCACCGCGCTGTTCGGCACGCGCCCCTGAGCGCGCGCCTCAGGCCTTGAAAGCCCTGGCGATCGGCAGCTCGCGCAGGCGGCGGCCGGTCGCCGCGAAGACGGCGTTGCAGACCGCCGGCGCGACCAGCGCCGTCGACGGTTCGCCGATGCCGCCGGGCGCCTCGCCGCTCTCGAGCAGGCGCACCTCGAGCGCCGGCATCTCGTTCATGCGCAGCAGCCGGTAGCGGTCGAAGTTGGTCTCGCGCACGCGCCCGCCGGCGAGCGTGATCTCGCCCCACAGCGCCGCGGTCAGCCCGAAGACGATGCCGCTCTCGACCTGCGACTCGACGATCGCGGGATTGACCATCTGCCCGCAGTCCACGACGCAGACGATGCGATGCACCTTCAGCGCGCCGCCGCTCACCGACACCTCCGCGACCTGCGCCAGGTACGTGCCGTAGCCCTCCATCAGGGCGATGCCCTGGTGCCGCCCGGGCGGCGGGCTGCCCCAGCCGGCCATCAAGGCGGCCTCCTCGAGCACGCGCAGGTAGCGAGGCTGTTTCGCCAGCAGGCCGCGGCGGAACTCGAACGGGTCCTTCTTCGCCGCGTGGGCGAGCTCGTCCATGAAGCTCTCGGCCACGAAGCAGTTGAGCGCATGGCTGACCGAGCGCCAGTAGCCGACGTGGATGCCGATTTCCTGGCGCAGGTAGTCCACCGACACGTTCGGCACGTCGTAGGGGAAGTTCTGCGCCGCCTCCACCGCGAACGGGTCGGCGACCTTCGGGTCCGCCACCGCGCCCGGGAACACGCGGGCCGTGACCGACGGGCCGACCAGGTGGAACTGCCAGGCGACGAGCCGGCCGTCCGCGTCGAGCGCGCCGGCGACGACGTCGTGCGCCGGCGGCCGGTAGGCGTCGTGCGTCATGTCGTCCTCGCGCGTCCAGATCACCTGCACGGGCGCGCCGACCGCCTTCGAGGCCTCGACCGCGGCCGGGATGAAGTCCAGCTCGATGCGCCGGCCGAACCCGCCGCCGAGCAGCGTCGTGTGCACGCGCACCTGCGACGGCTCGATCCCCGCCGCCTGGGCAGCGGTCGCCTGGGCCGCGTCCTGCCACTGCGTGCCGACGTACAGGTCGCAGCCGCCATCGCGCACGTCGGCCGTGCAGTTCATCGGCTCGAGCGTCGCGTGCGCGAGCAGCGGCAGCTTGTAGGTGGCGCGCAGCACCTTGCGCGCGCCGTTGATCGCCGAGGCCGCGTCGCCGTCGCTGCGCACGGCGATGCCGCTGCCGGGCTCGGCCGCCTGCGCCAGCGTCGCGGCGATGCGGCGCGTGTCGAGGCGCGCATTCGGGCCCTCGTCCCAGTCGATGTTCAGCGCGTCGCGCGCCCGGCGCGCCTGCCAGAAATGGTCGGCGACGACTACCACGCCGCTGCCGGTCGTCACCACGCCGCGCACGCCCGGCATCGCCTGCGCTGCCTGCGCGTCCACCGAGCGGACGCTGCCGCCCAGCACCGGGCACTGCGCGAGCGCGCCGTACAGCATGCCGGGCAGGCGCACGTCGATCCCGAACTGCGCCGAGCCGTCCACCTTGCCGGCCGAGTCCGTGCGCCTGGCGCGCGTGCCGATCAGCCGGAACTCGCCGGCGGCCTTCAGCGGCACGTCCGCCGGCGGCGGCAGCTTCGCGGCGGCCTCCGCGACCTCGCCGTACGTCAGCGCCTCGCCGTCCGCGTTCAGCACGCGGCCGCCCTCGACGCGGCAGGCCGACGGGTCCACGCCCCATTCGGCAGCCGCCGCCTGCACCAGCATCACGCGCGCGGCCGCGCCGGCCTGGCGCAGCTTGTCCCAGGCCTCGCGCACGCTGGTGCTGCCGCCGGTGATCTGCACGCCGATCAGGGTGTTGGCATAGGCCGCGCCGGGCGGCGCCGCCTCGACCGCGACTGCGGCGAGCGGGATCTCGAGTTCCTCGGCGATCAGCATCGGCAGCGCCGTGTAGACGCCCTGCCCCATCTCCGAACGGTCCACCACGACCGTGATCGTGTTGTCGCCGCCGATCCGCAGCCAGGCATTCGGCTGGCCGCCCGCGGCGGGGCCCGCAGGCCTGCGCTTGCCGCAGGCCGGCAGGGTCATCGCAATCACCAGTCCGCCGCCGGCGAGCGCCGAGACCTTGAGGAACTCCCGGCGGCCCGGGTCCTGCCGCGCGGCGCTCACGACCCGCTCCCTTCGCGCGCCAGTTCGGCGGCGCGGTGGATCGCCTTGCGGATGCGTGGGTAGGTGCCGCAGCGGCAGATGTTGCCCGCCATCGCCGCGTCGATGTCCGCATCGCTCGGCGCCGGGTTGGCGGCCAGCAGCGCCGCGGCCGACATGATCTGGCCGGACTGGCAATAGCCGCACTGCGGGACGTCGAGCTCGAGCCAGGCGCGCTGCACCGGGTGGCTGCGGTCGCCCGCCAAGCCCTCGATCGTGGTGATGCGCCGGCCCTCGGCCGCCGCGGCCGGCGTGACGCAGGAACGGATCGGCGTGCCGTCGAGATGGACCGTGCAGGCGCCGCACAGGGCCATGCCGCAGCCGAATTTCGTGCCGGTGAGGTTCAGGTGATCGCGCAGGACCCACAGGAGCGGCGTGTCGGGCGTGGCGTCGGTCTCGATCTCGCGGCCATTGACGTCGAGTTTCATCGCTGGCTCTCCCGCTTGCGGATGGCCGCATTATTGCGCTGCACGCGGGCCGACGCACTAGAATCAACGGGTGGACGCCCTCTATTTCATCGTCGATTCGGTGCTGACCTTCGCGGTCTACGCCTTCCTGCTGCGCGTGCTGCTGCCGCTCGCACGCGCCGATTTCCGCAATCCCCTGGCGCAGGCGATCCTGACCCTGACCAACTGGCTGGTGCTGCCGCTCCGGCGCATCCTGCCGCCCGTCGGCCGCGTGGACACCGCCTCGGTCGTGGCCCTGCTCGCGGTGCAGGTCGCGGCGGCACTGATCCTGTTCCGGCTGCAGACCGGCGTGCTGTTCCCGCCGGGGCCGCTCCTGGTCGCGTCGCTGCGCATGCTGCTGCTGTCGCTGCTGCTGCTCTACACCGTGCTGATCGTGCTGTATGCGCTGCTGTCGTTCATCGCCCCGGGCGTGCGCAGCCCGGCAACTGCGCTGCTGGCGACGCTGTGCGAGCCCGTGCTGGCGCCGCTGCGCCGCCTGTTGCCGGTGGTCGGCGGCATCGATTTCTCGCCGCTGGTCGCGATCGTCGGGCTGCAGGCCCTGCGGCTGCTGATCACCTGAGCCATGCCGCACGACCGGCGCCGCCAGGCGGGCCCCGGACAGCGGCTGCCAGCCCGGATCCGGCCGCGGCCGGCGTCCGGCCGCCTCCGCCACGCCCTGGCCCTCGCCTGCCTGCTGCTGGCGTCCTGCGGCGATTCGAGCGCGCCGATTCCGCCGGCCTTGCCTTACGCAGATCCCGGGTTCGTCGCCGCCGGCGGCCACCGGCTGCACTACGCGCTGGTGATGACGCGGGACCTGCCCTCAGGGATTGCCGCGGCTTACGGCATTGTGCCGAGACGCAATCTAGCTCTGTTGTCGATCACGTTGATGTCGCAGGACCACGAAAGCGGCGCGCGGCTCGCGCCGGCGCAGCTGCACGCCGAGGCGGTCGCGCTCACCGGCTTGCGCGAGTCGCTCGCATTCACGCGCCACGACGCCGCCGGCGGCCCCACGTACCTCGCGACCGTCGCCGTCCGCCACCGCGTGCCGGTCACCGTCGAGATCCGGGCGCGCGCGTCCGAGTCCGGTCCCGTGCTGCAGGCCAGGGTGACGCGGGAGTTCCATTTCGACTGACCGGCGCGATGGCGCGCCATGCCGGAAAAAACCGCGTGAAATCGCCGTCGCCCCTCTTATGCAGCGGGTTTTTCCGTGGTATCGTGCGCGCCGACATCGATTGAGGCGGGATCGCCCCGCCTTTGCAAACACCACAGGAGACATCTCAATGGCGAAGAAGAACGCGGCTCCGACGAAGTCGCAAGTCGTATCGGCGGTCGCGGGCCAGACCGATCTGAGCAAGAAGCAGGTCGGCGCGGTGCTCGAGGCCCTCACTGGCCAGATGAAGAAGGCGCTGAAGGGCGCCGGCGTGTTCACGCTCCCGGGCGTGTGCAAGATGCGCGTCGTGAAGAAGCCCGCCACCAAGGCGCGCGAGGGCGTCAACCCCTTCACGGGCGAGAAGATGATGATCAAGGCCAAGCCGGCCTCGAAGAAGGTGCGTATCCGCGCCCTCAAGAACCTCAACGAGATGGTGGGCTGAAGCCGACCGTCGCGTTACCAGTTCGCGAAAGCCGACGGGGCGGCCCGGTCCGCCCCGTTCGTTTTTCCGGGGTATTTCAGGCCTTTTCGCCCAGGCGCGCGGCCAGCCAGGCCCCGACCCGGGCGCGCAGCTCGGTCAGCCGGCCGTGAAAGAAATGTTCCGCTCCCGGCAGGATCTCCACGACCGGCGGCGGGTCGAGCAGCCGGGTCCAGCCCAGCACCGCCTCGTGGTCCACGAGGTCGTCGCGGTCGCCCTGGGCGACCAGCCAGGGACAGCGCGGCGTCTCGAGCCGGCTGAAATCGAATCGCTGCACCGGCGGCGCCACCGTCACCAGCGCCGCTGCCTCGCGCAGCGCCGCCAGCCGGAATGCCACGTAGCTGCCGAACGAAAAACCGAATGACCAGAAGCGGGTGACGCCGAGCCGCTGGCGGCACCAGTCCGCGATCGCCACGGCGTCGTCGGTCTCGCCGATGCCGTTGGCGTGCACGCCGGCGCTGCCGCCGACGCCGCGGAAATTGAACCGCAGGCTCGTGACGCGCTGGTCCTGCGCGCAGCGCGCCAGCGTGTGCACGACCTTGTTCTGCATCGTGCCGCCGTA
>CAYXUJ010000031.1:0-6296 GCA_964468395.1 uncultured Steroidobacteraceae bacterium
TTCCCGGATCTCGCGAGCTACCTGCGAGGCTATGCGATCACCGGCGAGGCGCTCGCGCCGCTGGTGGCGCCGGCCTGCGTGATCACGGCCGAGGACGATCCGATGATCCTGGCCCGGGACATCGGCCGGCTGGCGCGGCCCGCCTCGCTGCGCCTGGTCGTGACGCCGCGCGGGGGCCACTGCGGATTCATGGATGCGCTCGCCGGTCCGAGCTGGATCGACCGGCAGATCGTGCGCGAGCTCGAGCGAGACTGACGGTTCAGGCCCCGGCCGCCTCGCGCATCAGCGCGAGCCACTTGAGGTAGCGTGCGAGCAGGCTCTGGTCCGCGTCCGGCTCGAAGCGTTCCGCCGCCGGGCAGGCGAAGCCGGCCGGTTCGCCGGCCACCAGGAACGCGAGGCCGCGCGACGTCGCCTCGCGGTCGCTCAGGCGATCGACCGGCGACTCCGCGAGCGTGGCCAGCATGCGGCACAGCAGCCGGTTCTCCGCGAGGCCGCCGCTGGCGACGAGCCGCTCCGGCCGGGCGACGTGGTTGTCCATCTCGTCGAGGTTGGCCTTGATCAGGAAGGCGACGCTCTCGAGCACCGCGCGGCACTGCTGCAGGTCAGTGCCCTCGCCGATGAACCGCGACTCGAAATCCGGCTTCCAGAACGGCGAGGCGAGGCCGGCGACGCCGTTCAGGAAGAACGGCGCCTCGTCTTCGGCGAGCGGCCCGCCCTCGAGCAGCGCGAGCATGCGATCGGCCGCTGCGCCCTGGTGCCGCTCGAACCACTGCAGCGCTGCGCCGGCGCCGTTGACGGAACCTTCCAGCACGAAATCGCAATGGCGCGCATCGGCGCGGATCAGGCTGGTCAGCAGCGGCGGCGCGCGCAGCGCCTCGGGCGTCGGCCGCAGCACGAATGCGCCGGTGCCGAGATTGACGTAGGCCGCGCTGCGGTCGAGCGGGCCCGCGGCGAACGGCACGACCGACTGGTCGCCATTGCAGGCGACCACCGGCACGGCGCGGCCGTCCTGGATCAGCGTGCCGAAAGTCTCCGCCGTGCCGACCGCGCGCGGCAGCACGGCGCGCGGCACGCCGAACAGCGTCAGCAGCTCGTCCGACCAGTTCCGCTCGAACGGCGACCACAGCAGCGTGCGCGCGGCGGTCGCGGCATCGGCCAGCATGGGCCGCTCGGCGAGCAGTCTGTGCAGCAGGTAGCTTGCGAGCGGACCCGCGCGCAGCCGGCCCTGCGCGGCGGCCGCCCGCACCTCGGGCAGGTGATCGAGGCACCAGCGCAGCTTGCTGGCGCCGTAATGCGGCGACAACGGCAGCCCGGTCAGGCGCTGCACGTCGTCGGCCCGGCGCTCGAGTCCCTTGAGCCACTGGGCATTGCGCCGGTCCTGCCAGGAGATCACGGGCGACAGCGGCCTGCCGTCCTCCGCATCCCAGCAGGCAAGGCTGGAGCGCTGCACCGCGAAGCCTGCCGCCGCCCAGCGCGCTGCCGGCACGTGCGCCGCCAGCTCGGCGAGCGCGGTCGCGACGCTGGCCACGATCTCCCCGGCGTCATGCTCGACGTGCCCGAGCGCGTTGTGCTGGGTCGCGATGGTCACGAGCGCCGCACCGACGAGACGTCCATCGGCGGCATAGGCCGTGGCGCGCGTCGCGTGCCCGCCCTGGTCGATCGCGACGTAGGCGCGGTCGTTCATGCCGGCCGGCTCGCGGCCGGCGCAAGCTCGCGCATCAGCCGCAGCGGCGCCATCGACTCGACCATTGCGACGCCGCGCCGGTACAGGTCGCGGGCGAGCTCGGCGGTCGTGACTTCATAGGCAGCCCAGGTCCACGGCCCCTGCGGGATCCGCTCGCCGGCAGGCAGGCGGCGGTGGTCGCAGAACAGGTACTCGGGCTGCAGCGCCTCGATCGCCGGCAGCATGACCGCGGGCGCGTCGTCCAGCACCCAGCCCACGGGCAGGCCGCCGCTGGCGCGGGCCGCGCGGCAGGCCTCGGAGTCGAAGGAGATGACGATGCAGCGGTCGCGCACCGTGCCCAGCGCCGCCAGCATGCGCGCGACGCAGTGCGCGCGGCCGTGGTGCGCGATGCTCGAGCGCTTGAGCTCGACGAAGGCCTTTGCCTGCGGGAAGTCGGCCATCAGTTCGGCGACCGCCGCGAGCCGCGGCAGGCGGGTGCCGGCGTGGCGAGTGCCGAAGCGTCCCGGCTCGCCCGCGTCGACGCCGTCGAGCTGGCCCGACGTCATCAGGCGCAGGTCGCCGGTCGTGCGGGTCGTGCGCTCAAGGCTGGCATCGTGGATCACGTACGGCACGCCGTCGGCCGAGAGCTGCACGTCGAACTCGGCGTATTCGAGCCCCTGCCGCCAGGCGGACTCGAGGGCGGGCAGCGTGTTCTCCGGAAAGTGTTCCGCGTCGCCCCGGTGTGCGACGATTTCAGGTGCGTCCGGACTGGCGGGTCGTGGCTTCAATGACACTCCGCTGCGTTGCCGGGATTATAGGTGGGTCATTGCGCCGTCAGTGGATCGTCTGGTGGATCGTCGCATCCTGCGCGCTGGCAGCCTGCAGCCGGCAGGAATCCGGCTGGCGGGAGGCGGCCTCCGCCGACTCGGTTCCGGCGTATGAGCAGTACCTGCAGTCCTATCCGGCCGGGGCGCACGCCCGCGAGGCGCGCGAGCGCATCCTGGCGCTGCGCGACGAGGAAGCCTGGGCGCGCGCCGGCCGGCTGCGCACGCCGGAGGGCTGGCAGCGTTACCTCGGCGACTGGCCCGAGGGCCGGCATGCCGCCGCCGCGCGCCGGCAGCTGCACGCGTACCTGCAGAGCGAGCCGCCGGCCGGGAGCGGCCCTTTCTCCATCCAGCTCGGGGCGTTTTCGACGCGCGCGGCGGCGGATGCGGGACTGCAGCGCCTGGCGCAGGAGCGCGCGCCGGAACTCGAGGGACTGACGCTGCGGCTGCTTGCCCGCCCGGAGCATGCGCCGGAGCTCTGGCGGCTGCGTGCCGGGCCGTTCGCGGAGCCCGCGGCGCGCGAGCTGTGCGCGCGCCTGCTGGCGCGCGGCGTGGACTGCGTGCCTGTCGTCGAGTGATCAGCCGGTCAGGCGCCGCCACAGTGCGCGGCCGACCAGCCGCGCCTGGTCCGCGATCCCGAACCGCTTCAGGTTGGTGCGGATCACGCCCTCGGTGAAGCGTGTGCGCTTCGAATAGTCGATGCGCACGTCCACCAGGACCGGCTCGCCGCCGTCCGCGGCCGCCAGCGCGTCGCCGATCACGCGCTCGATGTCGTCGTCGTTGCGCAGCAGCCGGAAGCCGACCCGGTTGGCGCGCGCCAGGCCCTCGAGGTCGAGCTCCGGCAGCACGGTGCAGGTCTTGCGGTTGTAGGGCGTCTCCTGCGCCTGTGCGATCTGCGCGAGCTCGCCGTCGTTGAACACGAACCAGACGACGCCCGCTCTCTGCGCCGCCGCCGTCGCCATCTCGAGGCCGGTCATGCGCACGGCGCCGTCGCCGACGATGCCGACGACGGTGCATTCCGGGCGCGCCAGCTTGGCGCCGATCACGGCCGGGATGCAGTAGCCCATGGAATTGAAGTCCGACGGCGAGAAAAAGCAGCGCGGCGCGCGGATCGGCATCAGCTCGGCCACCAGAAACGTGTGGTTGCCGTCGTCGGCGACCACGATGCCGTCGTCCGGCAGGCGGCGGCGCAGGGCGTCGAAGAACCGCTGCGGGTTGACGCGGCCGCGGGAATCGTGCGCGAGCCATGCATCGCGATAGGCGCGCTTGTCGCCGGCGATCTGCGCGGCGACGCGCTGCCGGCGCTCGGCCCCGGCCGGCACCGTGCCGAGCGCCGCGGCCAGGTCGGCGAGCACCGCGCCGGCGTCGCCCTCGAGCGCGACGGCGGCCGGGTAGTTGGCATTGAACACGCGCGGGTTGATGTCCACGTGAATCAGGTTGGGGGGCGGCTGCCAGCCGTAGCTGCCGGTCGGGATTTCCGCAAAGCGCGTGCCGACCGCGAGCAGGCAGTCGCAGTCGCGGAATGCGTTCTCGGACGCCGGCACGGCTGCGGGCCCGAGGGCGAATCCCGCGTGCAGCGGATGGTCTGCCGGAAACGCGGACAGGCCCTGCAGCGTCGTCGCGACGGGCGCGCCGAGCGCATCCGCCAGCCGGCGCAGCAGCTCGCCCGCGTCCACCGCGCCCCAGCCGCAGAAAATCCCCGGGCGCGCGGCGGCCCGCAGCATGACTGCGGCGCGCGCGATCTCCGGCGCCGCGGCGCGGTGCGCCGGCGGCGGCGGCGGGACGAAATCGGGTATCGCGCCGGGGTCGCCCGGCATCAGCTGCAGATTGACCGGGATCTCGACGAACACCGGTCCCGGCTCGCCGGCAACCGCGGTCCGGTATGCCTCGTAGATGGCCGGCACCACGTCGGCGTGCCGTTCGACCAGCCAGCGGCCCTTGGTGATCGGCGCCAGCAGCGCATGCTGGTCCATGTCGTGGAGCTGGTACGCCCTGCCGAGGTCGCGGCGGATGCCGCCGGCGATGACGAGCATCGGCACGCCGTCGAGGAAGGCCTCGCCGATGCCGCTCGCGGCGTGGGTCACGCCCGCGGCGGGGACGATCAGCAGCGCGCCGATCCCGGCGCCCGTGCGGCTGACCGCATCGGCCATGAAGGCGCCGCCGCCCTCGTGGGCGACGAGCACCGGCGTGACCGACCCGGACGCCGCGATCTCGTCGTAGAGCTCGGTGTTGTGCACGCCCGGGATGCCGAACGTGAAGCGGACACCGAGCTGTTCCAGCGCCTGCCGCGCGAGCCGCGCGGCGGTGACGCTAGAAGGCATTGATGCCGGTCAGCTCGCGGCCGATCGTGAGCTGGTGGATGGTCTCGGTGCCTTCGTAGGTGATCACGCTCTCGAGGTTGAGGGCGTGGCGGATCGGGACGTACTCGGCGCTGATGCCAGAGCCGCCCAGCATGTCGCGCGCGTCGCGGGCGACATCGAGCGCCATGCGGCAGTTGTTCCACTTGGCGAGCGAGACCTGGGTGGGATGCAGCCGGCCGGCGTCCTTCAGGCGCCCGAGCTGCAGCGACAGCAGCTGCGCGCAGGTGATGCCGCGCGCCATGTTCGCGAGCCGGAGCTGGATGGCCTGGTTGGCGGCCAGCGGCCGGCCGAACAGCACGCGGCTCTGGGTATAGTCGAGCAACTGCGCGAGGCAGGCCTGCGCGGCGCCGATCACGCCCCAGGTGATGCCGAAGCGGGCCTGCGTCAGGCAGGACAGCGGCGCCTTCAGGCCGGTCGTGCTGCCCGGCAGCATGTTCTCCTCCGGCACCACGACGTCCTCGAGGAAGAGGGCGCCGGTCGAGGACGCGCGCAGCGAGAACTTGCGCTCGATCTCCGGCGCGGCGAAGCCGCGCGTTCCCTTCTCGACCACGAAGCCGCGGATCCCGTCCTCGGTCCTGGCCCAGACGACCGCGAGGTCGGCGATCGGCGCATTGGTGATCCACATCTTGGCGCCATTCAGCACCCAGTCGCGGCCGCGCCGCTTCGCGTGGGTCTTCATGTTCGACGGGTCGGATCCGCCGTGCGGCTCGGTCAGGCCGAAGCAGCCGATCAGCTCGCCGGCGGCCATGCGCGGCAGGTATTTCTCCTTCTGCGCGTCGCTTCCGTAGGCATGGATCGGGTACATGCACAGGCTCGACTGCACCGACACGAAGCTGCGGATGCCCGAGTCGCCGCGCTCGAGCTCCTGGCAGATCAGGCCGTAGGACACCGCATTCATGCCCGCGCAGCCGTAGCCGGAGATCGAGCTGCCGAGCAGGCCGAGCGACGCGATCTCGGGGATCAAATCGCGCGGGAACGTGTGCTCCTCGAAATGCTTCTGGATGACCGGCAGGACCCGGTCGTCGACCAGGCGCGCGACGGACTCCTGGACCATGCGCTCCTCGTCGCTCAGCGAGGCGCGGATGTCGTAGAGGTCGAGCGCGTCGAGTCCTGCGCGCTGGGCATCGCGCAGAGGCGCGCGATCGGCGGCGGTGGCCATGTCCGGGGCTCCGTGGTTCAGCCGGCCTGCATGCCGAGCCGGGTGACGAGGTCCTGCGCCATGCCCTCGACGTCGCGCGCCTTGCCGACCGCGAACTCGAGGTCGCCGGCCGTGAAGGCGGCGCCGGCCTCTTCCCAGGCGGACTGCGCGCTGCCGTAGGCGGCATTCGCTTCCTCGAGCAGCTGCTTGTCGATGCCGGACGGCAGGCGGCGCATCTTGCCGAGCTCGGCCAGGCGGTTGCCGATGCCGGTCATGAGCCCGGGCAGGCTGCCCGAGAGGCGCACCCAGTC
>CAYXUJ010000031.1:6396-26786 GCA_964468395.1 uncultured Steroidobacteraceae bacterium
GGTTGCCGATGCCGGTCATGAGCCCGGGCAGGCTGCCCGAGAGGCGCACCCAGTCCGCGTTCAGTCCGGACAGGTGTTGCTGCTTGGCGGTCACGATGTCCTTCGCAAGCTGCTCGGCATGCGCCGGGACGTCCTGGACCTCGGCGATCGCGTCGGCATAGCGCTCCTCGCGGAACGCCGCACGCGCGGCTTCGAGCTCGGACTTGACCTCGGCATAGCGCTCCGGCAGGTATTTCTGCGCGTCCTCGTAGACCGAGTTCAGCGCATCCTCAGCCGCCGCAATCGCGTCCTGCGCCGGGTCCTTCTGCGAGCAGGCCGTGGCGACGCCGAGCAGGATCGCGAGCGCCGCCGCGCCGGTCAGTCTGTTCACGGCGGTCACCTCACGAGGCCTGGAGACCGAGGGTCTGCATGATGCCGGCGATCGTCTCCTTCGACGCGCGGCCGGCGAGCACGGTTTCCTCGAAGTTTGCCGAGGTCATCTCCGCGGCGGCCTTGCCCCAGGCGTCGCGCGCCGAGTCGTAGGACTCGACCAGCGCCTTCCAGGCGTCCTTGTCCATGCCCTTCGGCGGCCGGCTGCCCTGGACCGCGAGTTTCTTGTCCACCGCCGCGATCATCTTCGGCATGGACTCGATCAGCGCGGTCCATTCCGTGTCCATCGCCGCGCGGGTCTTGGCGCGTTCGATCATCGCGTCGGCCACGGCCCGGCGCAGGTCGTCGCTGACGCCCGCGGCGCCCTTGACGACCTTGCCGAATTCCTCCTGGGCCATGGCGTCGCGCAGGTCCGCGACCCTGGCATTGATCTCCTCGTAACGTTCCGGCAGGTACTTCTGGACCTGCGCGCCGGAATCGGCGAGCGTCTTGTCGATCGCCGCCATCGCCTGCTCGGCAGGTTCCTTCTGGCTGCCACAGCCCGCCAGTCCCAGCATCGCTGCGGCGGCCAGCACCAGCGCCAGGTTGCCCATTCTCGTGATCATCGCGAGTCCCCCAGGAGTCGTCCGGCGGCAGCCCGGACCCGGGCTACCAGCCCATAAGCGTACCACCGTTCCGTTCCCGGGACCGGCCCGCGCCGCGAAGCGCCATGGCGTGGCGCCGCGCCGGTCATTACCATGCCGCGGACATATCGACGCGGAGCACGCGGTGAAAATTCCCGAGATCCTGATGGTCGAGACCGTGCACCAGCCCGGCAGCCTGGCCAGGGTGCTGCAGGTCATTGCCGAGGCCGGACTGACGATCGACCACCTGCAGGCGAGGCGGCGCGAGCAGGGCCGCACACTGTGGGAAATCACGCTCGAGATGGACGAGGAAACCGATCGCAGCCTGTACGGCCGCATCGATGCCCTGCCGATCGCGCGCTTCGTCGGCAAGTCGGACCGCGTCTTCGATCGTCATCGCGGCGGCAAGATCCGCACCGTCTCCGCGATCGGGATCACGACGCAGCAGATCCTGCGCGACATCTACACGCCTGGCGTCGCGCGGGTCTGCCTCGCGATCCGCAAGGATCCGGCCCTGGCCCGCGACTTCACGGCGCTCGGCAACACCGTCGCCATCGTGACCAATGGCACGGCCGTGCTCGGCCTCGGCGACATCGGCGCGCTGGCCGGGCTGCCGGTCATGGAAGGCAAGGCGGCGCTGTTCTCGGCGCTGGTCGGCATCAATGCCGTGCCGATCCTGCTCGACGACAAGGACCCCGCGCGGTGTATCGACCACATCGCGGCGATCGCGGGAAGCTTCGGCGCCATCCAGCTCGAGGATTTCTCCGCGCCGGCCTGCTTCGAGATCGAGGCCGGCCTGCGCCAGCGCCTCGGCATCCCGGTGCTGCATGACGACCAGCATGGCACCGCCGTCGTCGTGCTCGCCGCGGCGCTTAATGCGACCCGCCGCGCCGGCCGCGAGCTCGGCGGCTGCGTGATCGGCCAGGTCGGCCTCGGCGCGGCCGGCATCGGCATCGTGCGGCTGCTGATGGTTGCGGGCGTCAAGCGCATGCTGGGCGCCGACCTCGAGGAGGGCGCGCGCCGGCGCTTCGCGGCGATGGGCGGCCGGACGGCGACGCTCGAGGAGATCATGCGCGAGGCCGACATCGTGATCGCGACGACCGGCGTGCGCGGGCTGATCCGGCCCGAGATGGTGCGGAAAGGCCAGATCATCATGGCCCTGTCGAATCCCGATCCGGAGATCGAGCCGGCGCTGGCCCTGCAGCAGGGCGCGGCCATCGCCGCGGACGGCAAGGGCATCAACAACGTGCTGGGTTTTCCGGGCCTGTTCAAGGGCGCGCTCGCCGCAAACGCGAAGAGCTTCACCGACCCGATGCTCGAGGCGGCGGCGCGCAAGCTGGCCGAGCTTGCCCCCGGCGACGACCTGGTGCCGGATCCGCTCGATGCCGCGATGCACCTGCAGGTTGCGGCCGCGGTGCAGGCGGCCGCCCGCTAGCAAGCGGCCGACTTACTGCGGCGCGTCGCCCATCGCGCTGCGCAGCTTCTTCATCGCCGCGGACTCGATCTGGCGGATGCGCTCGGCCGAGACCCCGTACTCGTCGGCGAGGTCCTGCAGCGTGCGCTTGTCCTCGGCAAGCCAGCGCGCACGGATGATCCGGCGGCTGCGATCGTCCAGGTCCTCGAGCGCGACGGCGAGCGATTCCGTGACGGCGCCGTCCCACTGGTCCTGCTCGATGATCGCCGCCGGGTCCGACTCGGGCGACGGCAGGTACAGGGATGGCGACACGGGGCCGGCCTCGTCGTCGGTATCCGGCGCGGGATCGAATGACAGGTCGCGCGCGGACAGCCGCTGTTCCATCTCCCGGACTTCGCGCGGTTCCACGCCGAGCTCGCCGGCGACGGCTTTGGTCTCGTCGTCCGACAGCCAGGCCAGGTTCTTCTTCATCCGGCGCAGGTTGAAGAACAGCTTGCGCTGCGCCTTGGTGGTCGCGACGCGCACCAGCCGCCAGTTGCGGATCACGTACTCGTGGATCTCCGCGCGGATCCAGTGCACGGCGAAGCTCACCAGGCGCACGCCCATGCCGGGGTCGAAGCGCTTGACGGCCTTCATCAGGCCGACGTTGCCTTCCTGGATCAGGTCCGCGACCGGCAGCCCGTAGCCCATGTAGCCGCGTGCGATGTGCACGACGAAACGCAGGTGCGAGAGCACGAGCTCGCGTGCCGCATCGAGGTCCTGGTGCTCGTGAAAGCGGCGGGCCAGCGCCAGCTCTTCCTCACGGCTCAGCATCGGCACGCTTGAGACGCGTTCGATGTAGGCCTCGAGGCTGCCGACCGGTCCGGTCAGCGCGAGCGCGGGGTTGGGCAGGGCGAGCGAAGTGCCACTCATCGTCTGGTTTACCTCCGTAGCCGTACTTTAGCAGTCATGTTAATAGAGTGCTAACCGGCCCCGGAGTTCATGGCCGCCGGAATCAGAAAAGTTTTTTAAAACAATAATTTAGGCGCGCGGTTCGATGCGGCGCAGGTGGTAAGCCGCCACCAGCCAGGCGCCCAGCAGCCCGAGCAGGCCGCCGCCGCCGACGATCGCGAGCCATTCGTCCGGCGCCAGGCCGATCAGCTGGAAGGAGGTGCCATAGGCCGCAGCCAGCCGCGCGACTGGCTGCTCCAGGGCGAACAGGCCGACGGCGACCAGCACCACCGCCAGCACGCCGCCGCCGAGCCCCTGCCAGAAGCCCGAGTACAGGAACGGCCGGCGGACGAAGGCATTGCTGCCGCCGACCAGCTTGGTGACCTCGATTTCGGCGCGCCGGCCGTTGATCTCGAGGCGGATCGTGTTGCCGACGATCGCCAGCACGCCGGCTGCCAACACCGCCGCCGCCAGCAGGACCAGTTGCCGCAGCGTGTCGAGTATCGCGTGCAGCCGCCGCACCCAGGCCGTGTCCGCCTCGACCAGCTCGACCCCGTCCATGGCCCGCAGTGCCGTCGCCAGTGCAGCGACGGCGGCGGCGGTGTCGTGCGGCGCCGCCGGGCGCACGTTCACGACCCAGGGCAGCGGATTCTCGGCGAGCGCCTGCAAGGCCTCGCCGATGCCCGACAGCGCGCGGAACTCGGCGAGGCCCTCGTCCGGGCTCACGAGCACCGCCTGCTCGACCTCCACCCGCGCCTGGATCGCGTTCGCGATCTTGCGCGCCTGCTCGGCGGTCGCCGGCATGCGCAGGTAGACGGACAGCTGAACGGTATCGCCGAGGCCTGCCGTCACGGCCCGCATGTTGGCGACGGCCAGGTACAGCCCCGCCGGCAGCGCCAGCGCGATGCCGATGACGGCGATCGTCAGCAGGGTCGCGAACGGCTGGCGCGCCAGCCTGCCCAGCGAGCCGACCAGCGACTGCGCGTGACGCTCGAGCCAGGTCGTGGCCGCGCCGGCGAGCGTGCGCCGGCCGGCCGGGCGCGCGGCCCGCAGTTCCTCAGGCAGCGACATGGGACCCGCTGGCGAGGCGGCCCTGCTCGATGTGGATGCGGCGCACGCGGAAGCGCTCGAGCAGGTGCACGTCGTGGGTCGCGACCATGACCGTGACGCCGACCGAGTTGAAACGCTGGAACAGGTTCATGACCTCGAGCGCCAGGTCCGGGTCCAGGTTGCCGGTCGGCTCGTCCGCGATCAGGACCGGCGGCTTGGTGATGACCGCGCGCGCGATGCCGACCCGCTGCTGCTCGCCGGCCGACAGCTCGAGCGGAAACGTGCGCTCCTTGCCGAGCAGCCCGACCTGGTCGAGGGCCGCGCGCACGCGCTTGTCCATCTCGCGCCGCGGCACGCCGGCGATCGCGAGCGGCAACGCAACGTTGTCGTAGACCGGCCGGTCGTCGAGCAGCCGGTGGTCCTGGAACACGACGCCGACCTGGCGGCGGAAGGCGGGAATCGCGCCGCGCCGCAGGGCCGAGGTGTTGCGGCCATTGACCACGACCTGCCCGCGCGTCGGCCGCTCGAGCAGCGCGATCAGCCTGAGCACCGTGCTCTTGCCGGCGCCGGAATGGCCGGTCAGGAACGCCATCTGGCCGCTCTCGAGCTCGAACGAGACCTCGGACAGCGCCTCGCGCCCGTTCGGATATCGCTTGAAGACTCGGTCGAATCGGATCACGTGGCGCTTCCCGCGGTGGGCCGCAGCAGGCCGTCGACGTAGGCCCGGGCATCGAAGATACCGAAATCCGCCGCCTGTTCGCCAACGCCGACGAAGCGGATCGGCAGCCCGAAGCGCCGCGCGATCGCGACCACGATGCCGCCCTTCGCCGTGCCGTCGAGCTTGGTCACGACGATGCCGGTGACGCCGATCGCCTTCTGGAACTGCTCGGCCTGGCGCAGCGCGTTCTGCCCGAGGCCGGCGTCCAGCACCAGCAGCACCTCGTGCGGCGCCGCCGGATCGAGGCGCTTCAGCACGCGCGCGATCTTGGCCAGCTCGTCCATCAGGTGCGACTGCGTGTGCAGCCGGCCGGCGGTGTCGGCGATCAGGACGTCGATGCCGCGCGCGCGCGCCGCCTGCAGGGCATCGAACACGACTGCCGCGGGATCCGCGCCCGGCGCCTGGGCGACCAGCGGCACGCCGTTGCGCTCCGCCCAGACGGCCAGCTGCTCGACCGCCGCGGCGCGGAAGGTGTCGCCGGCCGCGAGCATCACCGACAGGCCCTCGCCCTGGAGCCGGCGCGCAAGCTTGCCGATGGTCGTCGTCTTGCCGGAACCGTTGACGCCGACGACCAGGATCACGAATGGCTTCTGCGCCCGGTCGACGACCAGCGGGCGCTCGACCGGCTTGACCAGCGCATGCAGCGCATCGCCGAGCGCGCCGAGCAGGGCATCGGCGTCGCCAAGCTCGCGTCGGGCCACCTTGCGGTGGAGGTCGGCCAGCACGAACTCGGTGGATTCCACGCCGACGTCGGCGGCGAGCAGGCGCGTTTCGAGCTCCTGCAGCAGCTCGTCGTCGATCCGGCGCCCGGGCAGCAGGTCCGCGACCCAGGAGGCGCCGCGATTGACGCGGGCGCGCAGGCGCGCGAGGAAACCGCCCTGCGGGGCGGCTTCGCCGGGCGGATCTGCGGACGGCGGGCGAGAACCGGGCAAAGGCGGGGCGGAGCCGGCTACGGCTGGATCACCGTGCCGTTGGTGATGACGATCGAGTCGCCGCCGGTGAACAGGAAGTCCGCAATCTCGCTCTGCAGCTCGAAGGTCGTCGCCGCCGACGGGCCGGGGTCGAGCAGCGAGTTGTGGATGCCCTGCGAGAACGGCACCCAGCCGCCGTTGGTGCCGGCGACGTTGGTGACGCCGACGGAATTGACGCGCGCCACGCCGGTGCCGCCGACCGTGCTGATCAGGCGCTGCGTCGAGCCTACCGGCACGACCGGGTCGGTCGGGAATCCGTTGACGCCGCCCTCGAAGGTCGAGAAGTACAGCTCGCGGCCGCCTGCCGCGGCGCCGGACATCGTCGGCGCATAGTTGACCGTGTCGGCCGCGTCGTAGGCGGCCTGCGTATTGCGGAAGAAGTTGCTGTAGAGCGTGGTGTTGGCCGGCACGCCGCTCGCCGCCAGCAGGTTGTTGATGATCGGCCCGTAGGTAGCCGACTGGCGGATCGTGTCGGTCAGCATCGCCGCGGCGGACGGCAGTGCCGAGGACTTGACCTCCGAGCCCAGCAACCCGAGCACGGTCCCGCCGTGCGTGCCGCCCAGCGAATAGCCGATCATATGAATGCGGCTGGCGTCGAAATCCGCGCCCGCGACGCCGTCGAAGTCGATGGTCGGCAGCGTCCGGATCAGGGCGATGATGTCGGCGATGCCCTGGCGCGAGTTGTCGCGCTGCACCAGCACGTTGGTCAGGTTCAGGAAATTCACGCCCGTCGGGTCCACGAGGCCATCGGAGCCGGGCGCACCGAACACGGCGTTGTTCTGCAGGTCGAGGTTGAACGTGCGCTCGATCGGCGTCGCGAACGGCTGCGCATAGGCGGCCGACGAGGGCGTCACGCCGTGCAGCGGCAGGTCGATGGCGATGGTCGCGAAGCCGCGCGAGGCCATCGTGTCGGCGACCAGCAGCGCGTCGGTGCGGTCGCGCGGGAAGCCGTGCACGAACACGACGACCGGCCAGCCGTTCATGGGCTTGGGCATGATGTTCGGCACTGCGAGCAGCAACGGGATGTCGAGCGCGGTGCCCGCGGCCGGGACCGGGTTGAAGCGCGTCAGGTTGCGGCTCGCGGGATCGATGCCGGGAGCCGGCGAAGCACCCGCGGCCTGCCACGGCGTGGTCAGGACATTGGTCGAGGTCGCGGTCGGCGGCACGGCCAGGCGGTAGGCGACGTTGAGCGTGCCGGCGTAGAGGTCGGCAAGCCCCGGCAGGCCCATGAAGGACGTGTCGAGGCCGGTCGAGAACACGGTGTAAGGACGCGCCGCGGTGGTGGCTGCGAGATACGCCAGCGTGTCGCGCGTGGCGACGGTCGAGAAGCTCCACGAGGCAACCACGCTGGTCGGCGCGACGGCGAGGCCGCCCGGCAGCTGGCTGCCGATTGCGAGGTGCGCGTACGTCAGGCGGCAGACGCCGTTCAACGTCGCGTTGGTGACGCTGGCGCAGGTCGGCGGGTTGACGCCGCCGCTCAGGTCGGCGATCGCACCGGTGCGCACCGTCAGGTATTCGGCATCCGGCGCCGCCGGCGTGCCGGTCGTGCTCATGACGCCGTTGGTCACCAGGACCAGGTAGCCGTTGTTGGTGGCGCCGGTCGAGGCGACGAGCGGGCGCAGCGGCCGGATGCGGACGATCGAGCCGCCGCTGTCGATGTCGGTGGACAGGCCGATGGAATAGTCCACGTTCGGCTGCAGGATGCCGAGCACGCCGACGGTCGCCTTGGTCGCATTGTCGATCGCGACGCGGACCACCCGCACGTTGGCGGCGAGCGTCGCCGCGTTGACGGGGGCGGAGAAGCGCAACGTAATGTCGGCGGTCGTGGAAAAGCCGTCGAGCGCATTGAGCGCCGCCCAGTGCGGCGTCAGGGCCGCCAGCGACGACGGCAGGTTCAGCGTGCCGTCGGTGGAGCCGCTGAAATACAGGTCGATCGGGAACGGCAGCACGCCGCCGGTGGGCCGGAAGAACGGCACGAAGCCGCCGGAACCGGCCGGCGGCGCCGGCGGCGCGCCGTTGCCGGAAGTCGGGTCGGTCGGGCCGATATTGTCGGTGTTCGATCCGGTGCAGCCCCCAAGCACGAAACCAGTCAGCAGCAGCGCGGCGGCGATACGAATGCTCATGTCGGAAGCTCCGGCGATGGTCTGTGCGCGATCGGGGCGCGTATTATCGCGATCGTTTGTTTCGGGCCAGCCTACGCTCCGCCCGAATCGTCCCGCAAGTCTAAGGGATTGTCGCCCGCCGATGCGCCGCAATCGCAGGACCGCCCCCGACAATGCGCTGCAAAATGGGCGCAATTCGCTGCGCATCATCGGCGGCGAATGGCGCGGCCGGCGCGTCCGGTTTCCCGGCCTGCCAGGCCTGCGGCCCACGCCCGACCGCGTCCGCGAGACCCTGTTCAACTGGCTGGCGGCGGAGGTCCGCGGCAGCCGCTGCCTCGACCTGTTTGCCGGCAGCGGCGCGCTCGGGCTCGAGGCGCTGTCGCGCGGCGCCGCCGCCGTCACGTTCGTCGAGGGCGAGCGCGAAGCGGCCAGCCGGCTGCGCGAGACCGCAGCTTTGCTCGCGCCCGGGCGCGCGACGGTCGTGCACGGAGACGCGCTCGCCTGGCTCGGCGGAACGCCCCAGCGTTTCGACATCGTGTTCCTCGACCCGCCGTTCGAGTCCGGCCTGCTGGCGGCGGCGATGCGCGCGCTCGCGGACGGCGGCTGGCTGGCGGAACGGGCGTGCATCTACCTCGAGGCGCCCGCGGCCGCCGGACTGCCGCCGCTGCCCGGGGACTGGGCGCTGCACCGCTCCGGCCGCGCCGGCGCGGTCGGGTATCATCTGGCCCGGCGCCGGCAAGGCGGCGGGGAGGGACCGACGTGAATCCGAAGCGCAGCGCGTTCTATCCCGGCACGTTCGACCCGATCACCAACGGCCACCACGACCTGGTCCGGCGGGCGGCAGGCATCTTCGACCGCGTGGTCATCGGCATCGCCGCAAACCCGGGCAAGGCGCCGTTGTTCTCGCTCGACGCGCGCGCCGACCTCGCCCGACGGGTGCTCGAGGACCTGCCGAACGTCACGGTGATCGGCTACGCCGGCCTGACCGTCGACTTCGCCCGCGAGCAGGGCTGCGGCGTCGTGATCCGCGGCCTGCGGGCGGTGTCGGATTTCGAGTTCGAGTTCCAGCTCGCCAACATGAGCCGGCATCTCGCCCGCGACGTGGACTACGTGTTCCTGACGCCGCAGGAGCAGTTCACGTTCATCTCGTCGACGCTGGTGCGCGAGATCGCGCTGCTGGGCGGCGACGTGTCGCGCTTCGTGCACCCGCTCGTCGCCGAGGCGCTGGCGGCGAAGCGCTAGCGCTGGCAGCGCGGGCACCAGTAGGTGCTGCGGCCGCCCTGCGTGTACTGGCGGACCGGCGTTCGGCAGCGGCGGCAGGGCCGGCCGGCACGCTCGTAGACGTACAGCCGGCGGCTGAAATAGCCCGGCATGCCCTCGGCATTCACGTAATCGCGCAGCGTCGTGCCGCCGGCCACGATCGCTTCCGTCAGCACGTCCCGGATCGCCGCGACCAGGGCCGCCATCCGCGCGCGGCTGACGCGCCCCGCGGCGAGGCCCGGGCGGATGCCGGCGCGGAACAGCGCCTCGCTCGCGTAGATGTTGCCGACGCCGACGACCATGCGCGAATCCATGATGAAGGACTTGATCGAGGCGCGCCGGCCGCGCGCGCGCCGCCACAGCCCGTCGCCGTCGAACTCGTCCGACAGCGGCTCGGCCGCCAGGCGGGCCAGCAGCGCATGGCGCTCGGGCGCGGCCGCCGTGAACAGCAGGCAGCCGAAGCGGCGCGGGTCGTTGAAGCGCAGGCAGCGGCCGGAATCGAGCACCAGGTCGACGTGATCGTGCGCGAATGGCGGCGATGCGGCGTCGAGGACGCGCAGGCTGCCCGACATGCCGAGGTGCCAGATCAGGGTGCCGGCGTCGGTCGCGATCAGCAGGTACTTGGCGCGGCGGGAAACCGCCCGGATTTCCGCGCCGGCGACGCGGGCGGGCAGGCCGCGCGGCACCGGCCAGCGCAGGCGCCGCTCGCGCACGATGAGCCGCTCGATGCGCCGGCCGACGAGCCAGGGCGCAATGCCCTGGCGCGTCGTTTCTACCTCGGGTAGTTCCGGCATCCCATGCGGCCCGTCCTCAGAAGCGCGCCATGAACTCGACGCCGAAGCGCCGCGGCTCGTTGACGAAGCCGGTCAGGTTGTTGAAGTCGATGCCGCCGACCGCCTCGATCTCGTCGGTCAGGTTGCGGCCGAACACCGCGACCTGGCGCTTGCCTTCGTCCCAGGCATAGCCGACGCGCAGGCCTGTTTCCAGCAGCTCGTCGCCCTGGTACTCGACCGACTCGTACAGGAAGAAATTGACCTTGCTGCGGTAGGCGATGTCGGAATAGGCGAAGAACTCGCCATTGCCGACTTCCTTGCTGAAATGGGTCATCAGGCTGACCACCCACTTCGGCGACTGCGGCAGGCGATTGCCGTCGATGCTGACGGTCGCCGGCACGAACGGCGGGATCGGCGGCGCGATGACCGGGTCTGTGAAGGTGCAGCCGCTGCCGCAGACCTGCACGCCCAGGTTCGGGTCGTCGATCTCGATGTCGTTGTAGCTGGCGCCCAGCGAGATGCGCAGGTTGTCGGTCACGTAGGTCTCGAAGTCGATCTCGACGCCCTTGCCGTCGGTCTGGTCGGCGTTGATCAGCGTGTTGAAGTTGGTCGCGCCGCCGACCGCGGTGAGCTGCTGGTCGTCCATCGTGAACGTATAGACCGTGACGCCGAGGCGCGCGCGGTCGTTGAACAGGCTGGTCTTCACGCCGGCCTCGTACGACATGATCGTCTCGGAGTCCGCGACCGACACGGTGTTGCCGAAAAGCAGGCGGCCCTGGATCGACGGCGCCCGGTAGCCGCTGGCGACGCGCGCGAACACGTTGGTGTCGTCGGTCACGGCCAGGGTCGCGCTGGCGTCCCAGCTGACGTTGGAGTCGGTCGGCGACACCGAGATCGGGCCGATCGCGCCGCCGCCGATCGGCGACTGCGTGCGCTCGGCGGTGAAGTCCTTCTCGTCCTCGGTGTAGCGGATGCCGGCGCGCAGCGTCAGCGCGTCGGTGGCCTCGTACTCGACCGAGCCGTACAGCGCCCAGGCCGTGTTGTCCTGGTCCTGGCGCGCGTAGCCGTTCTGCACGCTGTTGTTGACGGTGTCGTAGTTGAAGCTGTCGATCGTGATCTCTTCATCGAAGTAGAACACGCCCGCCTGCCAGTCGAACGCGCCCCATTCGCGGGATTCCAGCCGGAATTCCTGCGTGATCTGGCTGTGGTCCGACAGGCCGTCGGCCGACTCGGCCGTGAACGGGATGAAGCCCGGGCCGGACGGCGAGGTGCAGGGCGCGAAGGCGCAGCTGTAGCCGCCGTCGATGTCGCCGCGCGAGTAGACGTCCACCGTCTCGTAGCCGGTGATCGAGTGCACGGTGACCCGGTCACGGTTCCAGGTCAGGCGCACGCTGCCGCCGGAGCTGTTGAGGTCCTGGTTGTTGTGGCCGTCCAGCGACACGACGCCCTCGTCGAAGCCGCTGGCCAGCCCGCTCTCGCCGGGCGCGAAGACATTGGCGCGGAACATGCGCGCCGTGCCGTCCAGGCTGCGCGCGTGCACATTGAACAGGGCGCTGAAGTCGTCGCTCGGCTCGTACAGGAACTGCAGCCGGCCGGCGACCTCGTCGTAGCCCTCGAAGGCGTCGTCCTCGATCGCGACGCCGTCCGGCCGCACGTTGTCGACCCAGTCGTCACGGTGCTGGTAGAGGCCGGACAGGCGCATCGCCCAGTTCTTGCCGAGCGGCATGCTGACCGCGCCCTCGATGTTGACCGTCGAATCCTCGGCGAAGCTCGCCGACACGTAGCCGCCGCCGTCGCGGGACGGGCGCACGGAGTTGAACTTGACCACGCCGGCGGGCGTGTTGCGGCCGAACAGGGTGCCCTGCGGCCCGCGGAAGACCTCGACCATCTCCAGGTCGAACACCGGGAAGCCCTTCAGGATCGGGTTTTCCTGCACGACGTCGTCGTAGACGAGCGACACGGGCTGCGAGGCGTTCAGGTCGAAGTCGGTGTTGCCGAGGCCGCGCATGTAGAAGCGCGGGAAGGCGCGGCCGAAGGACGACTCGATCAGCAGGCTCGGCACCCGCCCGGACAGGAAGCGGATGTCGTCGCCGCCCGAGCCGAGGATGTTGAGCTTTTCGTTGTCCAGCGTGGAAATCGAGACCGGCACGTCCTGTACGTTCTCGACGCGGCGCTGGGCCGTCACCATCACGGCCTCGAGTTCCTGCGCCTGGGCCAGGGCCGCGGGCAGCGCCAGGGCTGTCGCGATGGCGGCGGCAAGGCAGCGCTGGGCGGACCGGGTGCCGATCTCTGCTTTGAACATGTCTGAGACTCCCCTGTGTGCCGGCGCGGACCGGGTCATCCGGGCGCGCATTTTGCCGGGGAGTTTAGCCCAGAGAGGGGCCGGGGCCTACTTGATCTTCGATTCCTTGTAGGTCACGTGCTTACGCACGACCGGGTCGTACTTGCTGACCTCCATCTTCTCGGGATGCAGGCGCTTGTTCTTGGTCGTGGTGTAGAAATGGCCCGTGCCGGCGGTCGAAACGAGCTTGATCTTGTCGCGCATGGGGCCCTCCTCAGACCGGCGTGCCGGAGGCGCGGAGTTCCGCGACGACGGTCTCGAGGCCGCGCTTCTCCACGGTCCGCAGGCCGCGGGTGGACAGGCGCAGCGTCACCCAGCGGCCCTCGCTCTCGAGCCAGAACCGCTGCGTATGCAGGTTCGGCAGGAAGCGGCGGCGCTTCTTGATGTTCGAATGGGAGACTTTGTTGCCGGTGCGCGGGCGCTTGCCGGTGACCTGACAGACGCGGGACATGATGCGGACTCCAAAATGAGCCGCGTATTAGACCAGCCGGTGAACGGCCAGTCAAATCAGCGTCTTGGGCGTCAAATCAGGCCTTTTTCCGCGAGCGACGTGCAGTGCCCGTCGCCGATGATCAGGTGGTCCAGCAGCCGGATTTCGACCAGCGCCAGGGCGTCCCGCAGGCGGGTCGTGATGATTTCGTCCGCCTGGCTCGGCTCGGCGATGCCGGAGGGATGGTTGTGGGCCAGGATGACGGCCGTCGCGTTGCGGGCCAGGGCCTGCTTGACGACCTCGCGCGGGTGGACGCTGGCGCCGTCGACGGTCCCCCGGAACAGCTCCTCGCAGCGCGTCAGCCGGTGCCGGCTGTCGAGGTACAGGCAGCAGAACACCTCGTGCTCGAGGTCGCGCAACCGCGCCACGAGGTAGTCGCGCGCCGCCCGCGGGCTGCCCAGCAGGGGGCCTGCCTGCAGCCGCTCCAGGTGGTGGCGGCGCACGATCTCGAGCGCCGCCTGCAGCTCGGCCCAGCGCGCCGGCCCCACGCCCGGTTGCCGGCACAGCACGTGGCGTTCGGCCGCCAGCACGCTGCGCAGCGACCCGAGCCGCGCCAGCAGCGACCGGGCCAGGTCGAGCGCATTCATGCCGCTGGTCCCGTGCCGCAGCCAGATCGCCAGCAGTTCCGCCTCCGACAGGGCGCCGGAACCGAGTTGCAGCAGCTTTTCGCGGGGCCTCTCGGCCGCCGGCCATTCCCGGATCTGCATGGGAACCTCCACGCGGGAGTCTGCCGCCCCCGGGCCGGCGGCGGCGGTCGCAAATCGCGCCAGTACAGGGATAATCGCGCCATGAAGAAACTGCAGGTTCGCATCCTCGATCCGCGCGTCGGTCGCGAGTTCGCGCTGCCGGCGAGGGCCACGGCGGGATCGGCGGGCCTCGACCTGCGCGCCTGCCTCGATGCCGCGGTCGTCCTCGAGCCGGGACAGACGCAGCTGGTGCCGACCGGCATCGCCATCCACCTCGACGACCCCGGCCTCGCGGCAGTGCTGCTGCCGCGCTCGGGCCTCGGCCACAAGCACGGCATCGTGCTCGGCAACCTGGTCGGGCTGATCGACTCCGACTACCAGGGGCAGGTGATGGTGTCGGTGTGGAACCGCGGCAGCCACCCGTTCACGATCGAGCCGGGCGAGCGCATCGCGCAGATGGTCGTGGTTCCCGTCGTGCAGGTGGAGCTGGAAGTCGTCGCGCAGTTCGAGGAGAGCGCGCGCGGCGCCGGCGGGTTCGGGAGCTCGGGCCGGGCCTGATCCCCGCGCCTAGCGCGGCGCGATCGACCGCAATTCCTTGTAGCGCTCGATGTCCGCCTCGAAGGTCAGGCGGATCATCTCGCGCTCGTCGCGCCGCTTGATCAGGTTGGCTTCCTGGGTCGCGATGTCGTTGGCCGAGCGCTCGAGGTCCTTTTCGATCTCCTCCGGCAGCGGGGCGGCGTCCTCGTCCTTGTTCAACGGCGCGTAGCGCGCGGCCTGGCGCTGGATCTGCGCGCGCTGGGCGCGCAGGTTGGCAAGCGACTGCTCCTGGATCGTGAGCTGCGCGTCGACCAGCTCGAGTCGCGTGTCGCGCAGCACCTCGAGCTCCTGCACCGACTGGTAGGTCTGCAGCAGCACGCGGTCGCGCAGCTTGCGCTTCTTCTCGTCCCGCGCCGCTTTCTCGGCGGCGGCAATCGCTGCCGCTTCCTCGGGCGTGATCGTGCCTTCCTCGCGGCCGACCGGCACGCCCTGGTTGTTCAGGATGTCGCGGTCCTGCTCGGCGTACTCTGGCGGCACGCTGTCGCCGTAGTGGACCTGGCCGTCCTTGTCCACCCAGCGGTAGAGCTTCTTCTTGTCCGTCTGCGCATCCGCCGCGCCGGCGAGCATCGCCAGCAGCAGGGCGGGAATCACGATTCGTAGCGACCAGGCATTCATCCTTGGCACCTCGGCCGGGACATTGTCAGTCGGGCATGCCGGTTGCAGACCGTAACTGGGTCACGCTTCGCTGTCGACACCGTAGGCGGACCGGTGGTTCCGCAGGGAGGCGAGCTCGTCGCTGGACCCGGATTCGTCCAGGTACTCGATCAGGTCGTCGAGCGAGATGATCCGCACCACCGGGATGCCGTACAGGGCGCGCACTTCCTGCACTGCGGACAGCTTGCCCTGGCCCCGCTCCTGGCGGTCGAATGCCACGACCACGCCGGCGGGGGTCGCGCCCGCAGCCCGGATCACGGCGACGGACTCGCGCACCGCGGTGCCGGCCGTGATGACGTCGTCCACGATCAGCACCTGGCCCTCGAGCGGCGCGCCGATCAGGCTGCCGGCCTCGCCGTGGGTCTTCGCTTCCTTGCGGTTGAAGGCGACCGGCGCGTTGCGCCGGTGCTCCGCGGCCAGCGCGATCGCGGTCGCGGTCGCGAGCGGGATGCCCTTGTAGGCGGGGCCGAACAGCATGTCGAAGGCGATGCCGGACTCGACGATCGCCTGCGCGTAGCTGGCGCCGAGCCGGCGCAGGCTCTCGCCGTCGTTGATGCCGCCGGCATTGAAGAAATACGGGCTGGTCCGCCCGGACTTCAGCGTGAAATCGCCGAAGCGGAGCACCTGGCGGGCAAGGATCAGCTCGATGAATTCCTTCCGGTGCGAGCGCATGCAGAGTTCTCGTGCCCGTGCGTATCATGGGGGACCGGCTGCGGGCCCAATATGCGCATCATCACGCTCAACTGCAACGGCATCCGCTCCGCGGCCGCCAAGGGTTTCTTCGACTGGCTGCCGGCGCAGGACGCCGACGTCGTCTGCCTGCAGGAAACGAAGGCCCAGGAGCACCAGCTCACCGACGCGAAGTTCCGCCCGGAAGGCTGGCATTGCCGCTACTACGACGCCAGGCGCAAGGGCTACAGCGGCGTCGCCGTCTATTCCCGGCGCAAGCCGGACCGCGTCATCCGCGGCATCGGCGTCGCCGAGTTCGACGACGAAGGCCGCTATCTCGAGTTCCAGTTCGGGCGGCTCTCGGTCGTGTCGCTGTACCTGCCGTCGGGGTCCTCGGGCCCGGAGCGCCAGGCGTCGAAGTACCGGTTCCTCGACGCATTCTTTCCCTACCTGAAGAAGCTCGGGCGCCGGGACCGCGACTACATCCTGTGCGGCGATTTCAACATCGCGCACCGGCCGATCGACCTGAAGAACTGGCGCGCGAACCAGAAGAACTCCGGCTTCCTGCCGGAGGAGCGCGCCTGGCTCGACCGCGTGTTCGACGAGCTCGGCTGGGTGGATGCGTTCCGCGAGGTCGATCCGCGGCCGGACCGCTACACCTGGTGGTCCAACCGCGGCCAGGCGCGCGCGAAGAACGTCGGCTGGCGCATCGATTACCAGGTCGCGAGCCCGCGCCTGAAGGGCAGGGCGCGCGCGGCCGCGATCTTCACGGAGCGCTGGTTCTCCGACCATGCGCCGCTGGTCATGGACTACGCGCCGTGAGCCGCGGCGCCTTCCGGCCGTATCTCGAGAAGGAGTCGCTGGCGGCGTTCTTCGTCGGCATCTCGTCCGGCTTTCCGTACGCGATGATCGGCGCCACGCTGACGACCCGCCTCGCGCAGGACGGCATCGACAAGCGCACGGTCACCGCGTTCACGCTCGCCTTCCTGGTCTACAACCTCAAGGTGTTCTGGGCGTGGATCGTCGACGGCGTGCGCATCCCGCTGCTCGGCCGGCTCGGGCAGCGCGTGTCCTGGCTGCTGCTGACCGGCGTCGCGGTGATCGCCGCGGTCGTGAACCTGGCGCTGGTCGATCCCGCCGCGGGCATCCAGGCCACGGTCGTCGCCGCGGTGCTGGTCGGCATCGCCGGCGCGACCTACGACATCGTCATCGACGCCTACCGCATCGAGACGCTGAAGCCCTACCAGCTCGGCGTCGGCTCGGGCATGTCCCAGTACGGCTGGCGCATCGGCTCGGCTGCGGCCGGCGCGCTGGCGCTGGTGGTCGCGGACCGCTTCGGCTGGGCGGCGGCCTACGTCGCCTGCGCGGTGTTCGCGCTGCCGGCGATGCTGACGGGGCTGGTCGTCGGCGAGCCGGCGCGGCACGTCGTCGTCAGCGGGCAGCGCGGCATCGCCGCGGTCTGGGCCTCGATCGTCGGGCCGTTCGCGGAATTCATGCGCCGCGCCGGCATCTGGCTCGTGCTGGTGTTCGTGCTGGTGCACAAGATCGGCGACACGCTCGCCAACCTCACGTTCCGGCTGCTGTTCAACGACCTCGGCTACAGCAACGACGAGATCGCGCTCTACGACGTCGTGTTCGGCTTCTGGGCCTACCTGGCCGGCATTTTCGTCGGCGGCATCCTGTACACGCGGCTCGGCCTGAAGCGCTCGGTGCTGCTGGCGCTGGTGCTCATGTGCGTTTCGAACCTGAGCTTCGCGCTGCTGGCCGCCGCCGGCCACAGCAATGCGGGGCTGTCGGCCGCGATCGGCTTCGAGAACTTCGCGAGCGGCTATGGCGGCGTGGTCGTGGTCGCGTACTTCTCGGCGCTGTGCAACCTGCAGTTCACGGCGGCGCAGTACGCGCTGATCTCGGCGGCGGCCTCGGTCCTCGGGCGCGTGCTGACCGGCACGACCGCGGGCAGCCTGATCCAGGCCGTGGGCTTCGTGAACTTCTACCTGCTGACGACCGTGCTGGCGCTGCCCGGCATCCTGCTTTTCTGGTACATGATGCGGCGTGGCATGATCGACAGCGCGCTCGGGACGGCGGGGCGGAGCGGACAGTGACCGACGAATTGCTCAAGTTCTTCGTGCTGTTCTTCGTGATCGTCGAGCCGATCTCGCTGATCCCGCTGTTCGCCGCGCTGGTGGAGGGCGCGGACGATGCCTTCCGCCGGCGCATGGCGCGGCGGGCGGTGCTGACCGCGGGCATCGTGTTCGCGCTGTTCGCGACCGGCGGCGCCTGGTTCCTGCAGACGATGGGCATCAGCATCGAGGCCTTCCGCATCGCCGGCGGCATCATGCTGTTCCTGATCGCGCTGGAGATGGTGTTCGCGCGCGAGTCGGGGACGAAAGTGACCTCCGAGGAGAAGGACGAGAACCGGCAGCGCGCCGACATCTCGGTGTTCCCGCTCGCGTTCCCGTTCATCGCCGGGCCCGGCGCCATCGCCATCGTGCTGCTGACCTTCGGCGCGTCGCGCGGCGACGTCGCGCTCTCGGCCGGGCTGTTCGGCGTCGTCGTGCTGGTGCTGGCGATCACCTACACGCTGATGCGCCTGACCCCGCTGGTCATGAAGGTGATGGGCGTGACCGGCGCGAACGTCGTGAACCGGCTGTCGGGCGTCGTGCTGGCGGCGCTGGCCGTGCAGTTCATCCTCGACGGCGTGACCGCCGCTTTCCGCTAGCCCCGGCGGCGGAACTCGAAGTCGAAGACGCGATGGCCGAGGCGCTCGCCGCGCCGCTCGAAACGCGTCGTGCCGCGTCCGGCGGCGCTGCCGCCGGCGTTTTCGAGCGCCGGCTCGGCGGCGAGGACCTCGAGCATCCACCCGGCGTAGGGCTCCCAGTCGGTCGCGAGGCGGAAGACGCCGCCCGGCTTCAGCCGGCTCGCGACCAGCGCGGCGAACGCCGGCTGCACGATGCGCCGCTTGTGGTGGCGCTTCTTCGGCCAGGGATCCGGGAAGTACAGCAGGACGCCGTCGAGCGCGGCGGGCGCAACCTGCGATTGCAGCACCTCGACCGCGTCGTGCGCGATCACGCGCAGGTTCGCGAGCCCGCGCGCCTCGATGCCGAGCAGGCAGTGGCCGATGCCGGGCGGGTGCACCTCGACGCCGATGAAGTCCGTGGCCGGGGCCTGCTCCGCCAGTTCGACCAGCGTCGCGCCGTCGCCGAAGCCGATTTCCATCACGCGCGGCGCGCGGCGGCCGAACACGGCCTCGAGGTCGAGCGGCGCCGGGGAGTACGGGATGCCCCAGCGCGGCAGCAGCTCGTCGAGCGCGCGGCGCTGCGCCCGCGTGATGCGGCCGCTGCGCAGCACGTAGCTGCGGATCGGCTGGCGGACGCCGCCGCCCGGCGCGGTCACGCGCCCCCGGAGTCGATGAGGCTGGCGTCGAGCGCGGCGACGCCGGGTGAGCCCGTCAGCGCGAGCGTGCGGTCGAACTCGTCGGCGAGGATCGCCAGTGCGCGGGCGACGCCGGCCTCGCCGCCGGCCGC
This sequence comes from uncultured Steroidobacteraceae bacterium, assembly GCA_964468395.1. GTDB lineage: Bacteria > Pseudomonadota > Gammaproteobacteria > Steroidobacterales > Steroidobacteraceae > SCUD01. The sequence goes on from CAYXUJ010000031.1 coordinate 25,568, forward strand.
GAGCCCGTAGACCGGCGCGCGGCCGAGCAGCACGCCCTCGGCCCCGAGCGCCACGGCCTTGGCGATGTCGCTGCCGCGCCGGACGCCGCCGTCCACGAGCAGGGACACGCGGCCGCCGACCGCGCGTTTCACTTCGGGCAGCGCCTCGAGGCCGCTGATCGCGCCGTCGAGCTGCCGGCCGCCGTGATTCGACAGCACGATGCCGTCCACGCCGGCGGCGGCCGCGCGCAGCGCGTCGTCGGCGCGCAGCACGCCTTTCAGCAGCAGCTTGCCGGGCCACTGGTCGCGGAAGCGGCGGATGTCGTCCCAGCAGAACGCCGGATCGAACATGCCGTGGCCGACGAAGGCATTGACGTCGCGGCCAGGCCCGAGCTCGCGCTCGACGTTGACGAAGCGCGGGCGGCGGGTGGCGACGGTCGCCAGCCAGCGCGGGTGCAGCAGCATGTCGAGCTTCGTCGCGAGCGTGAACGCCTGCCGCGGCAGCAGCCCGGTGCGCAGGTCGCGCTCGCGCTTGCCGGCGACCGGGAAGTCGCTGGTCAGGATCACGCACTCGAAGCCGGCGGCGCGCGCGCGGCCGATGATCGCCTCGGTGATGCGGCGCTCGGAGAACACGTAGGCCTGCAGCCAGAGCCGTCCGGGCGCGTCGCGCGCGATGTCCTCGACCAGGCTCATCGAGACCGTGGACATCGCGAACGGGACGCCGGCCTGCGCGGCGGCGCGCGCCAGCGCCAGGTCGCCGTCGCGCCAGGCGAGACCGTTGAGCCCGGTGGGGCCGACGACGACGGGCAGCGCTGCGCGCGCGCCGAGCAGGTTCGTCGAAAGATCGCGTGCGGAGACGTCGACCAGCGTGCGCGGGCGGAAGCGCAGGCGCGCGAACGCGTCGCGGTTGCCGCAGAGCGTGCGCTCGTCCTCCGCGCCGCCGTCCACGTAGTCGAACACGAAGCGCGGCAGTCGCTGCTTCGCGATCCGGCGCAGATCCTCGATGTTGACGGCGTCCTGGTAGCGCATGCCCGTGACCTATGCCTGCCGGCCGGCGACGCGCCCGGTCAGCAGGCAGCCGCCGAGGAAAGTGCCTTCCAGCCCGCGCTTGCCATTCATGCCGCCGCCGCCGAATCCCGCCGCCTCGCCGGCCGCGAACAGGCCGTCGATGGCTGCGCCGCCAGTGTCGAGCACGCGGCAGTCCAGGTCGGTCTGGATGCCGCCCATGCTCTTGCGGCTG
>CAYXUJ010000032.1:0-1832 GCA_964468395.1 uncultured Steroidobacteraceae bacterium
TGCTTCATGCGCTTCTTGCCTTCCTTCTGCTTCTCGAGCAGCTTGCGCTTGCGCGAGACGTCGCCGCCATAGCACTTGGCCAGCACGTTCTTGCGCAGCGCCTTGACCGTGGCCCGGGCGATCACCTGCCCGCCGAGCGCTGCCTGGATCGCGACTTCGAACATCTGCCGCGGGATCAGTTCCTGCATCTTGTCCACCAGTTCGCGGCCGCGCTGGTACGCGCTGTCCCGGTGCACGATCATTGACAGCGCATCCACCCGGTCGCCGTTGATCAGGACGTCGAGCCGTGACAGCGGCGCCGCCTGGAAATGGCTGAACTCGTAGTCGAACGAGGCGTAACCGCGACTCACCGACTTCAACCGGTCGAAGAAATCGAGCACGACTTCCGCCAGCGGCAGCTGGTACTGCAGCGACATCTGCTTGCCAAGCTGCTGCATCTTCTTCTGCACGCCACGCTTGTCCTGGCAGAGCTTCAGGACACCACCCACGTACTCGGGCGGCACCAGGATGTTGGCGGTGATGATCGGTTCACGCAGCTCCTCGTAACTCGCCGGCAGGCGCGCCGGGTTGTCTACCAGCAGCACCTCGCCGTCGTTGCCGGTGACCTCATAGACGACCGTCGGCGCGCTGGTGACGAGCGCAAGCCCGTACTCGCGTTCGAGCCGCTCCTGGACGATGTCCATGTGCAGCAGGCCGAGGAAACCACAGCGGAATCCGAAACCCAGCGCGGTCGAAACCTCGGGTTCATAGTGCAGCGCCGAGTCATTGAGGCGCAGTTTCTGCAGCGCGTCGCGGAACGCCTCGTACTGGTCGGACTGCACCGGAAACAGCCCGGCAAAAACGCGCGGCTGCACCATCTTGAACCCGGGCAACGGCTTTGCGCAGGGCCGCGATTCACCGGTAATCGTGTCGCCCACCGGTGCGCCGTCGATATCCTTGATGCCGGCGGTCATCCAGCCGACTTCGCCGGTGGCCAGCATGTCCGCCTCGACCCGTTTCGGCGTGAAACGGCCAACCTTGTCGATCTGCCAGCTGCGGCCCGTCGACATGACCCGGATCTTTTCGTTGGGCTTCAGCGCCCCGTTGACCACCCGGACCAGGGATACGACGCCGACGTAGTTGTCGAACCAGGAGTCGACGATCAACGCCTGCAACGGCGCCGCCGCGTCTCCGACCGGCGGCGGAATCCGGCGCACCAGTTCCTCGAGCAGTTGCGGAACGTTCTCGCCGGTCTTGGCGCTGACCCGGACCGCGTCCTTCGCCTCGATGCCGATGATGTTCTCGATCTCCTCGATGACCCGACCGGCATCGGCCGACGGCAGGTCGATCTTGTTGATGACCGGCACCACTTCGAGGCCCTGCTCCAGCGCCGTGTAGCAGTTGGCGACGCTCTGCGCCTCCACGCCCTGGGCCGCGTCCACCACCAGCAACGCGCCCTCGCAGGCGGCGAGCGAGCGCGACACCTCGTACGAGAAATCCACGTGCCCGGGCGTGTCGATGAAGTTGAGCTGGTACTCCACGCCGTCGGGCGCGCGGTAGCGCAGCGTCACCGACTGCGCCTTGATGGTGATGCCGCGCTCGCGCTCGAGGTCCATCGAATCGAGCACCTGCGCCTGCATCTCGCGCGCCTCGAGGCCGCCGCAGACCTGGATCAGCCGGTCTGCGAGCGTGGATTTGCCGTGGTCGACGTGCGCAATGATCGAGAAATTGCGGATGTGCTGCATCAGGGGGGAGTCGGGCGCCCGGTCGCCGGACGGGCGAGTCCGGGTATCCGGGCGATTATAGCAGTGCCGGACCGCGCGCTCAGGCGCGCAGCAGGCGGGCGACCGCCG
>CAYXUJ010000032.1:1932-26541 GCA_964468395.1 uncultured Steroidobacteraceae bacterium
GAGCGGCCGGAACCGAGGACCGGCGGCTTGCCCGGGGTCTTGGCGTGGATGAAGACCGAAACCGAGGCGAGGCCGTCGGAATAGACCAGGTGGTCCACCGGCGCGCTCGTGCCGGTGAGCGCCTGCGTGCCGCTGACCGACAGGCGGAACCCGGGCGGCACCTTCGCCGCGCGCCAGGCCGGCGCCTGCTCCTCCAGCTGCGGCGACTGGCGCACCCAGCGCAGCTTGCTGCGGTCGAGCGACGGCTGGAATGCGGAGTCGGGAATGTTGCGGTCGATCTCCAGGCGGGTGAAGCGCAGCCGCTCGACCACGCGCCCCGATGCATCGGACAGGTCGCTGCGCACCGGCATGTGCGTGTCCAGATCGATCCACAGGCGGTAGCCGAATCGGTAGCCGTCGAGGGCCCGCACGGCCACCACCGCGGTCGGCCCGAACAGGTAGGCCTCGCGGCCGACGTAATCCACCTTGTACCAGGACGACATGCGCCCGGTGAACTGCGGCAGCGAGCCCAGCAGGTCGCTGCGGCCCGAGCGGCGCTCGATGATTGCGAGCTTCTGGTCCGGCAGGTAGACCACGACTTCGTCGTTCTCGCGCACGAGCTCGCGGCCATTGCCGGACAGGGACACGAGCCGCTCGGACACGACGCCGTCGCGGACCCGGTGGACGATGCTCAGCTTCTCGCTGCGGCCCGCCGATTCGGAGATGAATTCACCGACGTAGCTCGAGTTGTTGAGCGCATTGCTCATGCGCTGCAGCCACTCTTCGCCGCTGTCGGCAACCGCCGGCGCTGCCGCCAGCCACAGCGCCAGCGCGAAGCACCCGCTCCGCGTCATCGCGTGGCCTGGGGCACATCACCTGCTGCGTCGGCGCGCGGCGGCTCCTCCTGAGCGGTGATCAGGCCGGCGCCGACGCTGCGCCGCACCAGGGGCGAGGCGTATCCGTAATGCGCCACCAGGTAATTTGCCAGCTCCGCGGGCGCGATGCCGCCCGGCGCATCGGCGGCCGGCGGCGTCACATAGAGGTTGGCGGGCGTGTCCTCGGGATCGGCCGCGTCGGACACCGGCACGACCGGCGGCTCGGCCGCCTGGGCCAGCATCGCCTCGGGCGCTGCCGGGTCGAAGGTGCCGGCCTGCTGCAGCAGCAGCACCGATCCGGACGCCACGCTCGCCGCCACCGCCATGCCGCCGAAGGCGCGCAGCAGCGCCGCGCGCCCGGGCATCCGCAGCCGGCCGCCGGCCCGCGCCGGCTCGCGCGCAATCGCCGCGCTGACGCGCGCCGCGACCTGGCGCGCCGCCGGCATGTCGCCGTCGCTGCGCAGCACGGCGCCGATCAGCGAATAGCGCGACAGCGCGCCGCGCAGGTCATCGTCGCGCTCGAGTCGCTTCAGCAGCAGCGCGGTCTCCTGGTCCGGCAATTCGCCGTCCAGGAAGGTCGAGAGCTGCTCCTTGATCCGGTCCGTCATTCAAAGATCTCCGATTCGCCCGAGGCCGCCGTCGAACACTTCGCGCAGGCTGCGATCGATCGCTTCGCGCGCGCGGAAGATTCGCGAACGGACGGTCCCGACCGGGCATTCCATCGACTTGGCAATCTCTTCGTAGCTCAGCCCCTCGAGTTCTCGCAGCACGATCGCCAGCCGCAGGTCGTCCGGCAGGGCCTCGATGGCCTCGTTGACCGTGCGCCGGATCTCGTCCGTAAGCGCCAGCGCCTCGGGCGTCTCGCCGTCGGCCAGCCTGGCATGGGCCTGCACCTGCGACCCGTCCTGCAGGTCGAGGTCGTAGGTGACCGGCCGGCGCCGGCTCGCGACCAGCGCGTTCTTCGCGGTGTTGATCGCGATCCGGTACAGCCACGTATAAAAGGCGCTGTCGCCGCGGAACGCCGGCAGCGCCCGGTAGGCCTTGATGAAGGCTTCCTGGGCGATGTCCTCGGCCTCCGCCGGGTTGCGGACATAACGCTGCACCAGCTTCAGCACCTTGTGCTGATACTTCAGCACCAGGGCGTCGAAGGCGGCCTTGTCGCCCTTCTGCACCCGGCGCACCAGCGCGATGTCGCCTGCTTCAGCCCGCATCGGCTCCACGATTCGCGCTGCGCCTCCCCCATTCACGCCGGATATGACCGGCCGGACCCGCGATAGTTCGCAAGATCGATGGCGGACGCGCCCCGCGTCTCCTGCTGTGAACGAACGCCCGATTCTAGCAAGACAGCCGGATCAGGGCCTTCAGCCTCCGGAACTCCGGCTCCGGCACGGCGCCGCGGTGCAGCAGCCAGCCGACCCGCCGGCCGTCGACCCGCCATTCGACGGCCACGAGCGCCGCATGGACGCGCGTGGCGCGCGACAGCACCGCCGGCCGGAAGCCGGCGCCAGCCAGGCGGACCTGCCAGCCGCCCGGACCGGCTGCGACCTCGCGCAGCCGGCAATGCCGCCCCGGCACCCTGCCGAGCGTCGCGGCGAATCCGGCGAGCGCGGCGAACGCCAGGGCGATGGCCGCCGGCGCCGGGCAGCGTGCCAGCCATGGCGCGGCGGCAGCGAACAGGTGCGCGAGCAGGGCCAGCGCCGCGACACGCGGCTGCGCGCCGGGCTCAATCCTGACGGCGAAGGATGTCATCGACCAGTGCCGCGTGCCGCCGGTCCGGCGGCCGGGACCCGCCCAGCAGCCAGGCGGCGATCTCCGGGTCCGGCTGCTCCAGCAGCCACTGGAACGACCCGCGCAACTCCGGGCCGGCAGCCGGCCAGCGCCGGTCGAGCCAGCCGCCCAGCAGCAGGTCGAGCTCCTTCATGCCGCGCCGGCAGCGCCACCGCAGTTGCGCGCGGGCGGCGTCCGCCACGACTCAGCTCCCGCGGCCCGCGAGCCGGCGCTTGATGTCGGCGATGGCGCGCGCCGGGTTCAGGTCCTTCGGGCAGGCCTCGACGCAGTTCATGATCGTGTGGCAGCGATACAGCCGGAAGGCATCGTCGAGGAAATCCAGCCGCTCGGCCTGCGCCTGGTCGCGCGTGTCGATGATCCAGCGATAGCTCGCCAGCAGCGCGGCCGGCCCCAGGTAGCGTTCGCTGTTCCACCAGTAGCTCGGGCAGCTGGTCGAGCAGCAGGCGCAGAGGATGCAGGCCGACGGCCGGTCGATCTGTTCCTGGTCCTGCGGCGACTGGCGCCGCTCGCCATCGGCGGGCGCCGGGTCGCGGTTCTGCAGCCACGGGCGCACCGACGCGTACTGCTCGTAGAACTGCGTCAGGTCCGGCACGAGGTCCTTGATCACCGGCAGGTGCGGCAGCGGGAACACCGCCACTGCGCCGTCGACCGAGGCGATCGGCATCGTGCAGGCAAGCGTGTTCTGGCCGCCGATGTTCATCGCGCAGGAGCCGCAGATGCCCTCGCGGCAGGAGCGGCGGAAGGTCAGCGTCGGGTCGATCTCGTTCTTGATCTTGATCAGCGCGTCCAGGACCATCGTCCCGCAGCGGTCGAGGTCGATGTCGTAGGTGTCGACGCGCGGCGGCCGGCCGGAGTCCGGGTCCCAGCGATAGACCCTGAACCGGCGCACGCGCGTGGCGCCCGGCGGCGCCGGATGGTGGCGGCCGGCCTCGCTGGCATAGCGCGATTCAGGCGGCAGTCGGAACTGGACCATGTGTTTTCGTCATCTCCTGCTAGTACGTCCGCGCTTTCGGCGGGATCGGCTCGACTTCGCCTGACCGCGTCTGTAGCTGCACCGGCCGGTAGTCGAAGCGGACTGCGCCCGCGTCGTCGACCCAGGCCAGCGTATGCTTCATCCAGTTCGCATCGTCGCGGTCCGGGAAGTCCTCGCGCGCATGCGCGCCGCGGCTCTCGGTCCGGTTGCGGGCCGAGTGGATCGTCGCCAGCGCCTGGCGCATCAGGTTGTCGAGCTCCAGCGCCTCGATCAGGTCGGTGTTGAACACCAGCGAGCGGTCCGTCAGCGCCAGGTCCGCGAGCCCGCCGAAGCAGTCCGCCAGCGCGCGGCAGCCGTCCTCGAGGGTGGCGCCGCTGCGGAATACGGCGGCATCGCGCTGCATGCCGCGCTGCATCGCGTCGCGCAGCGACGCCGTCGGCCGCGCGCCGGCTGCGTGCCGGATGCCGTCGAAGCGTGCCAGCAAGGCGTCGGTCACGGCGGCGGCAGGCCGTGCGGCGCGGGCGCCGGGCCGGACCGTTGCGGCGCAGCGCGCCGCGGCCGCCCGGCCGAAGACGACGAGATCGAGCAGCGAGTTGGAACCCAGCCGGTTGGCGCCGTGCACGGAGACGCAGGCCGCCTCGCCGATCGCCATCAGGCCCGGCACCACGGCGTCGGCGCCGCCGGCACGCGTCAGCGCCTCGCCGTGCACGTTGCAGGGAATGCCGCCCATGTTGTAGTGGACCGTCGGCAGCACGGGTATCGGCGCGCGCGACACGTCCACGCCCGCGAAGATCATCGCCGTCTCCGCGATGCCCGGCAGCCGCTTGTGGATCACCTCGGGCCCGAGATGCTCGAGGTGCAGGTACAGGTGGTCGCGCTCCGGGCCGACGCCGCGGCCCTCGCGGATCTCGATCGTCATGGCGCGGCTGACGACGTCGCGCGACGCCAGATCCTTGGCATTCGGCGCGTAGCGCTCCATGAAGCGCTCGCCGTCGGCATTGCGCAGGATGCCGCCCTCCCCGCGCACGCCCTCGGTGATCAGGCAACCGGCGCCGTAGATCCCGGTCGGGTGGAACTGGACGAATTCCATGTCGGCGAGCGGCAGACCCGCGCGCAGGACCATGCCATTGCCGTCGCCGGTGCAGGTGTGGGCCGAGGTGCAGGAGAAGTAGGCGCGGCCATAGCCGCCGGTCGCCAGGATCGTGCGCTGCGCGAAGAACCGGTGCAGCGTGCCGGTCGCGAGGTCGAGGGCGAGCACGCCGCGGCAGCTCCCCTGCTCCATCAGCAGGTCGATCGCGAAGTACTCCACGAAGAATTTCGCCTGGTGCTTCAGGCTCTGCTGGTAGAGCGTGTGCAGCATCGCGTGGCCGGTGCGGTCGGCCGCCGCGCAGGTGCGCTGGGCGATGCCCTTGCCGAAGTGCGTGGTCATGCCGCCGAACGGCCGCTGGTAGATGCGGCCGTCTTCGGTGCGCGAGAACGGCAGTCCATAGTGTTCGAGCTCGAGCACCGCGGCCGGCGCCTCGCGGCACATGAACTCGATCGCGTCCTGGTCGCCGAGCCAGTCGGAGCCCTTGACGGTGTCATAGAAATGAAAGCGCCAGTCGTCCTCGCCCATGTTGCCGAGCGCGGCGCTGATGCCGCCCTGCGCCGCCACGGTGTGGCTGCGCGTCGGGAATACCTTGGTGATGCAGGCGGTCGCGAGCCCGGCCTCGGCCAGGCCCATGGTTGCCCGCAGCCCGGCGCCGCCGGCGCCGATGACGATGACGTCGAAGTCGTGGTCGGTGAGCGGGTAGGCGTTCATGCGCTGCCGCCGGCCGCGATCGCGAACACGGCCCAGGCGACGAGTGCGGCAGCGGCGAGGTGCAGGATCCGCGACGCAAGGCGCGCCGCGGCATGGTGCGGGCCGGGCACGTAGTCGTCGATCACGACCTGCACGCCCTGCGCCGAGTGCCACAGGGCGCACCAGCCGAAGGCGAGCATCGGCCATGCTGCCTGCGGGCGTGACAGCCAGGATGCGACCGTTGCATGGCCGAGATCCGGGAGCGACAGCAGGCCGGACAGGAACCACAGCCCGAGCGGCACCAGCGCGATCGCGCTGAGACGCTGGTTGCGCCAGTGGCGCGTGGCGCCCGCGCCGCTCACGGCGTCGCCGCCAGCCAGCGGCCCGCCGGCGTCAGCCACAGCGTCGCTGCGAATGCGAGCGTCGTGCAGGCCACTACCAGCGCGCCGCTGCGGCGCGCCGCCCGGCTCTCGAAACCGAAACCCGCGTCCCAGGCCAGATGGCGCAGGCCGTTGAACAGGTGGTACCAGAACACCGCCAGCGTGCCGGCGAGCAGGATGCGCACGGGCCAGCTGCCGAAGAACCCTGCTGCCGCCGCGTAGGCGCCGGCGCCGGCAGCGGTCGCCGCGAGCCAGGCGACCAGTGCGAGGCTGGCCAGCGTCAGCAGCAGGCCGGTGATCCGGTGCAGGCCCGACAGCACCGTGGTGAAGGCCAGGCGGTAGACCTGCAGGTGCGGAGACAGGGGCCGGGCGTGCGGATTCAGCGCGGATCTCCTTCAGAAGTCTATGCAACGACCGGCTTTCTCCCAGTCGCCGTAGCGGGTCGGTTCCGGGCCCGGGGGTCCGCCGCGCTCCGGCGGCGGCGCCGGCCGCGGATCGGCCGGCCGCGCGGCGTTCACCGGATCATGCTGGCGCTGGTCGTCGGGAAGCCGCTGCATCGCCAGGCTATTCTGCCAGAAGGGTCCGACGCTGCCCAAGGCCAAAAGCCGCGTCTTCGCCCAGTTGCGCTGCGCTAGGATGCGCCGATGTCCGCGCCCCGCTGCACGATGCTGCCCGACTGCGCCGTCGTCACGGCCCAGGGCCGCGATGCGCGCACGTTCCTGCAGGGGCAGCTGAGCAACGACCTGCTGGGGCTCGAGCGCCATCCCGGCATGCTGGCGGCCTACTGCAATCGCCAGGGCCGGGTGCTCGCGATCCTGCGCCTCGCCGTCGGCGACGAGCGTCTGTACCTGGTGCTCGACCGGCGCCTGGCGGCGACGCTGGTCCACCAGTTGTCCCGCTACGTGCTGCGCGCCGACGTGCGCTTCGAGGAATGCAGCGACCGGCTGGGCGTCGCCGGCCTGCTGGTCGCCGAACCCGATGCCGGCGCCACGCCCGCATCCGCAGCGGCGGCGGGCCTGATCCCGATGGTCGCGAGCGCAAACCGGATGCTGCTGGTCGGCCCGACGCCGGCGCTCGCGGCGTACTGCGGCGCGCAGGCGCCGGCCACGCCCGCGGAGTGGAACCTGCTGGCGGTTGCCGACGGCGAACCGCTGGTGCAGCCGGAAACCGCGGCGCTGTGGCTGCCGCAGATGCTCAACCTCGACCTGCTGGGCGGCGTCAGCTTCAGCAAGGGTTGCTACGTGGGTCAGGAAATCGTCGCGCGCGCCCAGCACCTCGGCCGCATCAAGCGCCGGATGCTGCGATACGCGGGGCCGCCGCAGGCGGGTCTCGGCCCGGGGCATGCGCTGTTCAGCGGCCAGGCACTCGCCGCACAGGTGGTCACTGCGGTTGCACACCTGGATGCAACCCACTGCCTCGCCGTCACCGAGCTGCGCTACAGCAGCGACCTGCTCGGCACACGGCCGGGAGGTTCGGAATTCGTGCCCGCCGGCCTGCCCTACTCGATTCCGGTGCCGGCAGCGGACGCCGACGACTAGCCGGGCCGGCGCCTCAGTCGGTCCCGGCCTCCGGCCGCAGCTGCGGGAACAGCAGCACGTCGCGGATGCTCGGCGAATCGGTCAGCAGCATCACCAGGCGGTCGATGCCGACCCCCAGCCCCGCCGCCGGCGGCATGCCGTACTCGAGCGCGCGGATGTAGTCCGCATCGAAGTACATCGCCTCCTCGTCGCCAGCCTGCTTGCGCAGCGCCTGCGCCCGGAAGCGCTCCGCCTGGTCCTCGGGGTCGTTCAGCTCGGAGAATCCGTTGGCCAGCTCGCGACCGTCGACGAAGAACTCGAAACGGTCGGTCACGAACGGGTCCAAATCGCGGCGGCGCGACAGCGGCGAGACTTCGGTCGGGTACGAGTGCACGAAGGTCGGCTGGATCATCTGCTGTTCGCAGCCGTGCTCGAACAGCTCGATCTGCAGCTTGCCGGCGCCGTCGTGCTCGCCCGGTTCGATGCCGCGGGCGGCGCAGGCCCGGCGCAGGTAGCCGGCGTCGCGCAGCCGCGCGCGGTCGAGGTCCGGCAGGTGCGCCAGCAGCGCCTCCTCGATGGACACGCGGGCGAAGGCGCCGCCGAAGCGGATCGTGCGTCCCTGGTAGCGGATCTCGCGGCTGCCGGCGATCGCGTCCGCAAGACCCTGCATCATGCGCTCCACCAGGCCCATGAAGTCCTCGTAGTCCGCATACGCCTGGTACAGCTCCAGCATCGTGAATTCCGGGTTGTGCTGGGTCGACAGCCCCTCGTTGCGGAAATTGCGGTTGATCTCGTAGACGCGCTCGAAACCGCCGACCACGAGGCGCTTCAGGTAGAGCTCCGGCGCGATGCGCAGGTACATGTCCTGGCCCAGCGCGTTGTGGCGGGTGACGAACGGCCGCGCGACGGCGCCGCCGGGGATCGGCTGCATCATCGGCGTCTCGACTTCGAGGAAGCCCTGGGCATCGAGGAAATCGCGCAGCCAGCGCACGACGCGGGTGCGCGTGCGGAAGGTCTCGCGTGCGGCGTCGTTGACGATCAGGTCGACGTAGCGGCGGCGATACCGGGTCTCGGTGTCGGCCAGGCCGTGCCATTTGTCCGGCAACGGCCGCAGGGCCTTGACCAGCAGCCGCAGCGACTCGGCGCGCACCGACAGCTCGCCGGCGCGGGTGCGCATCAGCACGCCCTCGGCCGCCACGATGTCGCCGACGTCCCAGCCCTTGAACGCCTCGTAGGACTCGCCGAGGGTCGCGGCCTGCAGGTAGACCTGGATCTGGCCGCTGGCGTCCTGCAGCTTCGCGAACGAGGCCTTGCCCATCACGCGCTTGAACATCATGCGGCCCGCGACGCGCACCCGCAGCGGATGGGCGGCGAGCCACTCGTCGCTGCGGCCGTCGAGCGTCGCGTGCAGGTCGGCGGCCAGCGCGTCGCGCCGGAAATCGTTGGGGAATGCGACGCCCGCCTCGCGCAGGCGCTCGAGCTTGGCCCGGCGCTCGGCAATCAGCGCGTTCTCGTCCCCGACCGGTGCGTCCTTGTCGGTCATTTCGCGCAGCTTACAGGCCTTGCTTCAGGCTCGCCTCCATGAACGGGTCGAGCGCGCCGTCCAGCACTGCCGACGGATTGCCGGTCTCGTGCCCGGTCCGCAGGTCCTTGATGCGCGACTGGTCGAGCACGTAGGAGCGGATCTGGTGGCCCCAGCCGACGTCGGTCTTCTGGTCCTCCAGCACGCGCGCCGCGGCGTTGCGCTTGTTGACCTCGAGCTCGTACAGCTTGGCCTTCAGCATCTTCATCGCGGTCGAGCGGTTCTTGTGCTGGCTGCGCTCGCTCTGGCAGGCGACCACGATCCCGCTCGGCAGGTGCCTCAGTCGCACCGCGGAGTCGGTCTTGTTGACGTGCTGGCCGCCCGCGCCGCTCGCGCGGTAGGTGTCCATCTCGATGTCGGCCGGGTTGACCTCGATCTGGATCTCGTCGTCGATGACCGGCGAGACGAACACCGAGGCGAAGGACGTGTGGCGCCGATTGCCGGAATCGAACGGCGACTTGCGCACCAGCCGGTGCACGCCGGTCTCGGTGCGCAGCCAGCCGTAGGCATACGCGCCGTCCACTTCGATCGAGGCGCTCTTGATGCCCGCGACCTCGCCCGGGCTCTGCTCGATGACCGTGGCGGAGAAGCCGCGCCCGTCGGCCCAGCGCAGGTACATGCGCAGCAGCATCGAGGCCCAGTCCTGCGCCTCGGTGCCGCCGGCGCCCGCCTGGATGTCGAGGAAGGCGCTGCGCGCATCCATCTCGCCCGGGAACATGCGCGACAGCTCGAGCTGGCGCACGCGCTGCTCGAGGCGGGCGATGTCGCGGCCGATCTCGGCGAACCCGGCCTCGTCCTGCTCGGACTCGACCAGCGTCAGCAACTCCGAGGAATCGGACAGGCCGGAGCCGATCTGGTCGAGTTCGGTGATCGTGGCTTCGAGCCGCGCGCGCTCGCGGCCGAGTGCCTGGGCCTTGTCCGGCGCGTTCCACACCGCCGGGTCGCCGAGCTCGTGGTTCAGTTCCTCGAGCCGCTCGCGCTTGCGGTCGTATTCAAAGGTACCCCCTCAGCGCCACGAGGCGCTCGGCGAGGTCTTCGGTCAGGCGGCGGGTCGGCGCGGTTTCCATGCGGGCGGCATCTTAACAGAGGCTCAATCGCCGATTCGCAGGTATTCGGCCAGCATTTCCGCGCGCGCGACGCCGCCGAACTCGGTGGACTGCAGCCGGTACGCGAGGCGCGCACGCGTGCCCGCCGGCGGACGCGGCGCGCCTGCCTGGTCGAAGTGCCCGAAGGCGATCGCCTCGACCGGCCGCGACGCCGGCTGCGGCCTGAGCCACAGCTTCAGGTGCCGGCCGCCGACCACGCGGCTCTCGACCACCTCGAATTCGCCGTCGAACAGCGGCTCCGGGAAGCCCTGGCCCCAGGGCCCGCCCGATTCGATCGCGCGCGCGGTGTCGAGCGTCAGTTCGCCCGCGCCCAGCTCGCCATCGGTTTCCAGCACGCCCTGCATCTGCTCCGGCGACAGCTGCCGCCCGGCCTCCTCGGCGAATGCCTCGGCGAACCGCTGCAGCTGGCCCGGCCTCAGCGTCAGGCCGGCCGCCATCGCGTGACCGCCGAAGCGCTCGATCATGCCCGGATGCCGCGACGCGATCGCCTCGAGCGCATCGCGCGCGTGCAGGCCCGCGATCGAGCGCACCGAGCCCCGCAGCTCATCCTCGCCGGCGGGCGCGAAGGCGGCGACCGGCCGGTGCAGCCGATCCTTCATGCGCGAGGCGACGAGGCCGACGATGCCGGCGTGCCAGCCGGGATCGTGCAGCGCGAGCCCCGCCGGCAGGCTGCCCTCGCTGATGCGCAGGCGCTGCACCGCGGCCGCCGCTTCCTCGCGCATGCGCGATTCCATCTCGCGCCGCTCGCGGTTCAGCCGGTCGAGCATGCCGGCAAGCGCCAGCGCCTCGTCGGCGTCGTCGGCGAGCAGGCAGCGGATGCCCACCGCCATGTCGTCGATGCGTCCCGCCGCATTCAGGCGGGGCGCGATCTGGTGGCCGAGCTGGCGCGCCGTCGCCGCCTCCGGCCGGCAGCCCGCCACCTGCGCCAGCGCCAGCAGGCCAGCGCAGGCAGCGCGGCCGCGCAGTCGCCGCAGCCCCTCCTGCACCAGGATGCGGTTGTTGCGGTCGAGCGGCACCAGATCGGCGACCGTGCCGAGCGCCACGAGGTCCAGCAGGTCCGCGACCGCCGGCAGCCGCTCGCCGCGCTGCCGCTCGAGTTCGCGCGTGACCGCGGCCATCAGGTAGAACGCGACGCCGACGCCGGCCAGCGCACGGCTGCCGAATGCCGCCCCCGGCAGGTTCGGGTTCACGTGCGCGGCGCAGGCCGGCAGGCGCGGGCCGGGCAGGTGATGATCCGTCACCAGCACCTGCATGCCGAGCGCCTCGGCCGCCTCGATGCCGGCAAAGGCGGAGACGCCGTTGTCCACGGTGACCAGCAGCGCGGCGTCCTCGCGAACCAGTTCCGCCACCAGCGCCGGCGTCAGGCCATAGCCGTGGCGCATGCGGTCCGGCACGCGGAAGCCGAGCTGCGTGTGCCCGAGCCGGCGCAGCTGCCGCAGCACCAGCGCCGTGCTGGTGGCGCCGTCGGCATCGAAATCGCCGACCACGAGGATGCGCGAGCCGCGCGCGAGGTGCGCGAGCAGCACGGCCGTCGCGCCCTCGATGCCGTCGAGCGTCGATACCGGCAGCAGCTGCCGCAGCTCGAGCGCCAGGTCGGCGGGATCGGCCACGCCGCGCGCGGCATACACGCGGCGCAGGACGGGGTGCAGCGTCGCCGGCAGCGCGCCCGCCGCACCCGGCGGCCGGCGCCGGAGCGTCAGCGGCGCGGCGCGCGGCAGGTCCGGTGCTTGCATCGGCGCATGATAGCGGCGCGGCCGCGGTCGATTGGCTATATTTCGGCGCGGAACCGACCATGCAGATCACACGCGAACCCGGCCACGAGTCGAATGCAATCGTCGCCTGCGGCGCCGGCGAAGTGCGCCTGCGCGAGCGCCTTTTCACCGCCAGCCTGATCGTGACGCGCGATGCCGTGCTCGACGACTGGCGGCCGCCCGCGGCCGCGGCGCTGGCGATCGGCGATTTCGCGCGCCTGCTGCCGCTGGCACCCGAGATCGTCCTGCTCGGCACCGGCGCCCGCCAGGAAATGCCGCCGCCGGAGCTGTTCGCCGAATTCGCGGCGCGCCGCATCGGGCTCGAGGTCATGGACAACCGCGCGGCCTGCCGCACGTTCAACCTGCTGCTGCTGGAATCGCGCGCCGTGGCGGTCGCGCTGATGCTGTGATCAGCGGCGCGGCAGCTGGCCGAGCGGGTCGAGCGGCCGGCCGTCGAGGCGGATCTCGAAATACAGCATCGGCTGCTGGCCGGGCCCGAGCCCCATGCTGGCGATCAGTTGCCCGGCCGTCACGTCGTCCCCTTCGCGCACGTGCACGACCGCGTTGTGGCCATAGGCGGAGAGCCAGCCGCGCACGTGGGTGACGATGACCAGCTGCCCATAGCCGCGCAGCCCGCTGCCCGTGTAGACGACCTTGCCGTCCGCCGCCGCAAACACCGGCTGGTTCAGGCCGCCGTCGATGCGCAGGCCCAGCCCGCCGGACGGCTGCTCCACGGTGCCGACGACGCGCCCGCCCTCGACCGGCCAGCGCCAGGCCGGCGGCCGGTGCGCGGGATCGTCCGGCGACGCCCGCGGCTGCGGTGCGCGCGCCGTCGCTGCCGGCGCCGGCGGCGTGCGCGCGGTGCGCGCGCCCGGCGGCGGATCGAGGCGCAGGCGCTGCCCGGGGCGGATCAGGTAGTCGCGGCCGATGCCGTTCCAGCGCGCGACGTCGCGGTAGTCGAGCCCGTAGCGCAGCGAGATCGAGTACAGCGTCTCGCCGGCGCGCACCACGTGATGCGGCGGGATGTCCGGCCGGCGCGAGCCGCCGCAGGCGGCGAGCGCCAGAACGACGAGCAGCGCCAGCCAGCGGCGATAAGCGGGCGCTGCCGCCGCCAGCCTCACCTCAGGACGTTCCGCCCAGCAGCGGCACGAAGCTCACGAAGCCCAGGCGCTCGCGCAGGAACTGGTCGCCGCGTCGCGTCAGGCGCACGAGTTCCTGGCGTCCCTCCGGCCCGACCGGCGCGACCAGGCGCCCGCCGTCGGCCAGCTGGTCGAGCAGGGTCTGCGGGATCGCATGCGGCGCCGCCGCGACCAGGATCGCGTCGAACGGCGCCTGCGACTTCCAGCCCTGGTAGCCGTCGCCGTGCTTGAAGCGCACGTTGCGGATGCCGAGCTCGCGCGTGCGCTCGCGCGCCCGGTCGAGCAGCGCCTCGATGCGCTCGATGCTGTAGAGCCGGCCGACCAGCGGCGCCAGCACCGCGGTCTGGTAGCCGCAGCCGGTGCCGATCTCGAGCACCTTGTCGGGCGTGCCGCCGATCGTCACCGCCTCGGTCATGCGCGCGACGACGTAAGGCTGCGAGATCGTCTGCCCGTGCCCGATCGGCAGCGCCGTGTCCTCGTAGGCCCGGCTCGACAGCGCCTCGTCCACGAACAGGTGGCGCGGCACGTTGCGGATGCGGTCCAGCACGCGGGGATCGCGGATGCCCTGCTCCACCAGGCGCTGGATCAGCCGCTCGCGCGTGCGTGCCGAGGTCATGCCGATGCCGACGCCGTTGCGGTCGGCGCTCATGCCGGCGCCTCGCGCAGCCAGTCGCGCACGCTGTCGAGCGCCGCGTGGCGCGTGAGATCCACCTGCAGCGGCGTCACGGACACGCAGCCGCTGGCGACGGCGTGGAAATCGGTGCCGGGTCCCGCGTCCTGGCCGGCGCCGGCCGCGCCGACCCAGAAGATCTCCCGGCCGCGCGGGTCCTTGCCGCGGACCGCGGGCTTGGCCCGGTGCCGGTGCCCCAGGCGCGTGACCTCGAAGCCCCGCAGTTCCTCGTACGGCAGGTCCGGCACGTTGACGTTCAGGATCATCGAGCGGTGCAGTGGTTTCGCCAGCAGGCGCAGCACCAGCTCGCGCGCGACCCGCGCCGCGGTCGCGAAGTACGGGCCGCCCGCGCTGCCGGCGACCAGCGACACCGCCACGGTCGGCAGGCCGAGGAAGCGGCCCTCGATCGCCGCGGCGACCGTGCCCGAATACAGCACGTCGTCGCCGAGGTTGGCGCCGTCGTTGACGCCCGACACCACCATGTCGAACTCGTGGTCGAACAGGCCGGTGATCGCGAGGTGCACGCAGTCGGTCGGCGTGCCGTTGATCACGTACCAGGTGTCCTGGTCCACGCGCTGCACGCGCAACGGCACTTCGAGCGTCAGCGAGTGGCTCGCGCCGCTGCAGTTGCGGTCCGGCGCGACGACGGTCAGCGGCGCGACGCCGTCCAGCGCTTCCTTCAGGAAGCGCAGGCCCTCGGCCCGGTAGCCGTCGTCGTTGGCGAGCAGGATCTTCACGGCCTGACGATACATCCCCGTCGCGCGTCCCGCGACCGGGCCGCACTATACTGGATTGCCGCGCCGGTCAGGCGCGCGGGGCGCGGGTGCGGAATCCGTGAAGGACGAGGACGAACGCGAACTGTTCCGGGCCGCCGTGCGCGACGTGCGGCCGCTCAGGAACGCGCCGCCGCCGCCGGCGCGCGAGCGGCGGCGAGCGCGCGCCGCATCGCGCCGCGCCGACGAGGCGCGCGCGCTGGCGGAGACGCTCGAGCACGATGCCGCCGACCTCGGCGTCGAGACTGGCGACGAACTGGGCTGGCGGCGCGACGGCGTCCCCGAGCAGCTGCTGCGGCGGCTGCGGCGCGGCGAGTACTCGCGCCGCGCCGAGCTCGACCTGCACGGGATGACGCAGGCCGAGGCCCGGCTTGCGCTGGCGGCGTTCCTGGCGGAGTCGGCGGATCACGGCCTGCGCTGCGTGCGCGTGATCCACGGCAAGGGACGCGGCTCCGGCCAGCGCGGCCCGGTGCTGAAATCCGCGGTCAATCGCTGGCTGCGCCGCTGCGCGGCGGTCGTCGCCTTCTGCTCGGCGCGCCGCGCCGACGGCGGCACCGGCGCCCTGTACGTGCTGCTCGACGGCTGACGGCTCAGTCCGCCGCCGGTACCGGCACGCTGGCGACCAGCAGTTCCCGCAGCAGGCTGGTCGCATAGGCGCCGCGCGGCAATTCGAACTCGAGCTCGAGCCCCTCGTTCGCCAGCCGCAGGCTGAAATCGACCGGCCGCACGCACAGCGCGCGCCGCTCCGCGCGCAGTCCCGCCGCGCCGACGCGCGCCGGCAGCGGCGCCAGCGCGGCGAGCGCCGCGATCTCGAGCCGGCCCGCCTCGCCGGTGGGCTGCATCCCGCCGGTGCCGCACAGCGCGCCGGTCGGCGCCACGTCGCCGTCGCGGCAGCGCTGCTGCAGCGCCTCGTCCGGCTGCTCGGCGGCGAACACCGAGCGGCTGCCGGCCAGGGACACGATCTCGCCGGGCAGCAGCCGGTTCCAGCTGCCGGCCGCGACCCGCTGCGCGAGCACGGCGTTGAACGCCAGCGAACGCGCCGATGACAGCACGAAGGCGCGCGGCTCGCGCCCGCGCGGCAACCAGCCGCGTTCCAGCCATTGCTGCACGCGCACCAGGTTGGCGCCGTCGACCCCGAAGCGCTGCGGGCCGACATAGTTCGGGAAACCCTGCGACCGGACCCGCGCGAAACGCGCCATCAGCGCATTGCCGTCGCCGGTCGCGCCGCGCACGCGGATCTTGAACCGGTTGCCGGCCAGCGCGCCGCGCCGCAGCTTGCGTGAATGCGGGTGGACCGCGAGCACCTCGAAGCCCTTCCCGGCCAGCCCGGCGACGGGCTCGCTGCCCTTGACCGCCGGCACCGTGAACCACTGCCGCGCGATCGCGCGGCGGTCCTTCATGCCCGCGAATCCGGCGTCCTGCGGCCGGCAGCCGATCGCGGCCGCGAGCTCGCGCGCCACGTCCGCCGTGTTCGCATCGCGCTTCTCGACCCACAGCAGGAAATGCCCGGTACCGCCGTCGGGCTCGAAGCCGAGCCGCTCCTCGACCTCGAAATCCGCCAGCTCCGAACGGATCGCGCCGGCGACCGGCGGATCGCCCGCGGCCCGCGGCGGGTCCAGCGCGAAGCGGCGCCAGGCCTCGAGGCCCGCGTTCTCAGGCATCGTCGCCCTCGGCGAGCAGCACGACGGCCTGCGCAGCGATCCCCTCGCCGCGCCCGAGCGCGCCGAGCCCCTCGGTCGTCGTCGCCTTGAGATTGACGCGGCTGCGATCGAGGCCGAGTTCGCCGGCGATGGTCGCGCATATTGCGTCGCGGTGCGCGGCGATGCGCGGCGCCTCGGCGATCAGCGTGAGGTCGCAGTGCACGGGCTCGAAGCCGCGCGCCCGCACCAGTTTCAGGACCTCGCGCAGCAGGACCCGGCTGTCGGCGCCCGCGTAACGCGCGTCGCCCGGCGGGAACAGCAGGCCGATGTCGCCGGCGCCCGCGGCGCCCAGCAGCGCGTCCATCAGCGCGTGCAGCAGCACGTCGCCATCCGAGTGGGCGATGACGCCGCGGTCGTGCGGCACCCGCACGCCGCCGAGCGGCACGTGGTCGCCCGGGCCGAAGCGATGCACGTCGAAGCCGCTGCCGACCCTCATGCCGATCCCCGCTGCGAGCGCAGCGCGGCCCTGGCCAGCGCCAGGTCGGCCGGATGCGTGACCTTGAGGTTGCAGGGCGAGCCCTCGACCAGGCGCGGCTTCAGGCCCATGCGCTCGAACGCGGCCGCCTCGTCGGTCGCCTCGAATCCCTCGGCGAGGGCCTGCGACAGCGCCTGCGTCAACCGGCCGTGCCGGAACATCTGCGGCGTCTGCGCCCGCCACAGCCGCTCGCGCGGCAGCGTGCGCTGGACGCGGCCATCGTCATCCGCCTGCTTGAGGGTGTCGGTGACCGGCACCGCCAGCAGCCCGCCGACCGGGTCGCCGCGGCATTCCGCAATCAGCGCCAGCAGGTCGGCGCGCGGCAGGCAGGGCCGTGCGCCATCGTGCA
Organism: uncultured Steroidobacteraceae bacterium; assembly: GCA_964468395.1. Lineage (GTDB taxonomy): Bacteria > Pseudomonadota > Gammaproteobacteria > Steroidobacterales > Steroidobacteraceae > SCUD01. The sequence goes on from CAYXUJ010000032.1 coordinate 18,770, forward strand.
CCAGCACCCAGTCCTCAGGCGCGGCCGTGACCAGCGCCCGCAGCCCGTTCAGCACCGAGAGCGCGCGCGTCGGCCCGCCCGTCGTCGTGACGACCTGGCGGCGCAGCGATTTCGGCAGGCGCTGCCAGCGGCGGTCGCCCGGCGCGGTGACGACCACGCCGCCGGCCACGCCCGGCGCCCGCAGCAGCGATCGCAGCGCATGCTCGATCAGGCTGCGTCCCGCGATCCGGAGCCAGGGCTTGGGAATGGCGCCGCCGAAGCGCGAGGATGCGCCGGCCGCCGCGATCACGAACCAGAGGCGATCCGGCACCGCAGCGTCACGGCGTGGCCGCGGCCTGGGTCGCCTGCAGCGTTGCCGCATCGTCGTCCAGCGGCCGGTGCGGCGTGTCCACGACCTGATAGAAGGTCTCGGTGACCGCGATCATGCCGAGGTCGTGGCGGGCTCGCTCTTCGAGCGCGGTCAGGCCCTGCTTCAGGTCCGCGACTTCGGCTTTCAGTTGCGCATTGCGCTCGGTCAGCACGGCGTTGTCCGCACGCTGCGAATCGACCGCGGCGCCGAGCTGCCAGGTCTCGCGCAGGCCTTCATCGGACAGCCACAACCGGTACTGGAGGAGCACGAGTGCAGCGAGCAGGCCGGCGAACAGGATCTTCATGAGCCGGGGAGATTACCACGTTCCGGCGGCGTCACGGCCATAGCCTCAGCGCGGCCGGACCGGGAAGGCCTCGCGTCCGGCATAGCGCGCCCGCGCGCCGAGCTCCTCCTCGATCCGCAGCAGCTGGTTGTACTTGGCCATGCGGTCGGAGCGCGACAGCGAGCCGGTCTTGATCTGCGTCGCCCGGGTGCCGACGGCGATGTCGGCGATGGTCGCGTCCTCGGTCTCGCCGGAGCGGTGCGAGACCACGGCGCCGTAGCCCGCCTGCGCCGCCATCTCGATCGCCGCCAGCGTCTCGGTCAGGGTGCCGATCTGGTTCGGCTTGATCAGGATCGCGTTGGCGACTCCCTCGGCGATGCCGCGCGACAGGATCTCGGTGTTGGTCACGAACAGGTCGTCGCCGACCAGCTGGACCTTCGGCCCCAGCCGCCGGGTCAGCGTCGACCAGCCGTCCCAGTCCGCCTCGGCCATGCCGTCCTCGATCGACAGGATCGGATAGCGCGCGGCCAGGTCCGCCAGGTAATCGGTGAACTGCGCGGCCGTGAAGCGGCGGCCCTCGGACTCGAGTGCATAGGCCCCGTCGCGATGGAACTCGCTGCTGGCGACGTCGAGCCCGAGCCAGACGTCCTGGCCGACCTCGTAGCCGGCCGCCCCGATCGCCTCGATGATCACGCCGAGCGCCGCCTCGTTGGAGTCGAGGTCGGGTGCGAACCCGCCCTCGTCGCCGACCGCCGTCGCCAGGCCGCGGCCGTGCAGGATCTTCTTCAGGTGATGGAACACCTCGGCGCCGCAGCGCAGCGCCTCGCCGAAACGCGCCACGCCCGCCGGGATGATCATGAACTCCTGGATGTCGAGGCTGTTGTCGGCGTGCGCGCCGCCGTTGATGATGTTCATCATCGGCACCGGCATGACGACCGCATCGTCGCCGCCGAGCAGCCGGTACAGCGGCAGCTTCTGCGACCGCGCCGCCGCCTGCGCCGTCGCCAGCGACACGGCGAGCAGCGCATTGGCCCCGAGCCGCGACTTGTTGTCGCTGCCGTCGAGTTCCAGCATGCGCCGGTCGATGCCGGACTGGTCCGCGGCGTCGCGCCCGACCAGCGCGTCGCGCAGCGTGCCGTTGACGTTGGCGACCGCCTGCCGCACGCCCTTGCCGAGGTACCGCTTCGGGTCGCCGTCGCGCAGCTCGACCGCCTCGCGGGTCCCGGTGGAGGCGCCCGATGGAACCGCGGCCCGGCCCACCGTCCCGTCCTCGAGCTCGACGTCGGCTTCGACGGTCGGATTGCCGCGTGAGTCGATGATCTCGCGGCCGCGGATGTCGACGATGCGCGTCAAGTGCGCGACTCGGCCCACGGCCGGGACTTCACCGTCCGGTCGATCGCGACCAGGACCTCCAGCAGTTCGCGCATGCGCGGCAGCGGCCAGGCGTTGGGGCCGTCGGACAGCGCCTGCTCCGGCCGCGGATGGGTCTCCATGAACAGCCCGGCGACGCCGGCCGCCACCGCCGCCCGCGCCAGCACCGGGATGAACTCCCGCTGGCCGCCCGAGGTCGCGCCCTGCCCGCCCGGGAGCTGCACCGAATGCGTCGCGTCGAACACCACCGGCGCGCCGAAGGCACGCATCGCCGACAGCGCGCGCATGTCCGACACCAGGTTGTTGTAGCCGAAGCTGAAGCCCCGCTCGCAGACCATGATGTCCTCGTTGCCGGTGGAGCGCGCCTTGTCGACGACGTTGCCCATCTCCCAGGGGCTCAGGAACTGGCCCTTCTTGATGTTCACCGGCCGGCCCTGCGAGCAGACGTTGACGATGAAGTTCGTCTGCCGGCACAGGAACGCCGGCGTCTGCAGCACGTCGACGGCGGCCGCGACTTCCGCGAGCGGCGAGTCCTCGTGCACGTCGGTCAGCACCGGCACCGCATGCTGGCGCCGCACCTCGTCCAGCACCTTGAGCCCCTGCTCGATCCCCGGCCCGCGGTAGGAGCCGCGCGACGAGCGGTTGGCCTTGTCGTACGAAGCCTTGAACACGAACGGGATGCCGAGCCCGCCCGCGATCTCCTTGAGCGCGCCGGCGATGTCGAGCGTCAGCGCCGCGTCCTCGACCACGCAGGGCCCGGCGATCAGGAACAGCGGCTGGTCGGGGCCGATCGGCGCGCCCGCGAGCTTCACGCGCTCGCCGCCTGCGGCAAGCGGCCGGCGGAGTGCTCGCGCGCCGCCCGCACGAAGCTCGTGAACAGCGGGTGGCCGTCGCGCGGGTTGGAGGTGAACTCGGGATGGAACTGCACGCCGATGAACCACGGATGCGACGGCAGCTCGACGATCTCGACCAGCCCGTCCTCCGAGAACGCGGAGAACACGAAGCCGCGTTCCTGCATGCGCTCGAGGTAATTGTTGTTGAACTCAAAACGGTGCCGGTGCCGCTCGTGGATCGCGTCGCGCCCATAGACCTTGCGCGCCAGCGTGCCGGCCCGGATGCGCGACTCCTGCGCGCCGAGCCGCATCGTGCCGCCGAGGTCGGAGCGGTCGTCGCGGCGCAGCGTCTCGCCCGAGCGGTCGCGCCACTCGGTGATCAGGGCGATGACCGGGTCGGCGGCGTCGCGGCGGAACTCGGTCGAATTGGCGTCCGCGAGCCCGAGCACGTGGCGCGCGAACTCGATGACGGCGACCTGCATGCCCAGGCAGATGCCGAGGTACGGCACGCCGTTCTCGCGCGCATGGCGCACCGCGGCCACCTTGCCCTCGATGCCGCGCTCGCCGAAGCCCCCCGGCACCAGGATCGCATCCATGCCGTCGAGGCAGGCCGTGCTGCCGCTCTCGATGTCGGTCGACTCGACGTAGTGCACCTGCACGCGGGTGCGCGTCTTCAGGCCGGCGTGCCGCAGCGCCTCGTTGAGGGAGATGTACGAGTCGCGGATCTGCACGTACTTGCCGACCATCGCGATGTTGACCGTCGCCTCGTGCTGATGGCGCGCGGCCGCCACCTGCTGCCATTCGCGCAGGTCCGCCGGCGGCGCCTCGATCCGCAGCTTGTCGCAGACGATGCCGTCGAGGTCCTGCTCGTGCAGCAGGATCGGGATCCGGTAGATGTCGTCGGCGTCCACCGCCGAGATGACGGCGCGCTCCTCGACGTTGGTGAACAGCGCGATCTTGCGGCGCTGCTCCTCCGGCAGCGGGTCGCGGCACCGGCACAGCAGCACGTCCGGCTGGATGCCGATGCCGCGCAGCTCCTTGACCGAGTGCTGGGTGGGCTTGGTCTTGATCTCGCCCGAGCCGCCGACGATCGGCACCAGCGTCAGGTGGATGTACACGCAGTTGCTGCGGCCGAGCTCGACGCCCATCTGGCGGATCGCCTCGAGGAACGGCAGCGACTCGATGTCGCCGACCGTGCCGCCGATCTCCACCATGCAGACGTCGGCGTCGCCCGCCCCCAGCATGATGCTGCGCCGGATCTCGTCGGTGATGTGCGGGATCACCTGCACCGTGGCGCCGAGGTAGTCGCCGCGGCGCTCGCGCGCGATCACGCGCTCGTAGATGCGCCCGGTGGTGAAGTTGCTGTTGCGGCCGGTCGTGGTGCGGACGAAGCGCTCGTAGTGGCCGAGGTCGAGGTCGGTCTCGGTGCCGTCCTCGGTGACGAAGACCTCGCCGTGCTGGAACGGGCTCATCGTCCCGGGATCGACGTTGATGTAGGGGTCGAGCTTGACCATGCGGACCTTGAGCCCGCGGGCCTCGAGGATGGCGCCGAGGCTGGCCGCGGCAATGCCCTTGCCCAGCGAGGACACCACGCCGCCGGTCACGAACACGTATCGCGTCATCTGGATCCCCGCCGCCAACGACCTGCACCGGGCGTCCGCATCCGGAAACGCGCGTCCCGCGCATTTCCATGGCCCGATTACGACGGGAGTCCAGTCTAGTTGAGCGGGCCGTGCGGCGCCAGCGGAAATGTGAACCACTTCACACGGCATCGCACATAAGTCGCCGCCGCGACGGCGTTTCTCGCCGTTCGTCGCCGCGACGCCAGCGCCCGTCGGCGCGGTCGCCGGCCTGGCCGCGGCCTCCGCCATAGTGCCAGCCATGAAAAAGCCCCAGTCCGGCTTCACGCTGCTCGAATTGATGCTGGTCGTCACGATCGCCGGCCTGCTGCTCGCCGTCGGCGTGCCGGCGATGGGCAATTTCCTGCGCAATGCGCGCATCACGAACGCCGCCAACGACGTGATGGCCGGCCTGCACTTCACCCGCTCGGAGGCGATCAAGCGCCGCCTGCCGGTGACGCTGTGCACCAGCGCCGACCCGCTGAACCCCAACCCGGCGTGCAGCGCCTCCGCCTTCCTGACCGGCTGGATCGCCTTCGTGGACACCAACCAGAGCGGCCAGCGCGACGCCGGCGAGGCCGTGCTGCTGCAGCGCGAGCCGATGCCCGCGACCATCACCGCGCGCGCCTCGGCCAACCCGTTCCGGGTCACCTACCTGCTGAACGGCTTTGCGCTGAACGCCGCCGCCGCCCAGCTGGTGCTGTGCGACGAGCGCGGCAATGCCCCGAGCGGCGGCGAGCTGTCGGCCGCGCGCGGCATCCAGATCGCCGTGACCGGCCGGGCCGGCGTCACGCGCGACATGGGCGAGATCCAGGCCCTGATCGACGACATCGGTGCCGCCATCGGCGGCTGCACGACGAGCTGAGCCATGACGATGCGCAACACGAACTCCGGATTCACGATGGTCGAGGTGCTGGTCGCCCTCGTGGTGCTGACGATCGGCCTGCTCGGCATTGCCGCGCTGCTGCTGAACAGCCTGCAGTCGGGCCGCACGGCGATCTACCGCACCCAGGCCGTCAACCTGACGGCCGACCTGGCGGACCGCATCCGCGCCAACCGCCTCGGCCAGGACGCCTACAACACGGCCTTCGGCGACGTGGTGGCCGAGGTGGCCGCCTGCTTCACGACCGGCGGCTGCAGCGAGGACGACCTCGCCGCCAGCGACCTGGCGCGCTGGAAAGCGTCGCTCGCGCAGCTGCTGCCGAATGGCCAGGGCCAGGTCGTGGTGAACCTGCCGGTCGCCGCCGGCGAACCGACCAATTACGTGGTCACCGTCCAGTGGTCCGAGGCCGGCGAAGCGGCACCGGTCACCTACGCCATCGGGTTCGCGTCATGAGCCGCCGGCAGACAAACCGCGAGCGGCAGCAGGGCCTGAGCCTGGTCGAGCTGATGGTGGCGCTGTCCATCGGCCTGTTCCTGCTCGCCGGCGCCGTCACCGTCTTCGGCAAGACCCGCGACCTCTACCGGACCAACGACGCGGCCGCGCGGTTGCAGGAGACCGCCCGCTACGCGATGAGCACGATCGAGGCGGACCTGCGCGTGGCCAACTACTGGGGCCTGATGAGCCGTGCCGACCTGGTCGAGAACGGCCCGGCGCTGGATCTCGCCAACATCCCGGACGTGGACCCTGGCTACAACCTGCCCGCCGACCTCGGCGGCTACGCCGCGACCATCAATTCCTGCGGCGCCATGTGGGCGGTCAAGCTGCCTGCCTATGTCGAAGCCACCGACGATGCCTATGGCTTCGCCTGCGCCGAGTTCGGCACCGCCGTGCCGGGTTCCGACCAGCTGACGATCCGCCGCGCCTCCACGCAGGTGATCGCAGCCGGCGCCCTCGGCGCCAGCAACGGCCAGATCAAGATCCAGACCAGCCGCGTCCAGGGGACGCTTTTCTCGGGCGGGGCGCTGCCCGGCGGCTACGCCCCGGGCCTGTCCGAAACCCGCGCCCTGGTCGCGCACGGCTACTACGTCGACCAGGACTCCGAGCTGCGCGCCGGGCTGCCGTCGCTGCGCCGCAAGCAGCTCGATTTCGTCGGCGGCGCGCCGGCGATCGTCGATCGCGAGATCGTGCCGGGCGTCGAGGACCTGCAGGTCGAGTTCGGCGTCGATCTCGACGCCGACCAGAACGCCGACTATTTCGTGCAGCCGGCGACGGCGATCCCGGCGGGCGACGAGATCGTCGCGGTGCGGGTCTGGGTGCTGGCGCGCGCCGAGCAGCCGGAACTCGGGTTCACCGACGGCCGCACCTACGACTATGCCAGCCGCACCGGCGCCGCCGCCTATGCGCCGGCCGACGGCTTCCGCCGCCTGCTGGTCAGCAAGACGATTGCCCTGAGGAATACACGTCGATGAACGCGATGCAACTGCGGCCCGCCGGCGGCGGCCACCAGCGCGGCGCAGCGCTGGTCGTCGGCATGATCCTGCTGATCGTGCTGACCATCCTCGCGATCTCCGGCGTGTTCACGTCGAACATGGAACTGCGCATGGTGCGGAACACGCAGAGCCAGGAGCGCGCGTTCCAGGCCGCGGAGGTCGCGGTCGAGGACGCGCTCGCCAACCCGGTTCTGAGCACCAGCGCGCCGTTCAACCAGCCGACGATCAATGTCCCGAACTCGCCCTACGCGGCCCCCGACACGTACTCCTACCAGCTGCAGTTCGTCGGCCAGACGCCGCTCGGCACCGGCATGACCGGCTTCAGCATCGGCACTGGCTTCCAGTCCTATCACTTCCAGGTGGACGCCACCGGCAACGGCCCCGACAACGCGCTCGCACAGCATACGCAGAGCTTCTATGTCGTCGGGCCGGGCACCTGATCACCGCGGAGAGCCCTCATGAGCCATCCAGACCGTGACCATTCCGCCAACCCGAATGCGACGCGCCAGCGCCGCGCCGGCTGGCTTGCTGCCCTGGCCGGCGCCCTCGTCGCCGCCGCCGCCGGCGCCCAGGTGCCGATGCAGACCATCGAGGAGTGCCTGGAGAGCGGCACCGACCTGGTCACGCTGCCCGGCGCTCCCGGCGGCACGCTGAACGCCAGGGAATGCAGCGGCTGCCCGTCGCTGCGCCTGAGCTTCTCCCAGCGCACGCGCTACTTCATCGGCGCCGAGGCCGTCACCTATGCGCGGCTGCTCGAAGCGGCCGGCAAGCGCGACGCCCGGCTCGACCTGTTCTACGAGCCCAAGACCCGCACCCTGACCCGCCTGCGGCTCGCCGCGGCGGTCGCCAAGTGAGCGTACAGCCATGAAACCGACACTCACGCGCATCCAGAACTTCGCCGCCGCCTCGCTGGCCACCCTCGCGGGGCTCGCGGGCACGGTCCA
>CAYXUJ010000033.1:0-26522 GCA_964468395.1 uncultured Steroidobacteraceae bacterium
CTCGGTCGGCGGCATGGTCAACAACCGCAAGTTCTTCGGGGCGCTGCTGCCGGGCGTGGACCACATCCGTCACACCCACGACCCGTCCCGCAACCTCTTCTCCCGCGGCCTGCCGCAGCACGGCGCCGAGTTCGCCGACGACCTCGAGCGCCTGGTCGCCCTGCACGACGCATCGACCATCGCCGCCGTCATCGTCGAGCCGATCGCGGGCTCGACCGGCGTGCTGATGCCGCCGCAGGGCTACCTGCAGCGCCTGCGCGAGATCTGCACGAAGCACGGCATCCTGCTGATCTTCGACGAGGTCATCACCGGCTTCGGCCGCACCGGCTCGGCTTTCGCCGCCCAGGAGTTCGGGGTCGTGCCCGACCTGATCACCTGCGCCAAGGGGCTGACCAACGGCGCCGTGCCGATGGGCTGCGTGCTGGTGCGCCGCGAAATCTACGAGACTTTCATGTCTGGCCCCGAGGGTTCGATCGAGCTGTTCCACGGCTACACCTACTCGGCGCACCCGCTCGCCTGCGCCGCCGGCCTCGCCACCCAGCGCATCTACCGGGCCGGACTGTTCGACCAGGCGCGGGCGCTCGCCCCGTACTGGTGCGACGCCGTGCACGCGCTGAAAGGCCGCCGCCACGTCGTGGACCTGCGCGCCTACGGCCTGGTCGCGGGCATCGAGCTGGAGCCGCGGGCCGGCGCGCCCGGGGCGCGCGGCTACGAGTCGCTGGTCAAGGCTTTCGAGGCCGGCCTGCTGGTCCGGACCACCGGCGACACCATCGCCCTGTCGCCGCCGTTGATCCTGCAGCGCGCGGACATCGACCGGATTTTCGAGATCCTCGCCACGGTCATCGGCCAGGTGGCATGACCGCGGCGGGGCGGTATGATGAACCCGTACGCATCCGGGCTTTCGGGGGAGAAGTCATGATGAGTCCAGCCAATGCCGCGCTTCGTCTTGCAATCGCCACCGTGCTCGCGCTGCCTTTCGCCGCGCAGGCCCAGGTCGAGGCCGAACAACAGATCACCGGCCTCGGCGAGGTGATCGTCACCGCCCAGAAGCGGCAGCAGTCGCTGCAGGACGTGCCGCTGTCGGTGTCGGCGTTCTCGGGCGAGTTCCTGCAGGAGGCCCGGCTCGGCGACATCCGCGGGCTGGTGGATTTCACGCCCGGTTTCAGCGGCCGCACCGAGGACAGCTTCACCGACGCCATGGCGATGCGCGGCATCGCAACCAACGACTTCGGCATCGGCGGCGACCCGTCGGTCGCGATCTTCACCGATGGCGTCTGGGCCGGGCGCACCGGCGGCGTGCAGACATCGTTTTACGACATCGAGCGGGCCGAGGTCGTCAAGGGCCCGCAGGGCACGCTGTTCGGCCGCAACGCGATCGCCGGCGCGGTCAGCATCATCACCAACAAGCCGGTCGGCGAGTTCGAGGCCAGTTCGGAATTCACCTGGGCCGACTACGACCACCTGGAAGGCACGGCAACGCTGAACGTGCCGCTGAACGACCGCTGGTACCTGCGCGGCAGCGTCTACACGTTCAACAACAGCGGCTTCCTGGAGAACGACCAGGGCGGCGACGAGCTCGGCTACCACGACGTCCAGTCGACGCGGCTCGCGCTGCGCTATGCCGGCGATGCCGTCGATGCCGTGCTGACCGGCAGCTACGAGGACCGCAAGCAGGACCCGTCCGTCTACTGGGTGCCGGCCGCCGACCTGCCGGTGGACCTGGTGTCGACCGATCTCGGCGACAACGGCTATGACCAGGGCGACATCCGCGAGCTGCGCCTGAATGTCGAGTGGTCGCTGCCGAACGACTACACGTTCACGTCCATCACCGGCTACAAGAGCTTCAATTTCGACTACCTGGAGGACTACGACGGCGGCCCGACCCAGGTGAACGACTACCGCCAGCGCAACGACGTCGATTACTGGAGCCAGGAATTCCGCATCGTCTCGCCGGCCGACCGGCGGCTGACCTGGTTCGCGGGCGCGAGCGTCTACAAGGAGGAGATCGACGGCTTCTTCGAGTTCATCTACACCGAGGACGACCTGTGCCGCGCGGTCGGCATCAGCGACGCGCCGGACTTCGACGGCCCGGTCGCCGGCTGCGACGACCCCAACTGGGAGACCTACTGGGAGGACGACATCGACCCGGCCGACCTGCTGGCCAACAAGGCGGAGCAGAGCTACGTCAACGTCGACAGCAAGGGCTGGGCAGTCTACGGCGACATGACCTATGCGCTGAACGACAGGACCGACCTGACCATCGGCGCGCGCTACACCTACGACGAGAAGAAGGCCGCCAGCTCGGTGCTCGACAGCGGCGGCGCCCTCGGCAACAACTTCAACTACGAGTTCTACACCGACGGCTTCGTGCGCGACAAGCAGGACTGGAGCGAGTTCACGCCGCGCCTGGCGCTCTCCTACGACATGAGCGACGACGTCACGCTGTATGCGACGGCGGCGCGCGGCTACAAGTCCGGCGGCTTCGCGACCTTCGGCTTCGACCTGCATGGCGAGGATGTCACGGATGAAGGGGTGGCCCCCGCCGGCACGACGCCGGTTTCCTTCGACCCGGAGCAGGTCGACAGCTTCGAGCTCGGCGCCAAGACCCGCCTGCTCGACAACACGCTGCAGCTCAATGCCGCGCTGTTCTATTACACGTACTCCGACCTGCAGATGGTCTATTTCGACACCGGCTCTTCGCTGGTCGCGAACGTCGGCAAGGCCGAGGGCAAGGGCATCGAGGCCGACCTGCGCTGGGTGCCGAACCGGCACTGGGACCTGTTCCTGGGCATCTCGGTGCTCGACACCGAGATCACCGATGCAGACGAGATGATCGAGCTCGGCGCCTGCGGCGACTGCGACGGCAACGACCTGCCGTTCGCGCCGCGGCTCAGCACCTCGGCGATCCTCACTTACCGGCAGCCGGCGTTCAACGGCGAGATGTTCTTCACGATGGAGAACATCTACCGCGACAAGATGTACGGCGGGCCCGACAACATCGCCGACGCGACGGTCGACAGCTGGACCGAGTTCAACTTCCGCCTCGGCTACCGCAGCGATTCCAACTGGTGGGCGACGCTGTGGATCGAGAACGCGTTCGACGAGGAGTATTTCGAGCGCGGCTGGGAGAACGCGGACGTCGACAACCAGTACGGCTACGGGCTGTTCAACGAGCTGGTGTGGCCGGCGCGGCCGAGCACCATCGGCCTGACGATCGGCGTCGACTGGAAATAGGCCTCAGGCCGTGGGCTTTGCCGGCTCGAAGATCGCGTAGCGCTTGCGCGCGGGCTCGACCGTCTCCCAGGTGCCGCTGAAGCCGGCCGGGATGACCCACGCGTCGCCGGCATTGAACTGCCAGCGGCGCCCGTCGGCCGACGTGATCACGACGCGGCCCTCCAGCAGGTGGCAGAACTCGTTCTCGGTGTAGTCGATCTTCCACTTGCCGACGCTGCTGGCCCAGGTGCCGGCGAAGAACTGCCCGCTCGGGTCGCTGAAATAATTCCGCACCGAGGTCTTCGGCTCGCCCTTCAGCACGCGATCGGCCGCCGGCGCCGATTCCTCGCCCTTCATGTTGCGCCGGAAGTCCACGATCGTCGGGTTCGTCATCGCGCGCTCTCCAGTTCTTTCCGCAGCCGATTGTAATGCCTGGCACGGGCCGGCATTCGGGCGTAGGATGAATCTGCCGCCCGCCACCCCGTGCGTGGCGGGCCCGCATTGCGAGGTGCCGGGCCGTGGCCAATCGTCTGCCGCCGATCGTCGGCAACTGGTATTCGCACCGCGACAAGGGCGAATTGTTCCAGGTCGTGGCGCTGGACGACCACGAGGGCACGATCGAGATCCAGGAATTCGACGGCGGCCTCGACGAGCTCGATCTCGACGAGTGGCGCGCGCTCGCGGTCGAATCCGCCGCCCAGCCGGAAGACTGGGGCGGCCCGCTCGACGACGTCGAGCCCGACGAATTCGGCTACACCGACCTCGCGGAATCCGCGTCGCCCGCCGATGCGCTCGAAACCGCCGTGACCACCTGGGAGGAGATCGTCGAGGACGACGACTTCGACGAGGATCCCATTCACTAGATCGGCGGCAGCACCACCGGCGGCGGGCTGCGCCGCCTCGGCACGGGCGAGCGGAAGCCCGCCGGCTTCACCACCAGCACGTCGCAGCCGAGACGGTCGATCACGCGCTCCGCCGTGCTGCCGACGAACAGGCGCTTGAGTCCGCTGCGCGAGATGGCGCCCATGACCACCATTCCGGCGCCGATGCGCTCGGCCAGCGCCACGATTCCGTCCGCGGCATTGCCGGCACGCAGGTGCCGGCGCCGCTCGGGCAGCTCGTAACGCTTCACCAGCGCCAGGAATTCCCGGCGGATGCGCTCCTGCTGCTTCGCCGCGAGGTTGACCGGCAGCGGCACCGGCTCCATCAGCACGCCCGAGGTGAACGGCGTCGCCAGCTGGTACACGTGCGTCGCGTGCAGGCGGCCGTTGAAAGCGCCGGCGACGCCCGACGCCATGGCCAGGATGTCGGCATCGAGGCCCGCGGGCTTGGCAAAAGCATGCATCGGGTCGACCGCGGCCAGGATCCGTGCACGGTCGTAGGGCCTGGCGGTCTTGACGAACAGCACCGGCACCGGGCTGACGCGGATCAGTTGCCAGTCGGTGTTCGACAGCACGATCCGCGCCAGGCGCGTGTGCCGGTGGCTCTCGGCGACGACCAGGTCGTATTTTCCGCGGCGCGCCTCCCGCACGATGCTTTCGTGCACCGGGTAGTCCCAGCGCACGCGGGTGCGGGCCTTGACGCCCGCGCGCGCCAGCCCCGCCGCCACCGCATCGAGCTCGCGCTTGCGCCCGCGCACCGCCTCCTCGATGTCGCGCTCGAGGCGGTCCGGCGCCACCAGGCTCTCGGCGGAAATGGCCGAGCTGTAGAGGCTGTGGAACAGCGTCACCGTGCCGCCGGAGATCTTCGCCAGCGACGCCGCCTTGGCGAGCGCGGGCGAATTCTTCGTGCTGCAGTCGGCGACGGCGACCAGGATGCGATGGAATTGCATGTCGACTATTCCTGTCCCCGTCCGATGCTGCCATCGCGGCGGGCACAGGTACAATAGCGCAAGTGCGCAAGGAGGCTGGATTTTGAGCAACAATGAATCACTGTTGGCGCGGCGCCAGGCCGCGGTCGCGCGGGGCGTGTCCATGGCCCACCCCGTGTTCGTCGAACGCGCCGAGAATGCCCTGCTGTGGGATGCGGACGGGCGGCGCTACGTCGATTTTGCCGGCGGCATCGCCGTGCTGAACACCGGCCACCGCCATCCGCGCGTGCTCGAGGCGGTCCGCGCGCAGCTCGAACGCGTCACCCATACCTGCTTCCAGGTGACGGGCTACGAGCCTTATGTCGCCCTGTGCGAGCGGCTCAACCGCCTGGCGCCGGGGCCGGGGCCGAACAAGACCCTGCTGATGTCGACCGGCGCCGAGGCGGTCGAAAACGCGGTCAAGATCGCGCGCGCGGCGACCGGCCGCTCGGCGGTGATCTCGTTCGCAGGCGGCTTCCACGGCCGCACGCTGATGACGCTCGCGCTGACCGGCAAGGTCGAGCCGTACAAGGCGGGATTCGGCCCCTACCCGGCCGAGGTCTACCACGCGCCGTTCCCGAACGCGCTGCACGGCGTGACCACCGACGACGCCTTCGACGCGCTGGCACTGCTGTTCAAGTGCGACGTGGCGCCCGACCGGGTGGCGGCGATCGTGTTCGAGCCGGTGCAGGGCGAAGGCGGCTTCTATGTCGCGCCAAAGGATTTCGTGCTGCGGCTGCGCGAGCTGTGCGACCGCCACGGCATCCTGCTGGTCGCCGACGAGATCCAGAGCGGCGCCGGCCGGACCGGGCGCATGTTCGCGATGGAGCACTACGGCGTGGCCGGCGACCTGACGACCCTCGCGAAGTCGCTGGCGGGCGGGTTTCCGCTCTCGGCGGTGGTGGGGCGCGCCGAAGTCATGGATGCCTGCGCCCCCGGGGGCCTGGGCGGCACCTACGCCGGCAACCCGGTCGCCTGCGCGGCGGCGCTCGCGGTGCTCGACGTGTTCGAGCAGGACGGCATATTCGAGCGCGCCGAGCGGCTCGGCGCGCGCGTCGGCGCCGCGCTCGAGCGGCTCGCGGCGCGCCACCCGCAGATCGCGGAAGTGCGCCGGCTCGGCGCCATGATCGCCTTCGAGCTGTGCGAGGACGGCGACCCGGCGCGGCCGGCGGCCGAGCTGACGCGCCGGCTGACGGCGCGGGCCCGGGAGCTCGGGCTGATCCTGCTGTCCTGCGGCGTCTACGGCAACGTCGTCCGCATCCTGGTGCCGATCACGGCCGAGGATGCGGTCGTCGACGAGGGCCTCGCGTCGCTGGCGCAGGCGACCGACGAGCTGCTGGCGGACCCCGACGCGACGGTTCGCCTGAAAACGGCGCGCTGAGGCCGCTCAGCCCGCGGACCGGGCGGCGATGTAGTCGTCTACAAGCTCCTCGAGGATCGGCAGCGCCACCGCGCCGTTCTTCAGCACGGCGTCGTGGAAGTCGCGGATGTCGAAGCGCGCGCCGAGCGCCGCGCGGGCCTTGTCGCGCAGCGCCAGGATCCGGATCATGCCGATCTTGTAGGACAGCGCCTGCCCGGGATTGTCGATGTAACGCTCGGTTTCCTTGGCTGCGTCCTCGGGCGTCATCGGGTTGTTCGCCAGCATGTAGTCGATCATCTGCTCGCGCGTCCACTTCTTCGCATGGGCGCCGGTGTCCACGACCAGGCGGCAGGCGCGCAGCATCTCGTTCTGCAGCCGCCCGAAATCCTGCAGCGGGTCGGTGAAGCGCCCCTGCTCCTTCGCCAGGCGCTCGGCATAGAGCCCCCAGCCCTCGATGTAGGCGCCGAAGAAGGCGAACTTCTGGAAGGTCGGCACACCCTCGAGTTCCTGCTGGATCGCGATCTGGAAGTGATGGCCCGGCGCGCCCTCGTGGTAGGCGACGGTCTCCATCTCGTGCTTCTGGCGCGTCGTCATGTCGCGCAGGTTGACGTAATAGATGCCGGGACGGCTGCCGTCGGGCGTCGGCTGGTTGTAGAACGCGATCGGCGCGGTCGCCTCGCGCCATTCCTCGACGCGGCGCACCTCGAGCGGCGCTTTCGGCAGCACATTGAAGTAGCGGCCGACGTCGGCGTAGATGGCGTCGATGTAGGCCTTCGACTGGTCGAGGTAAGCCTGGCGGCCCTCGTCGGTGTTCGGGTAGAAATTGCCCGGGTCGGTGCGCAGCTGCGCGAAGAACGCCGGCAGGTCGCCGTCGAACCCGACCTGGCGCATGATCGCCTCCATCTCGCCACGGATACGGGCGACCTCGGCGAGCCCCGTCTGGTGGATCTGCTCCGCGGTCAGGCCGCGCTCGCTGGTCCAGAAGTCGATCCGCGACTGGTAGTAACGGTCGCCGTCGGGCAGTGCCCACACGCCGTGCGGCCCCGGCGAGCGGCTGCGCAGGGCCTCGATGGCCGCCAGGGTCGCCTCGATGCCGGAGCGCATCGGCCCGCGCATGGCCTCGATGCCGGCGTCGAGCAGGCGCTTCTTCTCCGCTGCCGGAATCTCGAGCCTGTCCACTTTGCCGCGGAAGTCCGCGAGGATGGCGGAATCCGCGCCGCTGTCGTCGAAGGGCGCGCCCTTCAGCACATTGCGGCCGTCGGCCAGCACCGGGTCGAAGGAGAACGAAGTGGGCACGATGCCGCGCTCCGCGGCGAGGTTCATCGTCTCGATCGTCTGCCGGTATGCCTGTTCCATGCCCGCCAGGCGCGAGACATAGGCCTCGGCGTCGGCCGCGTCGTCCACCCGGTGGATGTTCTGCATGAACGTGGCAAACGCAGTGACCGGGTTCGACATGGTCTGGAAGGCATAGCCGTGGAAACGCCACGGGAAGCCGGCGAGCGCAGTCTCCCGCTGCTGCTCCAAGATCCGGTAGCTGACCTTCATCGGCCCGGACAGCGCGTCGTAGCGGAAGTCCCGGCGCAGGCGTTCGAGGTCCTGTCGCGCCAACTCGTTGCGCCGCGTCGCCTCGGCATCCGAGAAATCGTCCCACTTGCCGTAGTCCGGCCCCTTGATGCCGAGCTGCGACTGGAATACCGGGCTCCGGTCGACGTTGCGCTGGAACACCTCCTCGAAGAACGCCGACAGGCGCTCGTCCTCGGTCGCGGGCGCAGCCGCGGCGGCGCCCATGGCGAAGAGCGCGCAGGCGGCAATGGCAATACGTCGCATCAGGTCCTGCATTCGGTTCTCCCGCAATCCGGCTGCCGCTACGCTAGTGCGTTGCGCCCTGCGGCGCACCGCCGCCCGCCGCGGCGGCCGGGCGGCTCGTCGCAGCACGCGCATGCGGCGCGGAATAGGTGGTGGCTAGGGAGAGAATCGAACTCTCGACCCCGGGGTTATGAATCCCGTGCTCTAACCAGCTGAGCTACCTAGCCACGCGGTGGGAAGGTGCCCCGGGGCGCGGGATTATACATTGAAGCGGAAATGCAGCACGTCGCCTTCGCGCACGACGTAGTCCTTGCCTTCGAGGCGCAGGCGGCCCGCCTCGCGCGCGCCCGCTTCGCCCTTGCAGGCGATGTAGTCGTCATAGGCGATCGTCTCGGCGCGGATGAAGCCGCGCTCGAAGTCGGTGTGGATGGCGCCGGCCGCCTGCGGCGCGGTGGCGCCGGCGCGCACGGTCCAGGCCCGCACTTCCTTCGGGCCGGCGGTGAAGAACGTCAGCAGGCCGAGCAGCCGGTAACCGGCGCGGATGATGCGGTCGAGGCCGGGCTCCGCGAGCCCGAGGTCGGCGAGGAACGCCGCGCGGTCGGACTCGTCCAGCAGCGAGATCTCGGCCTCGATCGCCGCGCAGACCGCGACCGTTTCCGCGCCCTCGGCGGCGGCCAGCCCCGCCAGCGCGTCGAGCCGCGGATTGCCCGTGAACCCGCCCTCGTCCACGTTGGCCACGTACATGACCGGCTTGGCGGTCAGCAGCGACAGCTCCCGCACGCGCTCGCGCTCGAAATCGTCGAGAGCCTGCGCACGCACCGGCACGCCTGCGTCGAGTGCGCCGCGGATGCGCGCCAGCGAGTCGCGCCAGCGGATCGCGTCCTTGTCCATGGCCTTGGCGGCCTTGTCGGCGCGCGCCCGCGCCCGCTCGACGGTCTCGAGGTCGGCCAGCGCGAGCTCGGTGTTGATGATGGCGACGTCGGAGGCCGGGTCCACGCGGCCCGACACGTGCACGACGTCGGGATCGTCGAAGCAGCGCACGACGTGCGCGATCGCGTCCACCTCGCGGATGTGCGCGAGGAACTTGTTGCCGAGTCCCTCGCCCTGGGAGGCGCCGGCGACCAGGCCCGCGATGTCGACGAACTCGACCGTGGTCGGCACGATCTTCTCGGGCTTCGCGATCGCGGCCAGCGCCGCGAGCCGCGGGTCCGGCACCGGCACGATGCCGACATTCGGGTCGATGGTGCAGAACGGGTAATTCTCGGCGGCGATGCCGGCGCGGGTCAGCGCGTTGAACAGCGTGGACTTGCCGACGTTCGGCAGCCCGACGATGCCGCAGCGGATCCCCATTACGGCGCTTCCGCCGCCGGCCGCGTGTGCAGCCGGTTCATCATCTTCTCCGCGCCCTCGGTCAGGAGCCGCGGGAATTCGGACACCGCCAGCTCGATCGCCTCGCGCATCAGGCGCTCGTCCACGGCGCTCGCGCGCTGCAGCACGTAGTCGATCACTTCGTCGCGGTGGCCCGGGTGACCGATGCCGATGCGCAGCCGCCAGAACGCCTCGCCGACATGGGCGATGACGTCCTTCAGGCCGTTGTGGCCGCCGGCGCCGCCGGCCAGCTTCAGGCGGGCGACGCCGGCCGGCAGGTCGAGCTCGTCATGGACGACGAGCACCTGCCCGGCCGGCAGCTGCAGGTAGTCGCAGAAGGCGCGCACCGACAGGCCGCTTCGGTTCATGAAGCCCATCGGCTTCAGCAGCCACAGCGCGCCGTCGCCGACCGCGATGCGGCCGACGTCGGCGTTGTAGCGGCGCTCCGGCTTCAGCCGCCCGTCATGACGGCGCGCCAGTTCGTCCACGAACCAGAAGCCCGCGTTGTGGCGCGTATGCGCGTGCTCCGGGCCCGGGTTGCCGAGCCCGACCACCAGCTGCAGCTGAAGACCGGCCAATTCGCCTTACTTCTTGCCGTCGCCTTTCTTGGCGTCCTTGCCGGCCGGGGCGCCCTTGGCAGGCGCGCCCTTCGCATCGGCAGCCGGAGCGGCAGCGGCACCGGCAGCCGCTGGCGCGGCACCCGGCGCGGCCGGCGCACCCGGCGCGGCGCCCGGTGCGGCAGCTGCTGCAGCGGCGGCTGCGGCCTCGTCCACCACCGGCGTCTCTTCTTCCTCGACGCGCGGCATGTGGATCGACGCCACCGGCCCGTCGCGGCCAGCCAGCAGGTCCACGAGCTCGACGCCCGCGGGGAGACGGAGGTCGGACAACCTGACGACCTGGTTGATCTCCAGGCCCGAGACGTCGACTTCGACGAACTCCGGCAGGTCCTTCGGCAGGCAGGTGATCTCGACGTCGTTGCGCACGTGCGAGAGCACGCCGCCCTGCTCCTTGACGCCCTTGGACTCGGCGCCGCCCTTGAAGTGGAGCGGGACCTGCATCCGGATCTTCTCGTCCTCCAGCACGCGCTGGAAGTCGATGTGCATGATCTGGTTCTTGTACGGGTGGCGCTGGACGTCCTTCAGCACCGCGGCCTGCTGCTGGTCGCCGACGCGCAGCCCGACGATCGTCGAGTAGAAGCGCTCGTTGTCCATCAGCTGCGCAAGCCTGGTGTGGTCCAGCAGCAGGGCGCGCGCGTCCCGCTTGCCGCCGTAGAGGATCGCCGGGACTTTGCCGTGACGACGCAGGCGGCGGCTCGCACCCTTGCCCTGGTCGTCGCGGAACTCGGCGTCGAGTTCGAACGAAATCTTCATGTCAGATACTCCCGAATCAGGGAACCGCCGGCCCGCGACCAGGCACCGGCGATCCGTTGCCGGCGCCGCCGGACCATCCGGCGGCTGCCGTCGGAGGGGCCGTCCCCTCCTAATCCACGTACAGCGAGCTGACCGACTCCTCGTCGCGAATCCGCCGCATCGTCTCCGCCAGCAGCTCCGCGACCGACAGGACGCGGATGCGCTGGCAGGCCCTGGCGGCGGCGGCGAGCGGGATCGTGTCCGTGACCACCAGCTCATCCAGCGCCGAGGCCGCGATCCGCTCCACTGCCTTCCCGGACAGCACCGGATGCGTGATGTAGGCGATCACGCGCAGCGCGCCCTCGTCCTTCAGCGCCTGCGCCGCCTGGCACAGCGTCCCCGCGGTGTCGACCAGGTCGTCCACCAGCACGCAGTTCCTGCCGCGCACGTCGCCGATGATGTTCATCACCTGCGACTCGTTGGCACGCTGGCGCCGCTTGTCGATGATCGCGAGGTCCGCGTTGTCGAGGCGCCGCGCCAGCGCCCGCGCCCGCACCACGCCGCCGACGTCCGGCGACACCACGATCATGTTGTCGTACTTCCGCTTCCAGACCTCCCCGAGCAGCACCGGCGACGCGTACACGTTGTCCACCGGGATGTCGAAGAAACCCTGTATCTGGTCCGCGTGCAGGTCCACCGTCAGCACCCGGTTGATGCCGGCGCAGCCGATCATGTCGGCGACCAGCTTGGCCGTGATCGGCACCCGCATCGCGCGCTGGCGCCGGTCCTGCCGCGCGTAGCCGAGGTACGGGATCACCGCGGTGATCCGGCCGGCCGACGCGCGGCGGCACGCGTCCGCCATGATCAGCAGCTCCATCAGGTGGTCGTTCGCCGGCGGACAGGTCGACTGCACCAGGTAGACATCCTTGCCGCGGATGTTCTCCATGATCTCGACCTGGATCTCGCCGTCGCTGAACCGCCCCACCAGGGCGCGGCCGAGCGGCTGCATCAGGTTCCGCGCGATGTCCTGCGCCAGAACCGGATTCGCATTGCCCGTGAACACCGCCATCGTGGACTGGTCCACGCACGCCTCCTTATCTGGCTGGGGTGGAAGGATTCGAACCTTCGTATGACGGGATCAAAACCCGTTGCCTTACCACTTGGCGACACCCCAGTATCAAACTTCCCCGCCTTCGCGGGACGACCGCTCCGCCGCCAGGCGTTCCTGCAGGGGCGAACGGTCGAGCCCGCGGGCGACGAAACCGCTCCACCCCGACGGCAGGCCCGCGAGCGCCGCTTCGGCCTCGCCCTGCGTGCCGAAACCGGCGAACACGCAACTGCCGGTGCCGGTCAGGCGCGCGCTGCCGCGCGCCGCGAGCCAGGACAGCGCCCCGGCCACTTCCGGATGCCGCCCGGCCACGACCGGCTCGCAATCGTTGCGACCGCCTGCCTTCAGGAAACCGCGAATTGTCGTCCTGGGAGAATTTCTTGTCAATTCAATTGCCTGAAACACGTCCGCGGTCCGGACCCCGATGCCGGGGCAAATGACCGCGAAATGCCGTGCCGGCAGCTCGACCGGCGTCAACCGCTCGCCCACCCCCTCGCCCCAGGCGCTGCGGCCCTGGACGAAGAGCGGCACGTCGGCGCCGAGCGTCAGGCCCAGGCGGCAGAGCCTCGGCAGGCCGAATCCCAGGCCCCAGAGGTGGTTCAGCGCCACGAGCGTGGTGGCGGCGTCGGAACTGCCGCCGCCCAGGCCGCCCTGGACTGGAATCCGCTTGACCAGCCGGATTGCCACGCCCTTGCGCACCCCGCCCTCGGCCTGCAGCAGCCGGGCGGCGCGCAGGCACAGGTCGTCCGTTTCCGGGACTGCCTCGGGGCCCTCGATCCGGCGGATGGCCGGCGCGCGCGTGAGCTCGAATGACAGGCTGTCGCAGCGGTCGATCAGCTGGTAGACGGTCTGGATCTGGTGATAGCCGTCCGGCCGCCGGCCCACCACGTGCAGGAACAGGTTCAGCTTGGCCGGCGCCGGCCAGTCGGCGTTCATGGCCCGAGGCGCCAGTCCGAGACGGCGACCCGCAGGCGCAGCCCGGCGCCCTCGATCTCCAGGCGCGACGGCAGCGCCAGCTCGCCGACGCCACGATAGGACGAATAGGCCACGTGCCAGCCGGACTGGTCGAGCGCCGCCAGGCGCTGTTCCGGCCCGAGCGACTCCAAGTGCGGGGCGCCCGGCGCCGGCGCGCCCACCAGCCAGTAACGCATCTCCGCAATCGGCAATTGCGCCTCGCCGCCCAGCTGCTCGAGCACGTAGCGCCGTGCGTCTTCGCCGCTCAGGGAATCGCCGCGATCGTCGGTGACGACGAACTGCGCACCGTCGACCGTGACCCGGAATGCCGTGCCGCCCATCGGCCCGCGCAGCTCGATCTCCGAGCGGGCGCCGGTCTGGCGCCAGCGCAGGCCGCCGGAGAATCCGTCGCCGCCGGCCGCCACCGCCACGCGTCCCTTGAGATCCCAGCTGGCGAGCGCCTGCAATGCCTGGCGGCGCGCCGGCCAGTCGCCCGTGTCGCGCGCCTCGGGCAGCGACGCACAGCCGGCTGCCAGCAGCGCCACGGCGCAGGCCGCCAGCCGCATCTTCACCGCGCGCGGCGCTCGATGGCGCGCAGCAGCGGCCGGCTGTCCGGATGATCCGCCAGCGCCTCGTCCCAGATCCGCCGGGCCTCGTCGGTGCGGCCCAGCAGCCAGAAAGTCTCGCCGAGGTGCGCCGCGACCTCCGGATCTTCGGAGCGGTCCCAGGCCGTCTCCAGCCAGGCCATCCCCTCCTCGAGGCGCCCCAGGCGCACCAGTGCCCAGCCCATCGAGTCCTGGATGGCATAGCTGTCGGGCTTCGACGCGATCGCGCGCTCGATCAGCCGGCGACCCTCGTCGATCGAACGGGTGCGGTCGACGAGGGTGTAGCCGAGCGCGTTCAGCGCATCCGGGTCACCGGGACGCCGCGCCACGACCGCGCGCATGTCCGCGACCGCCTCCGGCACCCGGTCCAGCCGCTCGAGCAGGAAGGCACGTGCGAGCCGCAGGTCGTCGTCGGGCATCACGGCCAGCGCCCGGTCGACCAGCGCGATCGCCGCCGCGCCATCGCCCTCCTCGACCAGCCGGCCGGCGACGCCGGAGACCACCTCACGCGACGCGGTCGGCGAGGCCGCGAGGAAATCGTCCAGCAGCAGTTCGGCGCGCTCCGGCTCGCCCAGTTCGCGCCACAGTTGCCAGGCCCGCAGCTGCGCCGCGACTGCGCGCGGGCCGTTCACGATGCGCTGGTAGCTGCGCGCGGCGCCTGCCATTTCGCCGCGCTCCTCGGCGATGCGGCCGAGGTTCCACTGCATCGCGTCGGCCTGCTGCGAATCGCGCGCGGCCTCGGCCGTCAAACGCGCCGCATCGTCGAAGCGCCGCTCGTCGAGGGCGATGGCGACCAGCCCCGCCAGCGCGTCGCCGGCGGCGGCGCCGCCCGCGCGCCGCAGCTGCTCGAATGCGGCGGACGCCTCTTCGCGACGCTCGGCGCCGAGCAGCAGCCAGGCGCGGCTGATGACCGAGTACGGATCGCCGTCGGCCGCGAGCTCGCCTGCGCGCTGCAGCGCGTCGGTCTCGCGCCCGAGCGTCGCCAGCGCGCGCACGCGGGCGAGTTCCGCCTGCCGCCAGTCCGGGCGCAACGCCAGCGCGCGTTCCGCGGCGGCCAGCGCCTGCGCGCCATTCTCGGCGCGCTGCCACAGCACGCTCGCGGCGTACTGCGCCTCGGGCAGCGTCGCATCGCCGGCGGCGAGCCGCTCGATCACGCGCGCGGCCCCGGTCTCGTTGTCCTCCTCCGCGAGGATGCCGAGCAGCGTCATGTAGCCGCGCGCCCGGTCCGCGTACGCGGAATCGAGCAATTGCGCGAACTGCGCGCCCGCCGCCTCGTCGTCGTAGTGGCGCAGCAGGCCGGTCGCGAGGTAGCGGCGCGCGACTTCGCTGCCGGGCGCGATGTCGAGCCAGCGCTGCGCGGCCGCGACCGCCTGCGGCAACTGCCGGTTCTCGTAGGCCGTGCGCGTCGCGCGCTCGGCCAGCGCCGGGTCGTCGCTGCCCTGCGTCGCGCAAACGTAGGCCTCCGCCGCGCGCGGCCAGTCGGCACGCGCCAGCGCGCGCTCGGCGGCCACGACGAGGTCCCAGGTGTCGCCCCGCGGGCAGCGCACGGGCGCGGCGACAGCCTGGGCGAACGAAGCGCACAGCAGGATCGCTGCCGGGAGATGCGGCCGGACGGACATCGCGCAACTATAGCCCAGCGCTTGTGCTGCCGTGATCGTTACCGGACAATCCGGCGGGTTCCCGCTGCCGGCTCATCATGTCGCTCGTCGTCCTCGGATTGAATCACCGGACCGCGCCGATCGAAGTGCGCGAACGCATCGTTTTCGATGCCGGGCGCCTGCCGCAGGCGCTGGCGTCGCTGGCCGCCCTGCCGGGCCTCGACGAGGCGCTGATCGTCTCGACCTGCAACCGCACCGAGATTTATTGCGCGGGCGACGACCGCGCGGCCGGCGTGGCCGGCTGGCTCACGGCGCAGTCGGGCGGCCACGCGGCGCTGGCCGGCTGCCTGTACCGCGCCGAGGACGCGGAGGCGGTGCGGCACCTGTTCTCGGTCGCCGCCGGGCTCGATTCGCTGATACTCGGCGAACCGCAGATCCTCGGCCAGCTGAAGGACGCCTACCGCGCGGCGCAGCAGGCCGGCACCGCGGGATCGCTGCTGAACCGCCTGTTCCAGAACGCCTTCTCGGTCGCCAAGCAGGTGCGCAGCGAGACCGCGATCGGCGCCAGCGCCGTGTCGGTGGCATCGGCCGGCATCCAGCTCGCGCGCCGGATCTTCAGCGGATTCGAGAACCACACGGCGCTGCTGGTCGGCGCCGGCGACATGATCGAGCTCGCCGCCCGCCATCTGCACGGCCAGCGCATCGGCCGCATGATCATCGCCAACCGCAGCCTCAACCGCGCGCAGCGCATCGCCGAGGGCCTGCAGGCATCCACGATCCAGCTCGATGCCATCGCCGCGCACCTGCCGCAGGCCGACCTGGTGGTCTGCTCGACGGCGCGACCCGGCCACGTGATCGAGCTCGAGATGGTGCAGGCGGCGCTGGTCGCGCGACGGCGCCGGCCGATGTTCATGCTGGACCTGGCCGTGCCGCGCGACATCGATCCGCGCGTGCGCGAACTGGAGGACGTCTACCTGTTCACGATCGACGACCTGAAGGAGGTCGTCGACCAGAACCTGAAGGCCCGTCAGGAGGAAGCAGGCGCCGCGCGCCGCATCATCGACGAGGATGTCGCCCGATTCATGGCCGGCCTCAAGGCGCTGGACGCGGTGCCGGCGATCCGCGAGCTGCGCGGCCAGGCCGAGGCGGCGCGGGCGCAGACGCTGGAGCAGGCGCGCCGCATGCTTGCCGCCGGCCACCCGCCGCACGAGGTCCTCGAGTACCTCGCGCGGACTCTCACCAACCGCCTGCTGCATGCGCCGTCCGCGGCCCTGCGCGACGCCGCCGAGTCGGGCGACGAGTCGGTCCGGGAGGCGACGACGCGGCTGTTCCGCGGCCGGCGCGACCCGCAGTGAAGGACGCGATCCGCCGCCGCCTCGAGCGCGTCGCCGACCGGCATGCGGAGATCGAGCGCCTGCTGGCCGATCCGGCGGTGCAGGCGCAGAGCGGCCGGTTCCGCGACCTGTCGGTCGAGTTCGCCCGCATCGACCCGGTGGCAAGGGGCGTCGCGCGCCTGGCCGAGCGCGAGCGCCAGCTCGCCGCGGCCCGCGCGCTCGCCGCCGAGCCCGACGCGGGCCTGCAGGAGCTTGCGCGGGCGGAGATCGAGGAGCTCGAGGCGGCGGCCGCCGCCGACGAGGCCGAGCTGCTGCAACTGCTGGCGCCGGCGGACCCGCTCGACGACCACAACGTGTTCCTCGAGGTCCGCGCCGCCGCCGGCGGCGACGAGGCCGCCCTCTTTGCCGGCGACCTGTTCCGCATGTACGCGCGCTACGCGGAGCGCCGCGGCTGGAGCGTCGAGGTCATGTCGGAGAGCCGCGGCGAGCACGGCGGCTACCGCGAGATCGTCAGCCGCGTCGCCGGGCGCGGCGTGTACGCGCGCCTCAAGTTCGAGTCCGGCACGCACCGCGTGCAGCGCGTGCCGGCGACCGAGTCGCAGGGCCGCATCCACACCTCGACCTGCACGATCGCCGTCCTGCCGGAACTGGCCGAGGTCGAGGCGGTCGAGATCAGTCCCGCGGAACTGCGCATCGACACCTACCGCTCGTCCGGCGCCGGCGGCCAGCACGTCAACAAGACCGACTCGGCGGTGCGCATCACGCACCTGCCGACCGGCATCGTCGTCGAGTGCCAGGACGAGCGCTCGCAGCACAAGAACCGCGCCCGGGCGATGGCGCTGCTGCGCGCGCGCCTGCTGGCCGCGGAGCGCGAGCGCCAGACCGCCGCGACCGCGCGCACGCGGCGCCTGCAGGTCGGGACCGGCGACCGCTCGGGCCGCATCCGCACCTACAATTTTCCGCAGGGCCGGCTGACCGACCATCGCATCGAGCTGACGCTGTACCGGCTCGAGGCGATCGTCGACGGCGACCTCGACGAGGTGATCGACGCGCTCGCGCGCGAGCATCGGGCCGAGGAGCTGGCCGCGCTCGAATGAGCCGCGTCGGCGACCTGCTGCCGGAACTGCGCCGCCGCCTCGCGCCGGCCACCCCGTCGCCCGGCCTCGACGCGGAGCTGCTGCTTGCACAGGTGCTCGGCGTCGCGCGCGCGGCGCTGGCTGCGGACCCGGGCCGGACCCTCGACGCCGGGCAATGCGCCGCGCTCGAGGCGCTGGTCGCGCGGCGCCTCGCCGGCGAGCCGGTCGCTTACCTGACCGGGCGGCGCGGCTTCTGGAGCCTGGATCTCGAGGTGACGCCGGACGTGCTGGTGCCGCGGCCGGAGACCGAGCTCGTGGTGGAACTGGCGCTGGCGGCGCTCGCCGGCATCGTGCGCCCCGCGGTGCTGGACCTCGGCACCGGCAGCGGCGCCATCGCGCTCGCCATCGCGCGCGAGCGTCCCGATGCGGCGGTCACGGCCGTGGACTCGAGCGCAGCGGCGCTCGCGGTCGCGGCCCGCAATGCCGCGCGCCTCGGCATCGGCAATGTCCGCTGGCTGCGCGGCAGCTGGTACGCGCCGGTGGCCGGCGCGCGCTTCGACTGCGTCGTGTCGAATCCGCCCTATGTCGCCGCGGACGATCCCGCACTCGCCGCGCTCGCGCACGAGCCGCAGGCCGCGCTGGTGGCCGGCGCCGACGGCCTCGCGGCGCTGCGGCAGGTCTGCGCCGGCGCGCCGGCGCGGCTCGCCGCCGGGGCGGCGCTGGTCGTCGAGCACGGCGCCGCGCAGGGCGCCGCCGTGCGCGCGCTGATGGCGCAGGCGGGCCTCGCGGACGCCGCCACGCATCGCGACCTCGCGGGGCTGGAGCGCGCGACCCGGGGCAATTCCCGGCGCGACGCATTAGAATGAATGCCAGTGCGGAGGGAGTGCCTGCCATGGTCCGATTCGAGACGACGCTCGGCGATTTCACGGTGGAACTGGATGCCGAGTCGGCGCCGATCACGTGCGAGAACTTCCTGTCCTACGTGGACGCGGGGTTCTTCGACGGCACGATCTTCCACCGCGTCATCCCCGGCTTCATGATCCAGGGCGGCGGGTTTACCGCCGACATGAAGCAGAAGCCGACCCGCGAGCCGATCACCAATGAGGCCGACAACGGCCTGCGCAACCGCCGCGGCGCGATCGCGATGGCGCGCACCAACGACATCCACAGCGCGACCGCGCAGTTCTTCATCAACCTGGTCGACAACGGCTTCCTCGACCACCGTCCCGGCAACTACGGCTATGCCGTGTTCGGGCGCGTGGCCGGCGGCATCGACGTCGTCGACAAGATCGCGGCCACGAAGACCGGGCGCCGCGGCGGCCACGACGACGTGCCGCTCGAGCCGGTGGTCATCAAGCTGGTCCGGCGCGCCAGCGCCGCCTGACGAACCGCACGATGAAACGGCGGCCGTGGCCGGCGCGATTGGCGCGGGCGGCATTGGCCGTGCTCGCGTCGTTCGCCGCGCTCAGCATCCTGGCCGTGGCGCTGTTCCGCTTCGTGCCCGTGCCGGTGACCGCATTCATGCTGCACGACGACGAGCCGGCGCGGCAGCACGACTGGGTTCCGTGGGAGCGGATCTCGCGCGAGGCGGCGCTCGCCGTGATCGCGGCCGAGGACCAGAAATTCCTCGAGCACGACGGCTTTGATTTCGAGGCGATCGACCGGGCGCTGACCGATGCCCGGCGCGGTCGCCGCCTGCGCGGCGCCAGCACGATCAGCCAGCAGGTCGCCAAGAACCTGTTCCTGTGGCCGGGGAAAAGCTGGGCGCGCAAGGGGCTCGAGGCCTGGTTCACGCTGTGCATCGAGACGCTGTGGCCGAAGCGGCGCATCCTCGAGGTCTACCTCAACAGCGCCGAGTTCGGGCGCGGGATCTGGGGCGTCGAAGCCGCCAGCCGCCGTTACTTCGGCAAGCCGGCGGCGCGCATCAACCGCGCGGAAGCGGCGCTGCTCGCGGCGGTGCTGCCGAACCCGAAGCGCTACCGCGTCGCGAACCCGGGCCCGTTCGTGCGCGAGCGGCAGCAATGGATCATGGCGCAGATGCGCGGGCTCGGCGGCGCCGGCCTGCTGCAGGGCCTCGACTGATCGCTCAGGTCGCGAGCGCGTCGGCGAGTTGCGAGCGCAGCGGCAGGCGGCGGATGCGGACGCCGCAGGCGGCGTAAATCGCGTTCATCAGGGCCGGCGCCGCCGTCGGGATGCCCATTTCGCCGCAGCCGGACGGCGATTCCGTCGAATCGACGATCAGCACCTCGATGTCCCGCGGCATCTGCGCCATGGTCGCCAGCGGATAGTCGTTGAAGTTGCTCTGTTCCACGCGCCCGTCGCGGATGGTGATCTCGAGGTTGAGCGCGGTCGACAGGCCGTCGATCGTGCCGCCCTGCATCTGCGCGCTGATGCCGAGCGGGTTGACCGGCTGGCCGCAGTCGATCGCGCAGACCACGCGGTGGATCGCCAGCGCGCCGCGCGGCGACACCTCGACTTCCATTGCGTGGGCGGCGTAACCGCCGAAGGTGAAGTGCGCCGCCAGCCCCAGCCCACGACCGCGGGGCATGGAGCGGCCCCAGCCAATGGCGTCCGCGACCCGCTCGAGCACGCCGCGCAGCCGCCCGGTGCTGAACGTCGGCCCGCCGTGCTGCGCATAGTCGAACACCCGGTCCTCGCCCAGCATCGCCAGGCGCAGGGCCAGCGGGTCCTGGCCGGTGGCAGCCGCGATCTCGTCGAGGAAACTCTGGACGACGAACGCGTTCGCCGTGTGCGCCGGCGCGCGCCAGGAGCCGCGCGGGATGCCGCTCGTGACGCTGTGCCACTCGAGCCGGTAGTTCGGCACCAGCCGCGCCGGGAAATCGTCCGGGTACAGCTCCGCCTCCCACAGGCCCTCCGGCTGCATGTTCGGCCGCCGGTAGTACTTGGAGGCGCTGGCGAGCCGCTGGGTCCAGCCGGTGACGCGATCCTCGCCGTCGAGGGTCGCGATCATCTCGTGATGGCCGAACGGCCGGAAGAAGTCGTGCTGCAGGTCGTCGGCGCGCGTCCACACGAGCTTGATCGGCAGGCCGGTCGCTTTCGAGATCAGCGCCGCCTCGGCCACGAAGTCGTTGGTCAGCTTGCGGCCGAAGCCGCCGCCGGAGCGGGTCATCTCGACGCTGATCGCCGGGCGCGGGATGCCGGTCACGAGGTTGACGGTGCGCTGGGCGCCGGCCGGCGACTGCAGCGGCCCGATCACGCGCGCGCGGTCCGCCATGACGTGCACGAACGCGTTCTCGGGCTCGAGCGGCGCGTGGCTCACGAACGGCACGCGGTAGCGCGCCTGCACCGTGCGCGCCGCGCCTTCCCGCGCCGCGGCGAAATCGCCGTCGTCGCGCACGACCTGCCCGGTCTGCGCCAGCAGCGCGTCGCACTGCGCGTCGAGCGCCGCGCTGGATTCGCCGGCGAACGGGCCGCGGGTCCACTCGACGTCGAGCGCCGCGCGGCCCTTCAGCGCCGACCAGGTGTCGTCGGCGACGACCGCGATGCCGGTCGCGAGGTTGAGCGTCAGCGGCTCGCCCGGCTGCGGCCCCGGCACGACGACCACCGCGCGCACCCCGGGCACGGCGCGCGCCGCGGCGTCGTCGTGGCGCGCGATGCCGCCGTCGAAATACGGGCAGCGCAGCATGACCGCGGTGAACGCGCCCGGCTCCTGCACGTCGATGCCATAGCGCGCGCGCCCGGTGACGATGTCCCCGGCATCCACGACCCGCTGCGGGCGGCCGATGATCCGGTACTCGGCCGGCGTCTTCAGCGGCAGCGGCTCCGCCGGCAGCGCGAGCGCCGCGGCGGCGCCGGCCAGCACGCCATACGACAGGCGCCGCCCGTCCGGGTGCAGCGCGTGGCCGTCGCGGGTCGCGACGGCGTCGGCGGGAACGTTCCAGCGCGCCGCCGCGGCCTGGCGCAGCAGCCAGCGCGCCTGGGCGCCGACCTGGCGCAGCTCGGCCCAGGCGTCCGGGATGCTGGTGCTGCCGCCGGCGCCCTGCGCGCCGTACATCCAGCGCGGCGACGCGCCGCTCCAGTCGATGCCGAGCGGCAGCTGTTCGACCGTCACCAGCGCCCAGTCCGCATCCAGCTCCTCGGCGATGATCATCGGCACCGAGGTGCGCACGCCCTGCCCGATCTCGGGGCTGGGCGCGCCGATGATCACGCGGTTGTCCGGCTCGATCCGCAGGTTGATGCCGACCGGATTCGGCGGCGCCGCGGCGGCATCGGCGGCGCGCGCGACCGGGGCCGCGATCAGCAGCCCGCCCGACGCCGTCAGCGACGCCTGCAGGAAGGCGCGGCGCGAAACCCGAGGCGCTGCGGCGCTCATCGCGCGAGCTCGCGCGCGGCGCGGGCGATCGCGCGTCGGATGCGGACGTAGGTGCCGCAACGGCACAGGTTGGTGATCGAGTCGATGTCGGCCGGCGACGGATCCGGCGTACGCTCGAGCAGGGCGACCGCCGCCATGATCTGGCCGGCCTGGCAGTAGCCGCACTGGGCCACGTCCTCCTCGATCCAGGCTTTCTGCACCGCGTGCAGCACGCCGGGCAGCGCCAGTCCCTCGATGGTGCGCACGGTGCGCCCGGCGACGGCGGCGACCGGCAGCACGCAGGATCGTTGCGCGGCGCCGTCCACGAGCACGGTGCATGCGCCGCAGAAGCCGGCGCCGCAGCCGAACTTGGTGCCGGTCAGCCGCGCATGGTCGCGCAGGTACCACAGCAGCGGCATGTCGCCGTCGCCGGCGAACTCCCGCTCGACGCCGTTGACGGTGAAGCGGACGCTCATCGCACCCGAAGGTTAACCGACGCCGGCGCTCGCGGGGCACGCTTCGTCGCGGCCGGGGCGCGCCCGGTCGCCCGGCCCCGTATAGAATGGCGCACCGCCGGTCCAGGAGCCGCATGCCATGCTGGAGAAGTCCATCGAGCGCCTGTTGTTCGCCTGCCGCTGGCTGCTGGCGCCGCTGTACCTCGGCCTGTCGCTGGCGCTGGTCGTGCTCGCGATCAAGTTCTTCCAGGAGGCGCTGCACGTCCTCGCCCAGGTGACGAGCCTGGTGGAGGCGGACCTGGTGTTGACCGTGCTGGCGATGATCGACCTGGTGCTGGTCGGCAGCCTGATCGTGATGGTGATGTTCTCTGGCTACGAGAACTTCGTTTCCAAGATCGACGTCGAGACCGGCCGCGACACGCCGGCCTGGCTGTCGAAGCTCGATGCCGGCACGCTGAAGCTGAAGGTCGCGGCCTCGATCGTCGCGATCTCGTCGATCCACCTGCTGCGCGTCTTCATGAACGCGCAGCACACGCCCAACGACAAGATCCTCTGGTACGTCGTGCTGCACCTGACCTTCGTGGTCTCGGCCGTGCTGCTCGGCGTGCTGGACCGGATCGCGTTCGCCGGCCAGCGCAAGCCCTGACCCGCCGCGGCGCCTCAGTGCAGCCCGGGCGGCGCCTGCTGCGCGGCGCCCTCCGAGAACAGCCCGGCCACGTCCACCGCGTCGAATTGCCAGGCGCGGTTGCAGAACTCGCAGCGCACCTCGACGTTGCCGCGCTCCTCCAGGATCGACCGCACTTCCCCGGGGCCGAGCGCCTGCAGGATGCCGGCGACGCGCTCGCGCGAGCAGCTGCACTGGAAGAATACGGGCGACCCCTCGAACAGCCGGATGTCGTCCTCGGGGAACAGCCGCTGCAGCAGCTCGCGGAACGGCAGCTCGAGCAGCTCCTGCGCCGACAGTGTCTGTGCCAGCAGGCCGATGCGGCGCCAGGCGTCGTCCGCGTCCGGCGAGCCGGCGCCGGCAGCGGTCACCGCCACCCGTTGCAGCAGCAGGCCGCAGGCCCGGTCGGTGGTCGCGGCCAGCACGAGCCGCGAGGGCAGCTGTTCCGACTGGCCGAAGTAGCGCTCGAGGTTGCCGGCGAGGCTCGCGCCATCGAGCGGCACGATGCCCTGGTAGCGCTCGCCGCCTTCGGCCTGCTCGATCGTCACCGCCAGCTGGCCGTCGCCGAACAGCCCGGCCGCCGGCACCGCCGGTCCCGCGTTCTCGTCGTGGCGCGCAACCCCGCGGACCGCGTGGCGGTGCGTGCACTGTGCCAGCAGCAGGCGCAGCGGCCCCGACGAGCCCTCGAACTGCAGCGACAGGCGGCCGCTGAACTTCAGCGCGCCGGCCATCAGCACGCTGGCCGCCATCGCTTCGCCGAGCGCGTCGCTCACCGCGCGCGGGTAGGCGTGGTGCTCGATCGCGGCGCGCCAGCTGGCGTCGAGCCGCACCAGGTGGCCGCGCACGGGAAGGTGCTCGAACAGGAAGCGGTGCAGCAGGTCGCCGCCGGACATCAGGGCCCTGCGAGCAGGCGCTTGAGCAGCTCGTTGACCTGGGCGGGGTTGGCCTTGCCGCCGGTCGCCTTCATGACCTGGCCGACGAAGAACCCGAACAGCTTGTCCTTGCCGGCGCGGTAGTCGGCGAGCTGGGCCGGGTTCGCCGCGATCACCTCGCGGATCGTGCGCTCGATCGCGCCGGCGTCGGTGATCTGCCGCAGGCCGCGTTCCTCGATCACTGCGTCCGCGTCCTTGCCCTCCGCCCACATCGCCTCGAACACGTCCTTGGCGAGCTTGCCCGAGACCGTGCCGTCGACGATGCGGCCGAGCAGCCCGGCGAGGCGCGCCGCATCGACCGGCGCCGCGCCGATCTCGATCCCGTCGCGGTTCAGGAATCCGGACACCTCGCCCATGACCCAGTTCGCCGCCAGCTTCCATTGCCCGCCGGTGCCGGCGGCCGCCGCCTCGTAGTAGTCGGCGAGCTCGCGGCTCGCGGTCAGCACGCCGGCGTCGTAGTCGGACAGCCCGTGCTCGCGCACGAAGCGCGCGGCCTTCGCGTCCGGCAGCTCCGGCAGCGTGCCGCGCACGTCCTCGATGAACGCCTCGTCGAGCGCCAGCGGCAGCAGGTCGGGGTCCGGGAAGTAACGGTAATCGTTCGCCTCCTCCTTGCTGCGCATCGAGCGCGTCTCGTCGCGGTCCGAGTCGTAGAGCCGGGTTTCCTGGACGATGCTGCCGCCGCCCTCGATCACCTCGATCTGGCGCGCGATCTCGAAGTTGATCGCCCGCTCGATGAAGCGGAACGAGTTCAGGTTCTTGATCTCGCAGCGCGTGCCGTATTCGTGCCGGCCGCGGTGGCGCACCGAGACGTTGGCGTCGCAGCGGAACGAGCCCTCCTGCATGTTGCCGTCGCAGATCTCGAGGTAGCGCACCAGCGTGTGGATCTTCTTCAGGTAGGCGACCGCCTCGCGCGCGGAGCGCAAGTCAGGCTCGGAGACGATCTCGAGCAGCGGCGTGCCGGCGCGGTTGAGGTCGATGCCGGACGAGCCGGCGAAGCCCTCGTGCAGCGACTTGCCGGCATCCTCCTCGAGGTGCGCGCGGGTGACGCCGATGGTCTTGCGCGCGCCGTCCTCCAGCACGATGTCGACCGCGCCGTCGGCGACGATCGGCTGCTCGTACTGGCTGATCTGGTAGCCCTTCGGCAGGTCCGGGTAGAAGTAGTTCTTGCGCGCAAAGATCGAGCGCCGCGCCACGGTGGCGCCGATCGCGAGCCCGAACTTCACCGCCATGCGCACCGCCTCGCGGTTCAGCACCGGCAGCACGCCGGGATAGCCGAGGTCCACGAGGTTCGCCTGCACGTTCGGCAGCGCGCCGTAGGCGGTGGACGAGCCCGAGAAGATCTTCGAGCGCGTCGCGAGCTGCGCGTGGATTTCGAGGCCGATGACGGTTTCCCAGGCGACGGTCATGGCGGGCCTCAGGCGAACATCGGCGGCAGTTTGCGGTGCCACTCGGTCCGGGATTGCCAGGCATGCGCGGCCGCCAGCAGGCGGTCTTCGGAGAAGTGCGGGCCGATGATCTGCAGGCCGACCGGCAGGCCGTCCACCAGTCCGCAGGGCACGGAGACCGCCGGCAGGCCCGCGAGATTGGCTCCGATCGTGTAGATGTCGTTGAGGTACATCGTGATCGGGTCGTCGGTCTTGGCGCCGATCGCGAATGCGGGCGTCGGCGTGGTCGGGCCCATCAGCACGTCCACCTGCCCGAAAGCGCGGCGGAAGTCGGCATTGATCAGGCTGCGGACCTTCTGCGCCTTCAGGTAATAGGCGTCGTAGTAGCCGGCCGACAGCACGTAGGTGCCGGTCATGATGCGGCGCTTGACCTCGGCGCCGAAACCCTCGCCGCGGCTGCGGCAGTACAGGTCCTTCAGGTCGCGCGGGTCGGCGCAGCGGTGGCCGAAGCGCACGCCGTCGAAGCGCGACAGGTTCGACGAGCATTCGGCCGGGGCGACCACGTAGTAGGTCGGCACCGACAGCGGCAGGTTCGGCAGGCTGACGTCCACGAGCGTCGCGCCCTGGTCGCGGAATCCGTCGATCGCCGCGCGCACCGCGGCGCCGGTGCCGGCCTCGAGGCCCTCGCCGAAGAATTCGCGGATGATGCCGATGCGCAGGCCCTTGACCGGGCGCTCGAGGCCCGCCGCGTAGTCCGGCAGCGGCGCATCCACGCTCGTGGAATCGCGCGCGTCGTGGCCGGCCATCGCCGTCAGCAGCAGCGCGGCATCCGCCGCCGACTGCGCCAGCACGCCGGCCTGGTCTAGGCTGGAGGCGAAGGCGATCATGCCGTAGCGCGACACGCGCCCGTAGGTCGGCTTCAGGCCGGTCAGGCCGGTGAGCGCCGCCGGCTGGCGGATCGAGCCGCCCGTGTCGGTGCCGGTCGCGACCGGCGCGAGCCTGGCCGCGACCGCGGCCGCGGACCCGCCCGAGGAACCGCCGGGGACCCGGGTGCCGTCCCAGGGATTGCGCACCGGGCCGTAGAAGCTGGTCTCGTTCGACGAGCCCATCGCGAACTCGTCCATGTTGGTCTTGCCGAGCAGGACCATGCCGGC
>CAYXUJ010000034.1:0-26315 GCA_964468395.1 uncultured Steroidobacteraceae bacterium
GCGAGCGGAACGAGTCGCGCATGTCGTCGCTCTGGCCGCTGACCGCGGCGGTCGTGCCGACCGGCATCTCGACGCGGCCGACGATCGCCTCGAGTTCGGACACGGCCGAGCCGAGGTCGCCGGCGGCGAGGTTGGCGGTCACGACCGCGACGCGCTGCTGGCGCGTGCGGCGGATCTCCGCCGGCCCGGTGGCGACGACGACGTCGGCGACCGCCGACAGCGGCAGCGGATGGTCGCTGCCGGGATTGACGATCAGCGCGCGCACTTCCTCGACCGAGGAGGCGCGCGTGTCGACGCTGCGGACCAGCACGTCGATCTTCTTCTCCCGCAGCTTGTAGCGCGTCGCGACGTTGCCGCGTACCGAGGACACCACGCGGTCGGCGAGCTCGCGCACGGTGATGCCGAGCTGGGCCGCACGCTCCTGGTCGAACAGGATCTGGATCTCGGGGCTGCCGGCCTCGACCGTGGACTTGATGTCGCTGAAAGTCGTGCTGGCCTGCATGCCGAGCCGCACCTGTTCGGCGACGAGGCGCAGGCGGTCGAGGTCGTAGCCGGTGATCGTGACCTCGAGCGGCGAGGCGAAGCTGAACAGCGCCGGGCGGCTGAACTGGTATTGGACCCCGGCCAGGGTCTCGAAACGGTCGCGCAGGGCCTCGACCGCGGCCGTCTCTTCATCCGAGCCGGTGCCAGGCTTGAGCGTCACCGACAGCCGGCCGGTGTTCTCGCCGGCGTCGGTCGGGCTGGCGTCGAGCCGGTTGCCGGTGCCGGTGACGGCATAGGACAGCGCGACTTCCGGCAGTTCCATCGCATGCCGCTGCGCCGCTGCCATCGCCCGGTCGGTCTGCTCGAGCGGCGTGCCGGGCGCGAGGCGCAGGTCCGCCAGGAACTCGCCCTGGGACAGCTGCGGGATCAGCTCGGTGCCGAGCCGCGGCACCAGCGCCGCCGTTGCCAGCAGCACTGCCAGCGCGATCAGCATCACCCGGCTGCGGTGCGCCAGCGACCAGGACAGCGCGGGCTGGTAGGCGCGCGCCAGGGCGTTGAAACCGGACTGCGTCCAGGCGGCGGGCCATGACAGCACCCAGTGCAGGCCGGCGCCGATCGCCTTCGAGACCCGGCGCGACAGGCGGAGGATCCCGGCGATGCCGCGCCCGACCGGGCCGGGCCGGCGGTCGGGATCCGTCGGCAGCTGCGGCAGCTTGCCGGCGGCCAGCATCGGCACCAGCGTCATGGCGACGACCAGCGAGAACAGCAGCGCGAAGCTGACCGTCAGCGCCTGGTCGCGGAACAACTGGCCGGCGATGCCGGAGATGAACACCATCGGGAAGAACACCGCGACCGAGGTCAGGGTCGCCGCGGTGATCGCCGTGCCCACTTCGCTGGTGCCGAGGCGCGCGGCGTCGACGCGGGAGCGCCCTTCCTCGCGGTGGCGCACGATGTTTTCCAGCACCACCACCGCATTGTCCACCAGCATGCCGACGGCGAGCGCGATGCCGCCCAGCGACATGATGTTGAGCGACAGGTCGAAGCTGTACATCAGCACGAAGGTGCCGATCACGGAGACCGGGATCGCGATGCCGGTGATCAGGGTCGCGCGGGCATCGCGCAGGAACAGGTACAGCACCAGGATGGCGAGCACGCCGCCGAGGATAGCCGCGTCCCGGACCTCGCCGATCGCCGACGAGATGAAGCGTGACTGGTCGTAGACGAGGCGAAGCTCGCTGCCGGCGGGCAACGCCTTGCCGAGCTCCTCGACGCGGGCCCGGAGGCCGGCGGCGAGCTGGACCGTGTTGGCGTCGCCCTCCTTGTATACGGCAAGCTCGACCGACTCGCGCCCGTCGAGGCGCGTGATCGCCTCGCGGTCCTTGAAGCCGCTGGTGACCACGGCGACGTCGCGAAGGTACACGGCCTTGCCGTCGATGGTGGCGATGATCGCGTCGGCCATCTGCTGGACCGTCGTGAACTCGTTCAGCGTCCGCACCAGGAAGCGCTGCGTGCCCTGTTCGAGCCGGCCGCCCGACAGGTTGACGTTCTCCTCGCGCAGGCGCCGCGCGACCGTCTCGATCGACAGGTTGAGCTGCGCCAGCTTGCGCTGGTCCACGAACACCTGGATCTCGTCCTCGTAGCCGCCGCTGACCTTGACCGCGGCCGAGCCGTCGACCGACTCGAGATCCGGCTTCAGCCGGTCGTCGGCGAAGCGCCGCAGCGACTTCAGGCGCTCGACCGTGCCGGCCTCGCCGGGCGCGGCCTTCGCGAACTCGTCGGTGTCGACGAAGGCGAGCCGCATGACCGGCTCGGTCGACGGGTCGAAGCGCAGCAGGATCGGCCGGCTCGCCTCGATCGGCAGCTGCAGCAGGTCGATCTTCTCGCGCACGTCGATGCCCGCGAGGTCCATGTCGGTGCCCCAGGCGAACTCGAGGATCACGTCGGCCTGTCCGGCGCGGGACACGGAGCGGACCTCGCGCACGTTGCGGATGATGCCGACCGATTCCTCGATCG
The DNA here is from genome assembly GCA_964468395.1 of uncultured Steroidobacteraceae bacterium. GTDB lineage: Bacteria > Pseudomonadota > Gammaproteobacteria > Steroidobacterales > Steroidobacteraceae > SCUD01. Next base: position 2,497 of record CAYXUJ010000034.1, read on the forward strand.
GGCGCGCGATCAGGGTCTCGAGCTCGAGCGGCGCCGCGCCCGGCAGGTCGGTGCGGACCGTCAGCGTCGGGTAGGACAGGTCCGGCAGCAGGTTGAGCTTGAGGCGCGACAGCGACACGAAGCCGAACAGGATGACCGCGACGGTCACCATCAGGATGGTCACGCGCCGCCGCGTGGCGAATTCGACGATCTGCATCGTGGCGTTTCCGCGCTCAGCCGGCCGCGGCGGCGGACGGGCTGCGGGCCGCCGGCCGCGCCGGCGTGTTGACGATGCGCACTTCCGCGCCCGGCTTGACCGCGCCCTGGCCGACGACCACGACCTGCTCGCCGTCGGTGAGCCCGGAGACGACCTCGATCATCGCCCCGTTCGAGAGGCCGAGCTGCACGGAGCGCTCGCTGGCCTTGCCGTCCTCGACCACGAACACCTTGGGCGGCCCGTCGCCGTCGAGCAGGGCCGTGCGCGGGATCTGCAGCGCGTCCGGCTTGCGCTCGTAGACGATGGCGACGCGCGCGAACATGCCCGGGCGCAGCAGGCCGCCGGTCTCGGTCGCGCGGATGCGCACCTGGAAGGTCGCGGTCTGGGGATCCACGTACGGGCTGATCAGCGCGATCTTGCCGGGGAAGGTGCGGCCCGGCACGGCGTCGAAGGACAGTTCCGCCTGCTGGCCGACCGAGAGTTTCACGAGCTCGCGCTCCGGCACGTTGACGCGCAGGATCAGCGAGTCGAGGTCCTCGACCACGAACAGCGAGGATTCGGCGCTGTCGATCACGCCGCCGACCGGCGTCACGGTGTTGCCGACCTTGACCACGTCGAGGCGCTGGGTGACCGTGCCGTCGATCGGCGAGCGGATCTCGCAGTAGGACAGCTGCAGCCGCGCGAGGTCCCAGGAGGCCTTGGCCGCCTCGAGCTCGTATTTCAGGTTGTCGATCGCGGTGGCGCTGATCAGGCCTTTCTGCTGCAGCTCGAGATTGCGCGCATAATCGCGCTCGAGCTTGCGCATGGTCGCCTCGTTGAGCGCGACCTCGAGCCGCAGCTGGTCGCCGTCGAGGCGCGCCAGCGTCTGGCCCTCGCGCACGCGCTGGCCCTCGTCCGCGAGCACCGCGCGGATCTCGCCCTTGACCTTGGGCATGACGAAGGCCTTGCGCTCGGACTCGATCGGCGCGGTGCCCGTGTAAATGGCGGCCATCTCGGCGCGCCGCGTGGTCGCGACCTCGACCGGCACGGCCGGGACTTCGTCGCCGGCCTTCTTGCCGCCGGCGCCGTTGTTGTCGCCATTGGCCGCGCCGCAGGCGGCAAGGGCGATGGCGGCAGCGACCGGCAGCGCCAGGAGCCAGGCGCGCCTGACGGGTGAGAGGTCGGTCACGGTTCTGCAATCGGTGCGCGTCACGTTGGGGCTCCCGGCGATCAGTTGAACCGTATGTTACGGTCCCTTAGTGTTGTAGTCAAGTATAACACTATAGAAATCACTGGACGCGTAAATTATTGAATTTACGCAAGAACCAGTCTTTCCGGCGGGAAATCAGCTCAGCTGAGCAGGATCCGAGGCCCGGGGCAGTTCCGCGGCATCGGCCGCGATTTCGACGGCCTCGTCGAGAACGGCATCCGGCGCGTCGGCGCCATCCAGCGCCGCGATGTCCGCCAGCGGCGCCATCCCACGCGCCGCGCGGCGAGCATTCTCGCGCTGCAGGCGCTCCGCGTCGATGGCATCGCGCTCGGCGCGGCGCACGGCGAGGTTGAGCGAGACTTCGCGCTGGCTGCGCAACTGCGCCAGCGCCTCGACGTCGGCCTGCAGGGCGACGAAATCCGGGTTGTTCGCCACGCGCTCCTCGTGCACGCGCGACAGCGTCTCCACCAGCGGCGCTTCCGACGGCGCCGGCGTGAAACGGGCGGCATTGATGCGGTCCCAGGGCAGGGCGCTGGCGCGCGTGCTCTCGCCGATCTCGTCGGTGTTGAGCATGGACGGCAGCGTGATGTCCGGCTCGACGCCGCGATGCTGGGTGCTGTCGCCGGTGACGCGGTAGTACTTGCCGATGGTCACCGTCAGCTGGCCGAAGCCCGCCTTCGGCCCGAGCGCATAGCGGTCGAGCGGATAGAGGTTCTGGACCGAGCCCTTGCCGTAGGTCTGCTGGCCGACCACCAGCCCGCGCTGGTAGTCCTGGATGGCGCCGGCAAAGATCTCGGATGCCGAGGCGCTCTGCCGGTTGACCAGCACGACCAGCGGGCCCTCCCAGGCCACGCCGGGTTCCGGGTCGTCCAGCACCTCGATGCGGCCGCTGGTCTCGCGCAGCTGCACGACCGGCCCGCGCTCGACGAACAGGCCGACCAGGCTGGTCGCCTCCGACAGGTGGCCGCCGCCGTTGTCGCGCAGGTCGATCACCAGCGAGTCGATGTGCTCGGCGCGCAGCTCGTCGATCAGCCGGCGCACGTCGCGCGTCGTGCTGCGATAGTCGGCGTCGCCGGCGACCCGCGCCTGGAAGTCCTGGTAGAAGCTGGGCACCGAGATGACCCCGACCCGCAGCTCGCGCTCGCCGCGGCGCAGCGTGTGCACTTCCTTCTGGGCGGCCTGCGATTCCAGCGTGATCTTCGAGCGCTTCAGGGCGAGCTGCGACTCCGGCGAGCCCGGGCTCGCGCCGCCCGGCAGGATCTGCAGCCGCACCACGGTGTTGACCGGGCCGCGGATCAACTGCACGACGTCGTCCAGCCGCCAGCCGACCACGTCGGTCATCGGCCCCGATTCGCCCTGGCCGACGGCGATGATCCGGTCGCCGACCTTGAGGTCGGCGGATGCCGCCGCGGCGCCGCCGGGCAGCACGTTCATGATCGTCACGTAGTCGTCCACCAGCTGCAGCGACGCGCCGATGCCCTCGTACGAGAGGCTCATCGCGATGTTGTATTCCTCGGAATTGCGCGGCGACAGGTAGTTCGAATGCGGGTCGTAGACGTGCGAGTAGGCGTTCATGAACGTCTCGAACACGTCGTCCGCGGTGATCTGCTCGATCCGCTTCGCCACGCGCTCGTAACGCTTGCGCAGGATGCCGCTCGCCTCGGACCAGTCCTTGCCGGCCAGCAGCAGCGACAGCGCGTCGTTCTTGACCCGCTTGCGCCACAGCTCGTGAAGTTCCGCTGCGTCCGCCGGCCAGCCGGACTCGCTGCGGTCGAACTCGAAGGTCTCGTCCAGCGTGAAATCCGGCTCCACGTCCAGCAGGGCGATCGCGTAGTGCAGGACCTCGCGGTTGCGCTGCTGGAAGCGCGTGAAGATCTGGAACGCGGGCCCGGCGTCGGCCCGCAGGATCGCGTCGTCGAGCTCATTGCGCAGCGGCTCGAACTCGGCGATGTCGCTCGCCAGCAGGTAGCTGCGGCTGCCGTCCAGCGCCTCGAGGTAGCGCTCGAAAATCTGCGACGACATGGCGTCGTCGAGCGCCGCCTGGCGGTAGTGCTGGCGCTCCACGACCTCCGACACGAGGCGCATCACGCGCCGGTGGCGTTCGCTCGCGACCAGGTCCCCGGAGGACGCCAGTGCGGGGCCGACCGGTGCGCGGCTCGCGCCGGAACCGGCCAGCACGACCAGGCAGGCAGCCGTCAACAGCGCCGCCAGCAGGCGCGGCCGGGACGAGTTCGGCGATCTGAACCAGGCGGTCATCGGCTGTTAAACTGCTCCGTGCGGCCCACGGCGGGCTGCACCCGAAATGACAGGCTAGGGGCGGGCGGCCACGGTATCAAGTACCGGTGTCACGCCCGGCGAGGAGTCTATTCCCATGGGCCCGCTGGGCTTCCTGACCGGTGTCGTGCTGGGCTCGGCCACGTCCATCGCGGTGGTGCTGGCGATGGTGGTTGTCATATTCGCGCTCGCGCCGGGGGCCCAGCCGTCCGTCGGCCGGGAATATCCGGGGTTGCTGGCCGCGGCCGGCCTGTTCGGGCTGCTCGCAGCCATGGCGGCGGCGGCGTTCGTCGGCCTGCAGAAGGGCCGTCCCTGGCGCTGGCTGGCGCAGGCCGCCATGTGGATCGCGCTCGCCCTGACCGGCTGGTACTACTGGCCCTGACCACGAGGATCGCATGATGAAATTCGACATTCCCGCGCGGCTGTTGTTCACCATCGGCGCCTGCGCCGTGGCGCTCGGCGCTTTCAATGCCGCCGAGCGCGCGATCCGGCGGGCCGGCGAGTCGATCACCGAGCAGACTTACCGCGCGCAGCTCGCCAGCCTGTCGGCCGACGACCTCGAGGGCCGCGAGCCCGGCACCGTCGGCGAGCAGCGCACGATCGAGTACCTGGAAGAGCAATTCCTCGAGCTCGGGCTGCAACCGGTCACGGGCGGCAGCTTCCGCCAGGACGTGGCGCTGGTCGAGATCACGGCGACCGGGGCGCATCTTGGCTTCCGCAAGGGCGCGGGCGGCATGGACCTCGCATTCGGCGACGACATGGTGCTCGGCACCCGGCGCGTGCGGCCGGAATCCTCGGTCGCGGACAGCGAGGTCGTGTTCGTCGGCTACGGCATCGTGGCGCCGGAATTCGGCTGGAATGACTACGCCGGCATCGACATGCGCGGCAAGACCGCGCTGATCCTGGTCAATGACCCGGGATTCGTCACCGGCGAGGCCGACCTGTTCCGGGGCAAGGCGATGACCTACCACGGCCGCTGGACCTACAAGTTCGAGGAAGCAGCACGCCAGGGCGCGGCGGCTGCGATCATCGTCCACGACACGGCGCCAGCGGCCTATGACTGGAACGTCGTCCGCAACGGCTGGACCGGCTCGCAGTTCTACGCCGACACGCCGGACGGCAATGCCGGCCGCAGCGCACTCGAGGGCTGGATCACCCACGACCGCGCGCGGCAGCTGATGGAAATGGCGGGGCTCGACCTGGCCGCGATGGAGGCCGCTGCGGTGCGCCGCGGCTTCCGGCCGGTACCGCTCGGCGTCACCGCCACCGGCGGCGTGCGCAATGTCATCCGCCGTGCGAAATCGCCCAACCTCGCCGGCGTCATGCCGGGCAAGGACCGCCCGGACGAGTACGTGATCTACGTCGCCCACTGGGACCATCTCGGCATGGCCGATGCAGGAGACGGCGACCGCATCTTCAATGGCGCGGTGGACAACGCGACCGGCGTCGCGGGGATCCTGACGATCGCCCAGGGTTTCCGCAGCATGCTGCCCGGGCCCTCGCGCTCGGTGATGTTCCTGGCGGTGACGGCGGAGGAATCCGGGCTGATCGGCTCCGAGTTCTACGCGCAGCGGCCGCTGGTCCCGCTCGAGAAGACCGCGGCGGTGATCAACATCGACGCGCTCAACCCGCTTGGCCGCGCCAAGGACATCGAAGTGATCGGCTTCGGCGCGTCCGAACTCGAGGACCTGCTCGCCGACGCGGCCAAGGACCAGAAGCGCACGCTGACGCCCGACCGGCGCAGCGAGGCCGGCTATTTCTACCGCTCGGATCATTTCAACTTCGCCAAGGCCGGCGTGCCGGCGCTGTACGTCAAGTCGGGCACTTCGCTGCGCGACCAGCCGGAAGGAACCGGGCTCGCGCGCTACGACGAGTACTACGCCACCGTGTACCACAAGCCGGGTGACGAGTACTCCGACGACTGGGACGTCAGTGGCTCGATCGAGGACCTGCGCCTGCTGTTCGAGGTCGGCGCCAAGGTCGCGAATGCCGAGACCTGGCCGCAGTGGTACGAGGGCAACGAGTTCCGCGCCGCGCGGGACGCGAGCGCCGCGGCGCGCGCGGCCGCGGAGTGAGGGCGCTCAGGCGCGCCGGCGCAGCGGCCGCGTCAGCAGCCGGATGGCGGTGAACAGCAGGTACGGCCCGGTGACCAGCAGCCAGGCCGACGGCGTCGCGGTGAAGAAGGCGAGCATCAGGGAACCGAGAAATGCCAGCAGACCGCCCTCGTAGGGCCCCAGCGTCGTCACGCCGGCCGCGTAGATCAGGAATGGCATCACCAGAAGGCCGAAGGCCAGGAACAGCGCTAGGAAGCCGAATTCGCGCCGCCAGAACGGCGGCAGCCCGGCAAACCAGCGGTCGAAGGGGTTGCGCAATGCCATCCGCGGCAGTCTGCCCGCGCCGGTCCGGGGCGGCAAGCGCCGGCCTGTCGCCATTCCGGCGCCGCCCATGACGCGACTGCGCTGCGCCGTCGTCGGCGCCGGCTATCTCGGCCGGTTCCATGCCCAGAAATACGCAGGGCTCGCCCGCTGCGAGCTGGTCGGCGTCGCAGACCCGTCCGCGGCTGCGCGCGAGCGCATCGCCGCCGAGCTCGGCGTTGCGGCGCACGCCGACCATCGCGAGCTGCTCGGGCGCGTGGATGCGGTCAGCATCGCCACGCCGACCGCGCTGCACCATGCGATCGCGCGCGATTTCCTGCAGGCCGGCGCCCACGTGCTGGTGGAAAAGCCGATCGCGGCGACCGCCGACGAGGCGCGCGAGCTGATCGCCATCGCCGCGGAGCGCGGGCGCGTGCTGCAGGTCGGCCATCTCGAGCGCTTCAATCCCGTGATCGTGGCGGTGGCCGGCGAGCTTGCGAATCCGCGCTTCATCGAGTCGAACCGCCTGGCGCCGTTCCAGTTGCGCGGCACGGACGTCAGCGTCGTGCTCGACCTGATGATCCACGACATCGACCTGATCGAGCACGTGGTCCGCTCGCCGATCGCGTCCATCGACGCGATCGGCGCCCCGGTGTTCACCGACGAGATCGACATCGCCAATGCGCGCATCCGGTTCGAGAACGGCTGCGTGGCGGACGTGACCGCGAGCCGCATCAGCATGAAGACCGAGCGCAAGCTGCGCGTGTTCCAGACCGACGCCTACCTGTCCATCGACCTGCAGCAGAAGCTGCTGACGGTCGTGCGCAAGCCGGCGGTGATCGTCGAGGGCGTGGCGCCCGCGGTGGCGGTGGAGGAGCGCAGTTTCGACCCCGGCGATGCCCTCCTGGCCGAGATCGAGGCGTTCCTGGACGCGGTCGCGCAGGGCGGCCGGCCGGTGGTTTCGGGCGAGGACGGCCTGCGCGCGCTGGAGACTGCAACGCGCATCGCGGCGCTGGTCGAGCGGCCGGTATACTGATCGCCTGTACGTCGCGGCGACAGGCAGGGCATGCAACCGACCAACACGAACGACCCGGATTACTACCACAAGGTCGTGGACTGCCAGTGGGCCTGCCCGGCGCACACCGACGTCCCGGAATACATCCGCCTGATCGCCCAGGGCCGCTATTCCGACGCCTACATCGTCAACCGCGAGTCCAACGTCTTCCCGGGGATCCTCGGGCGCGTCTGCGACCGCCCCTGCGAGCCGGCCTGCCGCCGGCGCCGGGTCGAGGAGAAGCCGGTCGCCATATGCCGGCTGAAGCGCGTCGCCGCCGACCTGCGCGACGACATCACGCCGCGCCTGCCGCGGGCGCCGGCGCGCGGCAACGGCCGGCGCATCGCCTGCGTGGGCGCCGGGCCGGCGACGCTGACGGTCGCCAACGACCTGCTGCCGATCGGCTACGAAGTCGTGATCTTCGAGCAGTACGCGACGGCCGGCGGGCTGATGCGCACCAACATTCCCGCGTTCCGGCTGCCGGCCGAGGTGCTGGACGAGGAAATCGGCTACGTCGTCGGCATGGGCGCCGACCTGCGCCTCGGCACGCCGGTCGCGAGCATGCGCCGGCTGCTGGACGAGGGCGGGTTCGACGCCGTGTTCGTCGGCACCGGCGCGCCGAAGGGCAAGGAACTGGAGCTGCCCGGCCGCCGCGACACCGACCGCATCCACATCGGCATCGCCTGGCTGGAGTCGGTCGCGTTCGAGCACATCGACCGCATCGGCGAGCGGGTGCTGATCATCGGCGTCGGCAACACGGCAATGGACTGCTGCCGCACCTCGCTGCGGCTCGGCGCGAAGAGCGTCAAGGTGATGGCACGCAAGCCGCGCGGGTTCTTCAAGGCCTCCGAGTGGGAGCTGGAGGACGCGGAGGAGGAGAACGTCGAGATCATCGTCAACCACGCGCCGAAGGCGTTCGTGGTCGAGGGCGGCAAGCTCACCGGCATGCGCTTCGACCGCATCGAATACGAGATGGACGGCGCCGAGATCCGCGGCCAGCGCGTCGTCGAGGAAGTCTTCATCCCCTGTGACGACGTGATCCTGGCGATCGGCCAGGAGAACGCCTTCCCGTGGATCGAGCGCGATCTCGGCATCGAGTTCGACAAGTGGGACGTGCCGAAGGTGGACCCGGTCACGTTCGAGTCGACGCGCGCCGGCGTGTTCTTCGGCGGCGACGCCGCATTCGGGCCGAAGAACATCATCTGGGCGGTCGAGCACGGCCACCAGGCCGCGATCTCGATCCACAAGCACTGCGAGGGCGCGTCGCTCACCGAGCGGCTGCCGCGCGGCGTCAACCTGCAGAGCCGCAAGGTCGGCATGCACGAGTGGTCGTACAAGAACGACTACGACGCTAAAGAGCGCCGGCTGATGCCGCACGTGAGCCTGAAGGAGCGCTTCAAGCGGCTGAACATCGAGGTCGAGCTCGGCTTCGACGCGGAGCGCGCGGCCGAGGAGGTCGCCCGCTGCCTCAATTGCGACATCCAGACGGTGTTCCATGCGCAGCTCTGCATCGAGTGCGACGCCTGCATCGACATCTGCCCGACCGACTGCCTGACCATCGCCGTCAACGGCGACGAGGCCGACCTGACCGGCCGGCTCAAGGCGCCGCGCCGCAACCCGGACCAGCCGCTGCTGGTCTCGGAGCCGCTGGCGCAGACCGGCCGCGTGATGGTCAAGGACGAGGACCTGTGCGTGCACTGCGGGCTGTGCGCCGAACGCTGCCCGACGGACGCCTGGGACATGCAGAAATCCTGGATCCAGATCCCACATGCCGAGGACGAGGCCCGATGCCAGAGCGCAAAAGCGCTGCGCCGCGCGTAAACGACTTCACGATCAAGTTCGCCAACGTCAACGGCTCGGGATCCGCCAGCGCCAACTCGCTGGTCATGAAGGCGATCTTCCGGATGGGCGTGCCGGTCGTCGGCAAGAACTTCTTCCCGTCGAACATCCAGGGCCTGCCGACCTGGTACGAGATCCGCGTCACCCGCGAGGGCTGGCGCGCGCGCGCCGGGCGCGTGGACATCATGGTCGCGATGAACGCCGAGACCTACGCGCGCGACGTGCAGGAGCTGGCTCCCGGCGGCTGCCTGCTCTACGACTCGACCTGGCCGCGCAGCAGTCTGCTCGCGCGCGACGACATCCGCACCTTCGGCGTGCCGTTCGCCGAGCTGTGCAACGAGAACTTCGAGGGCGCGCGGGCCCGCACGCTGATGAAGAACATCATGTACGCGGGCGCGCTTGCCGCGCTGATCGACCTCGACCTCGAGGTGATCCGCGGCCTGCTGGCCGAGACCTTCGCCAAGAAGCCGAAGCTGGTCGACTCGAACATGAAGGCGATCGAGCTCGGCTACCGCTGGGCGCGCGAGCATTTCGAGTGCCCGCTGCCCACCCGGGTCGAGCGCATGGACGCGACCCGCGGGCACGTGATGATCGACGGCAACACCGCGGCCGCGCTCGGCTGCCTGTACGCGGGGGCGACGGTCGGCGCCTGGTACCCGATCACGCCGTCCACCTCGCTGATGGACGCGTTCCGCGGCTTCTGCGCGCGGCACCGCACCGACCCGGAGACCGGCGAGCGGAACTACGTGATCGTGCAGGCCGAGGACGAGCTGGCCGCCATCGGCGTCGTGATCGGCGCAATGTGGAACGGCGCGCGCGCATTCACGCCGACCTCCGGCCCCGGCATCTCGCTGATGGAGGAGTTCATCGGGCTCGCGTACTACGCCGAGGTGCCGGCCGTGATCTTCGACGTGCAGCGCGTCGGCCCGTCGACCGGCATGCCGACCCGCACGCAGCAGTGCGACCTGCTGGCCTGCGCCTATGCGAGCCACGGCGACACGCGCCACGTGCTGCTGTTCCCGGACTCGCCGGAGGAGTGCTTCCAGATGGCGGTGCAGGCGTTCGACCTCGCCGAGCGGCTGCAGACGCCGGTGTTCGTGCTGCTGGACCTCGACATCGGCATGAACGACTGGATGTCCCCCGATTTCCGCTGGGACGACGGCTGGCGCCCGGACCGCGGCAAGATGCTGAGCGCGGAGCAGATCGAGGGGCTGGCGAAGTTCCAGCGCTACATGGACCCTGATGCCGACGGCATCCCGTACCGCACGCTGCCGGGCATCAGCCCGAAGGCGTCCTATTTCACGCGCGGCTCCGGCCACAGCAAGTACGGCACCTACACCGAGGATTCCGCCGAGTACCAGGAGGTGCTCGACCGCCTGACGCGCAAGTTCGCCACTGCAGCGAAGCTCGTGCCGGCCGCGGTCGCCGACGGCCGCGGTGCCGCGGCCGCGATCGTCAGCCTCGGCTCCTGCGACGCCCCGGTGCGCGAGGCCCTGGCGACGCTCAGGCGCTCCGGGGTCGCGATCGACTACCTGCGCGTGCGCGGATTCCCGTTCGGCGCCGAGGTCGAGGAGTTCCTCGCCGCGCACCAGACTGTCTTCGTCGTGGAACAGAACCGCGACGCGCAGCTGCGCGCCCTGCTGACGCTCGAGACCGGCGTGGACAAGCAGAAGCTGCGCTCGATCCTGCACTACAACGGGTTGCCGATGCCGGCGGAGTGCATCGTCGAGGGGATCAACCGCGCGCTCGACCGGGGAGTCGCCGCATGAGCTTCATCGCCAAGCCGAAGGTTGCCAATCCGAGCCTGCCCAGGAACGAGCTCGGCCTGAACCGGCGCGACTACGAGGGCAGCATGTCGACGCTGTGCGCCGGCTGCGGCCACGATTCGGTGACCGCCGCGATCGTGCAGGCCTGCTTCGAGCTGGCGCTGCCGCCGCAGAGCGTGGTCAAGCTCTCCGGCATCGGCTGCTCGTCGAAGACCACGGCCTATTTCGTCGCCGGCGCCCACGGCTTCAACTCGGTTCACGGCCGCATGCCGTCGATCGCGACCGGCGCCAACGCCGCCAACCGCCACCTCCGCTACATCGGCGTCTCCGGCGACGGCGACTCGCTGTCGATCGGCGTCGGGCAGCTGGCGCACGTGATCCGCCGCAACCTCGACATGGTGTACATCCTCGAGAACAACGGCGTCTACGGCCTGACCAAGGGCCAGTTCTCGGCCTCGGCCGACGTCGGCTCGAAGTCGAAGAAGGGGGAGGCCAACGAGCAGGAGCCGATCGACCCGGTGCTGCTGGCGCTGGCGCTCGGCGCCTCGTTCGTGGCGCGCAGCTTTTCCGGCGACAAGGAGCAGCTCGTGCCGCTGATCCAGGCGGGACTCGCGCACCAGGGATTCGCGATCATCGACGTGCTGTCGCCCTGCGTCACCTTCAACGACCACGAGGGCTCGACCAAGAGCTACGCCTACGTGCGCGAGCACACGGAAACGCCGGTCGCCGCCGACTACATCGCGCCCAGGCAGGAGATCCGCGTGCAGTACGAGCCCGGCTCGACCGTGTCGGTGCCGATGCACGACGGCAGCAGCGTCGTGCTGCGCAAGCTCGACCCGGACTACGACCCGAGCGACCGGGCGCGCGCCGCGGCCTACGTGCAGGAGCGGGCGCTGCGCAACGAGTACGTCACCGGCCTGATCTACGTGGACCAGAAGCGCCGCGACTTCCATGCGCGGCACGGCACCACGTCGTCGGCGCTGAACGCCGTGCCCCATGAGCGGCTGTGCCCGGGCGCCGCCAGGCTCGAGCGCATCCTCGCCTCATTCCGCTGAATCGCGGCAGTCGAGGGCCCGCAGCGCCGCCGGCAGGACCGCCAGCTCGATCGGCGTCGTGCCGCCGACCTGCCCATCGAGTTCGACCGTGCAGACGGGCGTGGCGGCGATCGTCGCCCGCTGCACCCGCCTGACGCGGAATGCCGGATCGCCGGCGAGGCGGCCGTCGAACAGCCTGGGCAGCCTGGCGATGGCGCTTGCCAGCGGCATCGGCTCGACCGTGAGCAGGTCGAGCAGCCCGTCGTCGGGGGCCGCGGCCGGCGCGAGCCGCATGCCGCCGCCGCAGCGCGGCCCGTTGGCCGCGAGCACCAGCCAGTAGCGCCCGCCGTCAGGGTTGCCGTCCAGCGCGAGCTCGAAGTGCGGCGCACGGTACCGGACGAGGGTTCGCAGTAAACCGCACAGGTAGGCGAGGGCGCGCGGCCCCCGGCGGGGCGTGCGGCGGATGACTTCCGCGTCGATGCCGGCGCCGGCGATGGTGTGGAACACGGCGCGTCTGCCGCCGGCACCGGTGACGAGGCCGAGGTCGACGTGACGCGCGCGTGCGCGCGCCATCACGGCAGCCAGCCGGTCTGGATCGTCGGGGAACTCCAGGGTGCGCGCCCAGTCGTTGCCGGTGCCGAGCGCGGCAGCGGCGACCAGGCACCGGGCCGGCGCCGACTCATCCTGGGCGAACAGGCCGTTGACGAGCTCGTGCAGGGTGCCGTCGCCGCCGAGCGCGAGCAGCCGTCGGTGGCCGTCGTCGTACGCCCGCGCGGCCTGCTGCGCCGCGTCGCCCGGGCATCGTGTCACCTGGCAGCGCCACGCGAGACCGCGCCGGTCGAGCGCCGCGCACAGGCGCGGCAGGTAGCGCCGTGCGCGGCCGCCGCCGCTGACCGGGTTGACGATGATGAACCAGCAGTCGGCGTCGGCCATCGGCGCCATCATGCGGGACTCTGGAGCGGGTGTGAAACCGTGGCCATAATGGACACGCCGGTCCAGGCCAGGCAATCGAGGCGGGCAACCCACCGTGGCAAAACTGTACTTCTATTACTCGACGATGAATGCCGGGAAATCGACGTCGCTGCTGCAGTCGAGCCACAACTACCGCGAGCGCGGCATGCGCACCCTGGTCTACACCGCGCAGTTCGACCAGCGCGGCGGCGGCCGTGTCCACTCGCGCATCGGGCTGTCGAGCGAGGCCCGGCATTTCGCCGCCGGTTCCGACCTCTACGAGGAGATCGCCGGCGAGCACGGGCGCCAGCCGGTCAGCTGCGTGCTGCTGGACGAGGCGCAGTTCCTGCTGCCGCCGCAGGTCGAGCAGCTCGCCGCGGTGGTGGACCACCTCGGGATCCCGGTCCTGTGCTATGGGCTGCGCACCGATTTTCGCGGCGAGCTGTTCCCGGGCAGCGCCCGCCTGCTGGCGCTCGCCGACGAGCTTTCCGAGCTGAAGACCATCTGCCATTGCGGGCGCAAGGCGACGATGGTCGTCCGGGTCGGCGCCGACGGCGCAGTCGAGCGGGACGGCGAGCAGGTCGAGATCGGTGGCAACGAGCGCTACCTGTCGCTGTGCCGCCGGCACTACTTCGACGCCACCGGCCGGGGCCGCCCGGCCTGACGATGACGACTGCCGCCCGGGCGCCAACTGCAATCCTGCTGTGGGTCCTGGCGCCGGCGGCAATCGCGCAGGACGGGCCGGCCGCACCGCCGGCGGCGTCCGCTGCCGCGGCGGAGGAAGCGGACGATGGCTGCCGCGGCGAACTGCCGCCGGATGCGGAGCGGCTGGATGCGATGCGCGCCGGGCTGCAGCGCGGCGTCTGCAGCACGGCGCGCTTCGTTGATCGCCTGTTCGGCCGCGAGCACGAGTACGCGGAGATGGAGGACGCGACCAACGGCCGCGCGAGCATGACGCTCGGCTGGAACGAGCAGGATGACTTCGAGCTCGATACGCGCTTTCGCGCCAGCGTCGAACTGCCGGCGATCAACGAGCGCTTCAACCTGACGATCGGCCGCGCCAGCCGCGACGAGTACGTCGCCGACGAGCAGACCGCCGACGGGCCGGTCATCGGCACGTTCTCGGACGACGATTCGGCCGAGGTGTTCGCGGGCCTCGGCTACCGGGTGCACCGGGACCGCGACAACCGCTTCGACCTCGGTGCCGGCATCCAGCTCGAGTCGCCGCCGAACCCCTACCTGAACGCGCGCTTCCGTCACTACAGCTACCTGCGCGACGACCTGCTGCTGACGCTGCGCACGACCGCCTTCGTCGAGGCCGACGAGGGCTTCGGCGTCACGCAGGCGCTGGACCTCGACCGTGTGCTGGGCGAGGACTACCTGCTGCGCTTCGGCAACTCCGTGCGCCTGTCGGAGGAGACCGACGGCGTGCGCTGGCGGTCGCGGCTGGCGCTGTACCAGGCGATCGACTTTCGTCGCGCGCTGCGCTACGAACTGCGGGTCAGCGGCGAGACCGATGGCACGCAGCCGGACCTCTACGGCTTCTGGGTCACGCACCGCCGCTCGATGTTCCGCGAGTGGCTGTTCCTGGAGTTCGGCGGCGGCGTGTTCTGGGCCGATGGCCCGCAGCCGGCGGATCGCTGCAGCGCCTGCGCCGCCGCCAGCGTCGGCTTCGAGGTGCTGTTCGGCGACGCCTATGACCGGGTGCTGCGGCGCGGGCAGCGGCAGGCGCAGGCCGCTGAAGATCCCGCCGGGCGCCGCTGAACTCCGTGCTCAGCAATCCAGTTCGAGCAACGCAAGCCTCGCTTCGCGCAGCATCGTCTGCTCGTTCTCGCCGCCGGGCATGTTCTCCGCCTCGGCTTCCGACAGGCGCACCGCATCGAGCACCCATGATTCGAGGATACGGCGCTTCTGCTGCGCGTTCAGCCGCGTATCGCCGAGCACTTCCCGTGGCTCCGAATAATGCCGGGCCGGATCGAGCACGATGGTGTCGAAATCGGCGATCACAAAATGTACGACCGCTGCGGCGACCCGGAGTGCCTCGGCGTCGCCGTTAAAGCGACGCGGTTGGCAGTTGATGCGGGTCTCTCCCGGACCCGGACCTGGGCCTGCGACGGATACTGATAGCGGCAAAACGGCGCTCGAAACGCGCACGCTCTTCGCGACGCCGCTCATCGTACTTGCCATTGCGTGGCGTCAATCGCAGATAGTGATCAAGAACCAATCGCGCTCGGCCAAGCTTGTATGAACGGAGGAATGGCGTCACTTGCCGGAGAATGGCCAGCGCCTGTCGGTTGGCTACTGCATACGTGAAGCCCGGCGCGTGGTGGGGCTTGGCGGTGCGCTTGGTAGTGATTTTTCCAACGCCTGTCGCGCTCATCACCCAGTCGAGCAGCGATGCTTCGGTGCTGCTGAGCGTGAGCACGAGTTGTCGATTCTGGTTGCGATGCAAGCGCGTAAGCGAGATGGACCCTTCGCCGTCGATCAGGCCGGCCAGATAGGCGGCGTCTGTCGGCGAAAGTCGGGCCGCAATTCTGGGCGGCAAATGCAGGTACTCCATCACCGGTCACGGCCGGGGACCCCGGCCCGAAGGCCGGGGTCCGTATTGGTGGAGGCGGCGGGACAGCTGTTCCACCGCTTTCGCGGCGGGCTGGACTATGCCATCACCCCGGCCAATGCCGGGGGCGGGGCGTGTTATCCGATGCTCGAGCCACCGGATCCTGGGTGTTGCCCCGGCAGGTGCCTCGGCAACTCCATGAGTCTCTACAGGGCAGGCCTGAGGTTAGCCCTCTTCCTACCCCTCGGCGTTACCACTGGCCACCGATGCCGGCGCCGTCAGGTTTCACCGATGTGAGCCCCGTTCTCATTTCACCCTTACGGGTGAAAGCGACCCTGTTGATCGAACCCGCGTCCGCAAGCCCTACGCTACAGGTTCTACGTGCGTGTCCAGCCTATTGATCTCGCTTCGTGCTACCCGGCTGACGGGGAAAACACGAAGCCAGCTGCGGAGCGTTTTAGCGGTTCCAGCCCGGAGCACACCGGTTCCGCGATCCTGTGAGCGCGTCCCCCGGGTCTGGATGCACAGGCACATGCCAGTCGGGGGTTAGGCGGGATTAAGCCGCCAGAGCGTAGTTGTCGTCGTTGGCAACTATGATTTGCAAGCGGTTTTACGAGGAATCCTGCACCTCGGCACGCCCCTGGAGTTTCGTGACCCACGTCGAAGCCAATCGCCCCCAGAAGTCACGCTCATAGTACCAGACCGGGCCACCCGGACGGTCGAAAAGCCTCAACGCCGGCCTTTCATCACGCGCGCACGCTCGCGCTGCCAGTCGCGATCTTTCTTGTCGGCGCGTTTGTCGTGCTCTTTCTTGCCTTTCGCAAGTCCGATTTCCAGCTTGGCCCGGCCGTTCTTCCAGTACATTGCCAGCGGCACGATGGTGCGGCCCTTGCGCTCGACGGCGCCGACCAGGGCATCGATCTGCTTGCGATGCAGCAGCAGCTTGCGGCTGCGCGTGGGATCCGGCACCACGTGGGTCGACGCGGTCGGCAGCGGCGAGACGTGCGCGCCGAACAGCCAGGCCTCGTCGTTGCGGAGCAGTACATAGGCCTCGGCGATCTGCAGCCGGCCGGCCCGCAGCGACTTGACCTCCCAGCCCTTCAGCATGACGCCGGCCTCGAGGCGTTCCTCGATGAAATAGTCGTGTCGCGCCCGGCGATTGACGGCGATGCGCCCTGCCGATTCGTCCTTTTCCGCCATGCGGCATTCTACCGGCATCGCGCGGTTGTCCGCGCCCGCGCCGGCGGCGACAATCCGCGCGGAGGCTTGTTGCATGCGTGAGGTCCGGCGCAGTGCGTTGCTGCCGTTCTCGGCCGGGCAGATCTATGGCCTGGTCGCCGACGTCGAGCGCTACCCCGAGTTCCTGCCCTGGTGCACCAGCGCCCGCGTGCTGGCGGCGGAAGGCGAGTTCGTCACCGTCAACCTGGGCCTGGCGCGCGGATTCGCGCGCGGCAGCTTCACGACGCGCAACCGCCTGGTGCCGGACCGCGCGGTCACAATGAGCCTCGTGGACGGGCCGTTCAGCCTGCTCGAGGGCCACTGGGAGTTCACGCCGATCCAGCAGGCGGGCACGCGCGCCGACCTGCACGTCCGCTTCGAGACGCGCGGGCTGCTCGGCGGCATCGCCCTCGGGCCCGCATTCGAGGAAATCTGCAACCAGCTGGTCGATGCATTCGGCCGTCGCGCCCGGCAGGTGTTCCGTGGCGGCTGAGGACATTGCGGTCGAGGTCGTCTGCGCCGAGGCCGGGCGTCAGACCGTGCTGCAGCTGCGGGTCGCGCCGGGCTGCACCGTGGCCGAGGCTCTGGCGCAGTCCGGGATATTCGCGCTGCATCCGGGTCTCGACCCGGCGCGCTGCGGCGTCGGCATCTTCGGGCGCGAGGTTGCCGGCGACCGGCCGCTGTGCGCCGGCGACCGGGTCGAGGTGCTGCGGCCGCTGCTGCAGGATCCGCGCGAACGCCGGCGGCGCCTGGCGCGCCGCGGCGGGACGATGGGCCGCGGCTCAGCCGGCGGCGGCTGACTGCGCGGGCGCCGGGCGCGGCACCGGCAGCGGTTCTTCGATGCGCGTTACCTTGTCGCCCTCGAACCAGACGATCAGGTGGCGCTTCTCGACGGTGCGCGAATGCCCGCGCCGCAGGCTGTAGACGTAATCCCAGCGGCTCGAGTCGAAGGTGTCGATCACCATCGGCGTGCCGAGCAGGAACCGCACCTGGCTGCGCGTCATGCCGACTTCGACCTGCTCCACCTGATCGGCGTCGAGCAGGTTGCCCTGCTGGATGTCGAGGCGATAGACGCAGCCGCTGCCGGCGAGCGACAGCAGCAGCGCGATGCCGACGGCGGAAATCAGGCGGGACACGGGTCGCATGATCGGGGGTCCTGGAGGATAATGGGCGGCATCATAGCGGAATCGCCGCCGGGAGCGGCGCGGGAGCATGGCCGTGGAAACCAGCGACCTGCGCAAGGCAGGGCTCAAGGTGACGCTGCCGCGCGTCAAGATCCTCGAGATACTGGCGGGCAGCCACGGACGCCACATGTCGGCCGAGGACATCTACAAGGCGCTGATCGAGCAGAGCGAAGACATCGGCCTGGCGACCGTCTATCGCGTGCTGACGCAGTTCGAGGCGGCGTCGCTGGTGAAGCGCCATCATTTCGAGGGCGGCACCGCGGTGTTCGAGCTCAACGAGGGCGAGCACCATGACCACATCATCTGCATGGACTGCGGGCGCGTCGAAGAGTTCGTCGATTGCGGCATCGAGCGGCTGCAACTGGACGTGGCGAAGCGCCTCGGTTTCACCATCGAGGAGCACAACCTGATCCTCTATGGCCGCTGCCGGCGGGAGAACTGCCCGCACCGCCGCAAGCGCAGCTGACCGGCGCCCGCCTCAGCCCGCGGCCCGGCCCGCGGTCCTCAGCATCTCCCGGGCGTGCTCGCGCGCCTTGCGCGTGATCTCGACGCCGCCCAGCATGCGCGCCAGTTCCTCGACGCGCTCATCGGCGCCGAGCGCGGTGACGGCGGTCCGGCTGCTGCGCCCGTCGGTCAGCTTGCTGACGCGCAGCTGGTGGTGGGCCTGGCTCGCGACCTGCGCGAGGTGCGTCACGCACAGCACCTGGGCGCGGTCGCCGAGCTCGCGCAGCATGCGCCCGACGATCTCCGCCACGCCGCCGCCGACGCCGGCGTCGATCTCGTCGAAAATCATGCAGGTGCGCCCGTGGCGATGCGCCGCGGCGACCTGCACGGCCAGGCTGATGCGCGACAGCTCGCCGCCGGAAGCGACCCTCGCCACCGGCTTGACCGGCTGGCCCGGGTTCGCGCTGACGAGGAATTCGATGCGCTCGGCGCCGGCGGCGCGCGGCTCCTGTTCCGCATCGGTCTCGACCGCGATCTCGAACTTGCCGCCCGGCATGCCGAGCTGCCGCATCAGGCTGGTCACGGCGGTGGCCAGGCGCCTGGCCGCCGTGCGGCGCGCCGCGCCGAGCGCGGCCGCGGCCCCGGCATAGCCGGTGCGCGCGGCGGCGATGCGCTGGTCGAGGCCGCCCTGGACCTGTTCGGCCTGCTCGAGCGCGACCAGTTGCGCGCGCAGCGCCTCGAGTTGCTCCGGCAGCGCGGCGGGCGCGACGTGGTGCTTGCGCGCGAGGTCTTCGATGGCCGCGACCCGGCGTTCAACCTGCTCCTGCCGCGCCGGGTCCGCGTCGAGCCCCTCGAGGTAGGCGCCGAGCCGCGAGGCCGATTCGCCGAGCGCGATGAGGCTCTCCTCCAGCATCTGCAGCGGCTCGGCGAGGCGCGGGTCGAGCGCGGCGACGGCGCGCAGCTGGCTGGCGGCCCGGGCCGCGACGGCGTGGGCATCGGCGCCGTCCGCATCGTAGGCGAGGGCGAGCGCAGCCTGCGCCGCTTCCGCAAGCCGGCCGCGGTTGGCCAGGCGCGCGCGCTCCTCCAGCAGGCTCGCGGCTTCGCCCGCTGCGAGGCCGAGCGCCTCCAGCTCCCCGACCTGGTAGCGCAGCAGCTCGAGCCGCGCGCCCCGGTCGCGTGCCTCGGCCGCGAGCGCCTCGCGCTCGGCGCTCAGCCGCCGCCACTCCGCCGCGAACTGCTCGACCGGCGCCAGCAGCCGGGCGTGATCGCCGTGCTGGTCCACGATCTCGCGCTGCGCATCGCGCCGGACCAGGGACTGGAATTCCTGCTGGCCATGGATGTCGAGCAGCAGGTCGCCGAGCTCGCGCACCGGCTGCGCCGGCAGCGCCCGGCCGTTGACGTACTGGCGCGAGCGGCCGTCGCGGCCGATCACGCGGCGCAGCACGATGCCGCCGTCCTCGGGCTCGATCGATTGCTCGTCGAGCCAGCGCCGCACGGCCGGGTCGTCGCCGGCATCGAAGGTCGCGGTGATTTCCGCGCGCTCGGCCCCGTGGCGCAAGGCGTCGGCGCTGGCGCGGGCGCCGAGCGCGAGCATGACGGCATCGACGATGATCGACTTGCCGGCGCCGGTCTCGCCGGTCAGGGCGGTCATGCCGGCGGCCAGTTCGAGCTCGACCGAGTCGATGATCGCGAAGTCGCGGATCTGCAGGTGCGCCAGCACGGTCAGTATTCCGCGCCGCCGGTGCGGACGCTGCGGCCCCAGTGCAGCTTCGAGCGCAGCAGGCGGAAGTAGTCGTGCCCCAGCGGATGCAGCAGCGTGATGCTTTCGGCCGCGGGCGCAATCACCAGGCGGGAGAGCTCCTCGAGGTCGCCGAGCAGCACGCCGTCGCAGGTGACCTGCGCACGGGCCGCCGAGCGGGCGACGAGCCGCACCTCGATCCGGCTGTCGCGCGCGACCACGATCGGCCGGTCGGAGAGCGTGTGCGGGGAGATCGGCGCGATGACCACGGCGCCGAGCGCCGGGTGGATGATCGGGCCGCCGCAGGACAGCGCATACGCGGTGGAGCCGGTCGAGCTCGCGATCACCAGGCCGTCGCCCCCGTGCACGTTGACGAAGCGGCCGTCGATCCAGGTCTCGAGCTCGACCATCCGGCCCGATTCATGGCGCTGCACGACGACGTCGTTGAGCGCCCGGTAGCCCGCCGCCTGCCCGTCGGCGAGCGTCAGCTGCGCGTCCAGCAGCTGGCGCGGGTCGGTCTCGTAGCGGCCCTCGAGCACCGCATCGAAGATGGCGATCATTTCCTCCGGCGACACGTCGGTGAGGAATCCGAGCCGGCCGCGATTGATGCCGAGCAGCGGCACGCCACGCCCGATCGCGAGCTGCGCTGCAAACAGCATGGTTCCGTCGCCGCCGATCGCCACGATCAGGTCTGCTTCCTCGCCGAGCGCCGCCACGGCCCTGCGCTCGACGTCGTCCGGCAGGCCGGCAACGTCGGCGCCGCGGTCGAGCAGCACCGCGAGGCCGCGCGTGCGCAGGTGCCGCGCCAGCGCCGCCATCGAATCGGCGACGCGTGGGTCCTCAACCTTGCCGACCAGGGCGATCCGGGAGAAGGGTTTGTTCATCGGGTTTTCGGGCTTTTTAGCACGCATCGCCGCAGGTGGGCCACCATCGCCGGGCCACGGCTCCGGCTTGCCTTGACACTCGATGAGCGCGATTGCTAGTTTGGCTGCGTTGCGTCGCGAAAATGCCAAATTCCTTTCCTAACAGAGACTTATGACAGACATCCCGCGCGATGTCGAAGAACCGCCGAATGAGCGTGCGCAGCAGCTGCTGCGAACCCTCATTGAATGCTACGTGCGCGACGGGCAGCCGGTCGGCTCGCGGACTTTGACACGCGAGTCGGGCCTCAGCCTGTCGGCGGCGACCATCCGCAACGTCATGGCGGACCTGGAGGAACACGGCTTCGTCAGTTCGCCGCACACCTCGGCAGGGCGCGTGCCGACCGACAAGGGCTACCGTTACTTCGTCAATTCGCTGCTGCGCTACCAGCCGCCGGGCCAGACGGAAATCGACGAACTGAAGCGCAATTTCGACCTGCGCGTCGGCGATCCCCGCGCGCTGGTGACCGCGGCCTCGCAACTCGTGTCGAGCCTCACGCACCTGGCCGGCGTCGTCACGGTGCCGCGCGAGACCCATGCGGCATTGTCGCAGATCGAGTTCGTCGGCCTGTCGGGCAATCGCGTGCTGGCGATCCTGGTGGTCAACGGCCGCGAAGTGCAGAACCGCGTGGTGCAGCTCGACCGGCATTTCTCCGCCGACGAATTGCGCCGGGCCGCGGCGTTCCTGAACGACCAGTTCCGCGGCCAGGAACTCGCGGGCGTGCGCGCCCGCCTGGTGGCGCAGCTGCAGGAGACCCGCGAGCAGATGAACCGGCTGATGATCGACGCGATCACGCTCGCCCAGCGCGCATTTGCCGAGCAGCCGGACGGGCGCGATGCCGACATGGTCGTGGCCGGCGAGACCAACCTGATGGGATTCGCCGAGCTCTCGAACGTGGACCGGCTGCGGCGCCTGTTCGAGGCCTTCAACGAGAAGCGCGACATCCTGCACCTGCTGGACCAGAGCCTGCACGCCCAGGGCGTGCAGATCTTCATCGGCCACGAGTCGGGATTCCGCATCCTCGACGACTGCAGCGTCGTGGTCGCGCCGTACACGCTGGATGACAACGTGGTCGGCGTGCTGGGCGTCATCGGGCCGACGCGCATGGCCTATGAGCGCGTGATCCCGGTCGTGGACATCGCCGCCCGCATGCTCGGCGCGGCCTTGAATTCGCGGGACTGAGCCCCAGACCCCGTCTGCATGAGCGCCACCGACCCGCAGCAGCCCAGCAATCCGGCCGACGCGCCAGCATCCGCGCCATCGCCCGCCGTTCCCGATGCGGACGGCGAGGCCGAGGCGCTCGCGGCCGCCGAGGCGCGCGCCGAGCAGCACCGCGCCGACTTCCTGCGCGCGATCGCCGAGCTCGAGAACGTGCGCAAGCGTTCCGCCCGCGAAATCGACTCGGCGCGCCAGTTCGGTGTCGAGCGCTTCGCGGCCGAGTTGCTGCCGGTGGCCGACAGCCTCGCGCTTGGGCTCGAGTCGGCGGCGAGCGCTGATGCCGCGACCCTCCTGGAAGGCCAGCAGGCCACGTTGCGCCTGCTGCGCAAGGCCTTCGAGCGGGCCGGCATCGTCGAGCTGGATCCGGCGGGGCAGCCCTTCGACCCGGCGCTGCACGAGGCCATGGCGATGCAGCCCTCGGCCGGGCACCCGCCGCACACGGTGCTGCAGGTGGTCCAGAAGGGCTGGCAGCTGAACGGGCGGCTGCTGCGGCCCGCGCGGGTCATTGTTTCGACCGAGCCGGAGGCCGCGCCGGCGGCCCCGGAAGGTTGAAACCGCCCGCCGCAGGCCCCAATTCGAGGACCAGTTCAACCATTCCGGAGCCAGTCCATGGCCAAGATCATCGGCATCGACCTGGGCACGACCAATTCCTGCGTCGCAGTGATGGAGGGGAGTGCGCCCAAGGTCATCGAGAACAGCGAGGGTGACCGCACGACCCCGTCGGTCGTCGCCTTCACCAAGGACGGCGAGATCCTCGTCGGGCAGCCGGCCAAGCGGCAGGCCGTCACCAACCCCAGGAACACCTTCCACGCCGTCAAGCGCCTGATCGGGCGCCGCTTCGAGGACGCCGTGGTCCAGAAGGACATCCCGCTCGAGACCTACAGCATCGTGCGCGCCGAGAACGGCGACGCCTGGCTCGAGGCCCAGGGCAAGAAGATGGCGCCGCCGGAAATCTCGGCGCGCGTGCTGATGAAGATGAAGAAGACAGCCGAGGACTACCTCGGCGAGGCCGTGACCGACGCCGTGATCACGGTGCCGGCCTATTTCAATGACGCGCAGCGCCAGGCCACCAAGGACGCCGGCCGCATCGCCGGCCTCAACGTGCGCCGCATCATCAACGAGCCGACGGCCGCCGCGCTGGCCTACGGCATGGACAAGAAGGGCAAGGACCGCAAGATCGCGGTCTACGACCTGGGCGGCGGCACCTTCGACATCTCGATCATCGAGATCGCCGACGTCGACGGCGAGCGCCAGTTCGAGGTCATGTCCACCAACGGCGACACCTTCCTCGGCGGCGAGGACTTCGACCGCCGGATCATCGACCACATCGCGGCCGAGTTCGAGAAGGAAAGCGGCGTCGACGTGCGCAAAGACCCGCTCGCGGTCCAGCGCCTGAAGGAAGCGGCCGAGAAGGCCAAGATCGAGCTGTCCTCGGGGCAGCAGACCGAGATCAACCTGCCGTACATCACGGCCGATGCCTCCGGACCCAAGCACCTGACGCTGAAGCTGACCCGCGCCAGGCTCGAGTCGCTGGTCGAGGACCTGGTCAAGCGCACGATCGAGCCCTGCCGCGTGGCGCTGAAGGACGCGGGCCTGTCGGTCGGCGACGTGGACGAGGTGATCCTCGTCGGCGGCCAGACCCGCATGCCGCAGGTGCAGAAGGCGGTGAAGGACTTCTTCGGCAAGGAGCCGCGCAAGGACGTCAATCCGGACGAGGCGGTCGCGGTCGGCGCCGCGATCCAGGGCGGCGTGCTGGCCGGCGACGTCAAGGACGTGCTGCTGCTCGACGTGACGCCGCTGTCGCTCGGCATCGAGACGCTGGGCGGCGTGATGACGCGGCTGATCGAGAAGAACACGACCATCCCGACCAAGACCTCGCAGG
>CAYXUJ010000035.1:0-26236 GCA_964468395.1 uncultured Steroidobacteraceae bacterium
AAAGTACGGCGCGAGGCGGTCTTGCTCACGTCGATTGGCCTTTCTCATGCTGAAGCGGATCGTAGGCGATGCCCATGGTTAGTGTAGATACAATAACTACCCGGGGCAAGGTCGGCTGAATTTCGAGCGCGAACCGTTGGATACGCGCTCAAAAGTGAAACCTAAGGTCCGCGATCTGCAAGCGGCGTGCCGACGCGCGACGACCGCTGCGTCACATAGTTCGATCGCAGCCGGTCACTGCGAATTGCCGCACCACTGACTCTCGCATGGCTCACCGTCGTTGTTGCCGTCCATCTCAACATTTGGGCAGTTGCGCAGGAAAAACTCCGCCTCTTCACAGGAGGTCATTTGGGAACAGCGCGTGCGGCCGTCGCAATTGAACTGGGAGGTAGCGTCCGTAGCGAGTTGGTCAGTGACTTCATCAGCCCCAGAGATCGTGGGCGCAAGTGACTCAGGCGTTGGAGGTCCAACCGCGCGCGTGTACGCGAACCAGCCTACGAGCGCGAGTGCGATGAGAACTAGCGTATTCTTCATTGCGTGCTAAGGCTTCAAAAGTTGTGATCTAACGTTCCGGTTCAGCGGCGGGCCGCGCAGCGGACCGACCGCTGCAACTCGTTGATAGATGCAGACTAAGGTTTCGGAAGTCCAAGTTTTAGGCTCTCGGGATAGTCCCAAATTTTGTCGTCGATGGCTTTTCGGAAGTCCTCGGAGTGTGCCCTCAGCCACGCTTTCGCCACTTCGTCCTGAATTGGGCCTGGAGACTTGGACAAGCCAATCGATGCCCGCTTCCCTGCTACCTCGCGCATGCACAAGAATAGCTCGCAGTAGATCATGTCAAGAATAGTTCCCAGAATACTGCCGTCCCGGAAATTGACCGGAGTTCCTTGAAGTAGCAGAAAGAACCGTTTGTTGTTTGGCTGCGTGAACCTCCACACAACGTTTGAGAACTTCTCCAGCGTGCACGCGCCCTCGAAATCTGCCAATGCAAACTCCACGGCCTTCGAACTTGCACTGACAAGAATCGCGCCATCTTTGATGAAAGGCATGTCTACCAAGCGAATCGAGGTCTGACCTGTGCATCCGACCACCAAGTCGCTTTCTGGTAGCAAATCATGTAGTGGCCTCGGATAGAACCCCTCAACCTTGGCGGTCATGTCCTTGGCCGGATTGATGTCGTAAATCGAAACGACCGCCTCTCTGCCCTTGAGCGCGACGGCCGCTGACCGGCCGATTTTGCCGAACCCAATGACTGCACTGTGTAAACCCTGACAGATCGCAGCGAACTCCTCACGCAATATCCTCTCAACGCTGAACAGCACCGCATCTCCGATGATAGAGTCCTCAACCGCCTTGAGCGGGCTCTGCGCCATCGATAAGACAGGAATCGGGTGTGGACCCGTGCTTTCGTACAACCAATGGCCGTTGTTCGTATCCTCCACGACGCCCAAGAAGTGAGGGAACGCAGCTAGTCGGGCCGATGCCTTCGCGAGATAGCCGCCCACCTCCTGAACCAGCAGTGGAGTCGCCGCCTCCTTCAGCGCTTCCATCACTTGGCGTTCGGATTCAACAAACGTGTCGGGAATGGACGTCGGCACAACAACCGTGAACCCTTTGGACCTCAGGGATTGCACAGCGGTGGAAGAGGCCGAATAGGGAATCGCCACGACTCGCGCGACCGGAAATACGGAGTGAACGGCTTCCACGTATGCGACTGCCGTGTCGAGCACATGCGTAATTAGGACTGACCGCGCCCTGTCTGTTGGTGGCACTGTCCCGAGCAACTCCGTCAGCGCTGGCAAATCAGCACCGAATTTCGGAGTGTCAGGAGCGCCAAACGTCTTCAGAAATGCTGTAGACAATCTCATCAGTGCTCCTTGAGCATCTAACGCCCAGGATCAGCGGCGGCGCGCTGCCGTACGTGCCTTGGCACTTTTGTTTACAACTGTCCTCTGCAACCGGCCGTTATGCGCGGCCGCGATACGCGGGAGGCGCGCTCCAGCCGCGTGTTGTCTTCAAGGATCCCTACGCTCCCGGATGAATCTCTAGGAGTTCGCAAAAAGCCGCACGAACGTATGTGTGAATGCGGAGGACTTCCGACCTCTCTGTAGGAGTATGCGTCGAGATGCTTGACCGAGTATAGACGGAGCGTACGAAGCCACCCACGATCTCGTCGACCGCCTCCACAGACTGTTCTGGAGTCATGCTCAACGAATTGGAGATCCCTCGTTTCCTTAGGATATATCGGACCTTTTGCTTCATCGTTGGACCGCGTTGATCCTTTTCAAGCTTGAATCCCTTTTCTGACGCCACATCGGCGTCCGGCGCAAGATGATCGAGCGTTTCCCTTAGGCTCTCACGAAGATCCGTCGCGGGACCTCGCCACGAAAGCCGCTCGGGACCTGCCAGATCCCGAAGCGCTTGTTCGTACGCTCGTGCCGCAGAAGGTAGAACTCGCGCCAGCGTTCGCACGATGGATGCGTCGGTTGGCTCGAATGGGCGGGACGCGGAGAGACTCTGGGTTGATAGCGCCAATTTCTCTGCAATGGCGATAGTAGCGCCAACGGATTTGAGGACGTTCTCGTATGTTCCCTTCGCACTCAGCTTGCGCGATGTCTCCAGGAGAGCATGCATTGCTTCGTCTAGTGCTTGTATAACGTCACCGCGGAGCCCACCAATTCGAAGTTGCTCGCGCAACTCTCGGAAGTACGAATCAACTATCGCTCTAGCCTCATCGCGATCCGAAGCACGGCGGACTTGCGGAGAGTCAAGTGATTTGACGGATCTGCGAAGTCCGTTTGCACGCTGGCCCAGAGCTCGAATCAGCTCGAGCATTTCGAGTTACGCAGTCTTTTTTCGAGGAAGATTGTGGACGACCAGATTGTGACCAACGGGATTCAACTTATAGCGACCTCGAGAAACGGAGTCCAAATACCCCGCGGCCTTAGCATCGATGAGCACTTGGTCCATGCGCTTGGGGAGCTTGAAATTCGCTTGCTTGAAGTACTTTTCTAGCTGGGCCTTAGTGACGTCTGACGCGCGTTCAGGGGGCGCGGCGAGAGAGTCGAGGTAGTACGCGACGATGCATGCCATCTCTATCGCATTGCTCGGTTGTTTCTGTTCTTTGAACGATCGGATGTCTTGTCCAGCTACAGCAAGACTCGCAGCAGGCGCCGGACTTTGCGTAGTGGCTGCCTGCGGTTGGGGTTGTGCGGGATTCGGCGGGGACGAAATCGTTGCATCTTGTAGTCCAAGATGCGCGCAAGCGGCGCGTATGGCTGTCAGGCGAGCAGCCTCTTCGAGTGGCTCGAGGGCCGATATGACTTCGTCGATCGCTTGTCCGAGGGATCTTTTGGTGCCCATCATCATTAGTCCTCTAGAGCTGTCAGTAAAGCGTACCGCGCCGCGGCAACAGAAAGCGCTTGCGCTGCTCGACCCGCACGCGAACGTCTGTTAGCGCATAACGTTTGCGATCAGCGGCGGCACGTAGTCGGTGCGCCGCTTGCTGATCGAAGCCTCCGGGAGCTGCTTGCAGTTCCTGCAAGCGGCGTGACGACAAGGGCCGACCGCTGCATCGCATTGTTAGACGACAGTACTATCACGGAACTTAGGTGCGCCAAACTCAACACGGCCACCTCCCTTGTGTGCGTCAATCTGAACATGCAATGCATCAATTAGGCACAACAGGGCCTTGAAATGGATGCCCGAACTGGTAGGCGCTTCCATGGTTTCGTAGATATAACGCCAGGACGTAAACACATCTCGAAGGTGCGACAGTGCAAGATCAATTGTGGGAAGGTCTGGCGCCGCAGCCGCTGGGATTGAGGCTGAGTCATGACCTGCGGCAAGCGCGAAATGCACAACATTCATAGGCAGGTCGCGCCGATACATCTCGCCATAAGTCGTTCCTAGAGAATCACGGCTTGCGGCTGGTAGGGACTGGTATATCTTCACAAGATCGTGTTCATGCGGGTAGATGTGGAAACTCTGAAAGTGAACCACCTTCAGGAACAACTCTGCAGCGAAGGCGAGGGATGTCGCGGCAGGGACTGCGTGATGCACGTGTTCCACGTAGCTGGCCGACTGCGGCTCATTCCTTGATTTAGCAGCAACTGCCTGCAACGTGTTGAACTGCTGCAAACCGGCGTCGGCATGGGCCTGCGCGACCGCTCGAGCCATGGCCACTGTCAGCAATTTGAATGGGGCGCCCATTACTGTCGTCTAACGTCCAATTGGATGTCATTAAATGACGCAGTGTTTTACGCCATTTCGGCCTTTCAATCACCTGGACGAGCGTAAGTGCCTGACTTACTGAGGCGCCTTACCGCTGCGATGCCCGCCATTCCGGTGCCACGAAGTACGGTTCCGCAGCCGCCGCCAGCAGCGGCTTTCCGAGGATCTGATCCGCCAGCTTCTCCGCCAGCATGATCGTGGGCGCATTCAGGTTGCCTGTGGTGATCGACGGCATGATCGAGGAGTCCACGACGCGCAGGCCGTCCACGCCGATCACGCGCGCATCGCTGTCCACGACGGCTGCAGGATCGTCGCGCCGGCCCATCTTGCAACTGCACGACGGGTGATAAGCGCTTTCCACCTTCGCGCGCACGAATTCATCGATCGCCTCGTCCGTCACGCAGTCCGCGCCGGGCTGGATCTCGCGCCCGCGGTAAGGATCGAATGCGCGCTGCGCAAAGATCTCGCGCGTGAGCCGCACGCAGGCGCGCATCTCGACGAGGTCGTCCGGATGACTCAGGTAGTTGAACCGGATCTTCGGCTTCGCGAACGGGTCTGCCGATGCGAGCCGCACCCAGCCGCGGCTTTGCGAGCGCATCGGGCCGACGTGCGCCTGGAAACCGTGCTCCTTCGCGAGCGAGGAGCCGTCGTAGGTGACGGCGAGCGGCAGGAAGTGGAACTGGATGTCGGGATATGGCACGCCGGCGCGGCTCCTGATGAAGCCGCCGGTCTCG
This sequence comes from uncultured Steroidobacteraceae bacterium, assembly GCA_964468395.1. Lineage (GTDB taxonomy): Bacteria > Pseudomonadota > Gammaproteobacteria > Steroidobacterales > Steroidobacteraceae > SCUD01. The sequence continues at coordinate 4,965 of CAYXUJ010000035.1, forward strand.
AAGTGATTCGTGGCGCCGAGCCCGTCCTTGAACAGCATCCAGCGCAGGCCGATCCGCGCCCGCGCAAGAAGCCCCATGGCTGAATAGAGCGTGATCGGCTGCGTGCAGGCGACCTGGAAATAGAACTCGAGGTGATCCTGGAGGTTCTCGCCGACGCCCGGCAGGTCGCGGACGACCGCGATGCCGAGCTCGCGCAACTCGGCGGCGGGCCCGATGCCGGAGAGCTTGAGCAGCTTGGGTGAATTGATCGAACCGGCGCTGACGATGACTTCGCGTCGCGCGTGCACGGCCTGCGTGACATCGCCTCGACGGTACTCGACGCCGACGGCGCGCTGGCCTTCGAACAGGATCCGGGTTGCAAAAGCCTGCGTGCGCACGGCGAGGTTTGCGCGCGTCAGCGCGGGGCGCAGGTAGGCATTCGCCGCGCTGCTGCGCCGCCCGCCGCCGACGGTCATGTCGAGGCGGCCGAATCCTTCCTGCTGGTAGCCGTTGATGTCGGCGGTGCGCGGATAGCCCGCCTGCTCGCCGGCCGCGAGCCAGGCGGCGTGCAACGGGTTCGACAGGGTGCCGTAGCTGGTTTGCAGCGGGCCGGAATCGCCGCGATAGGCATCGCCGCCTTCGGCGCGCGTCTCGGCCCGGCGAAAATAGGGCAGCACGGCTGCGTAGTTCCAGCCGGCCGCGCCTTCCGCTTCCCAGCGGTCGAAGTCCTGCGGGTTGCCGCGCACGTACACGAGGCCGTTGATGGACGAGGAGCCGCCCAGCACCTTGCCGCGCGGCGTGTGCAGCCGCCGCCCGCCGAGGCCGGGCTCGGGCTCGGTGTAATAGCGCCAGTCGTACTTCTCCATGCCCATCGGGATGGAAAGCGCGGTCGGCATCTGCACGAAGATGGAGCGGTCCGAGCCGCCGTACTCGAGCAGCAGCACGCTCGTGCGGCCGTCCTCCGTCAGCCGGCTGGCGAGCACGCAGCCCGCCGAGCCCGCGCCGACGATGACGTAGTCGAACTCCTCAGTAGGGCGCATCGATGTCGCCCTTGGCGACGTACACGCTCTTCAGCTGCGTGTAGTGCTCCATCGCGGCGCGGCCGTTCTCGCGGCCGAGGCCGGAGAGCTTGACGCCGCCGAAGGGCAGCTCGATCGGGGTCACGTTGTAATGGTTGATCCAGCAGGTGCCGGCCTCGAGGCGGGCGATCACGCGATGCGCGCGGTTGAGGTCATTGGTGAACACGCCCGCCGACAGGCCGAACTCGGTGGCATTGGCGCGCGCGACGGCCTCATCCTCGTCCGCGAACTCGAGCACCGACATCACCGGGCCGAAGATCTCCTCGCGCACGACGCGCATGTCGTCGCGGCAGCCGTCGAACACGGTGGGCTCGACGAAGAAGCCCTTCGTCAGCGCACCCTCGGTGCGGCGCCGGCCGCCGACCAGCACGCGCGCGCCCTCGTCGCGCCCGCGTTCGATGTAGCCGAGCACCATCTGCATGTGCTCCTCGGAGATCAGCGAGCCGACCTGGGTCGCGGGATCCATCGGGTCGCCGATCTTCATCGCGCCGACGCGGGCGACGAGCTTGCGCAGGAACTCGTCTTTCACGGCGCGATGCACGAACACCCGCGTGCCATTCGAGCAGACCTCGCCGGCGGAATAGAAGTTGCCGAGCAGCGCGCCGGAGACGGCCTGATCGAGCTTCGCATCCTCGAATACCAGGATCGGCGACTTGCCGCCGAGCTCCAGCGTCACGGCCTTCAGCGTCGAGGAAGCGTCTTTCATCACCGCCTTGCCGGTGCCGACCGAGCCGGTCAGCGAGACCTTGCGGATCGCGGGGTGCTGCGTCAGCAGCCGCCCGGTCGGGGAATGACCCTGCACGACCTGGAAGATGCCGGCCGGCAGCCCGGCGTCGCGGTAAGCCTTTTCGAGCTCGGCGGCGGTGAGCGGCGTGAGGCTTGCAGGCTTGAAGATCATCGCATTGCCGAAGGCGAGCGCGGGCGCCGATTTCCAGCAGGCAATCTGCAGCGGGTAGTTCCAGGCGCCGATGCCGGCCGTGATGCCGAGCGCCTCGCGGCGGGTGTAGCCGAAAGCCGTCGGGCCGAGGTCGATGTGCTCGCCGGCGGCGCTCTGGGCGAGGGCGGCGAAGTACTCCAGGCACTCGGCGCCGGAGATCACGTCCACGACGCGCGTTTCCTGGATGGGTTTGCCGGTGTCGCGGGTTTCGAGCGCGGCCAGCTCGTCGTTGCGCGCGCGCAGGATCGCGGCCGCCGCGCGCAGGATGCGGGCGCGTTCGCTGCCGGGCAGCGCCGCCCAGGCCGGCTGCGCCGCGCGCGCGGCCTCGACGGCGGCCTCGACCTCGGCCGGGCCGGCGACCGGCAGTTCGGCGAGCTTCTGGCCGGTCGCGGGGTTGAAGGAAACGAGGCGATTCCCGGCCGGTTCGGCGAGATTATCCAGGGTTGCCATTTCAGGACTGTGCCTCAGTCTGCGCGCCGGCGGCGTGTTCGGCCAGCGTGCCGGTCTTGTGTCGCTGCACGAACCAGTAGTACGCGAACCCGCCGATCATGACGAAGCCGACGAACAGCAAGCCGCCCCACTGCAGGTACCAGTGAAACGGCTCGGTCGCGTTATAGATCGTCTGGCGCGGCCAGATCAGGTTGATGGCCATGGCAAGGCCCCAGCCGACGGCGGCGACGTTCACCGGCAGGCCCCAGCGGCCGAGCGTGAAGTAGCCCGGCAGGGCGTCCTCCGAGCGCCACTGCCCGCGCAACCGCGCCAGCAGCATCGGGATCGTGACCAGCAGGTAGGCGATGTAGATCATCACGATTCCCAGGCTCGTGATCACCACGAAGATCTGCGGCTGGCGGATGTTGACGAACAGGATCGCGATCGCCAGCGCGCCGATCAGGAATGACGGGACGATCGGCGTGCGCGTCTTCGGATGGACGCGCGCGAGATGCGTGCCGCCGGGAAGGTTGTTGTCGCGCGCCATCGCGAACATCATCCGGATCGCGGCCGTGTGCACCGCCAGGCAGCAGACGGTGATGGCGATCACCACCGACCACAGGAAGATGTCGCCGATCGTGCCGCCGAGCACGTCGAGGACGATGTACTGCAGGCCGCCGACGGCGAGCTCATCACTGTTGATGTCCGTCACGGCCATCATCGCGAACAGCAGGATTGCGCCGCCGATCACGAATGACGCAATCAGCGCGCGAAGGATCGCCTTCGGCGCGTTGCGGCGCGGATCGAGGCTTTCCTCGCCCAGCGAGCTGGCGGTGTCGAAGCCGTACATCACGTAGGCGGAGGCGAGCGAGGCGGCGAGGAACGCGCCGAGGTAACCGAGTTCCCAGTCGGCCCCCAGGCCCTGCGTGTCGGTGACGACGCCTGGGCCGCGCTTGATGTTGACGGCGAACGCAAGTACGAGCAGGACGGCGGCGACCAGCTCGATGATGACGCCCGCGCTGTTGATGCGCGCCATCAGGTTGACGCCGATTGCGTTGACGATCGTGGTGAAGACGATCAGCGCCGTGCCGAGGATCACGGCATTGGCAGCGTAGTCGTACTTGCCGGTGCCGTCGCCGTAGAACTGGAAGAACGCGTCGATCTGCGGCAGCGTGATCTGGTACGCGAGCGCGACCGCCGATATGGTGACGATCGAAGCCGTCAGCATCATCCAGCCTGCCAGCCAGGCAACGTGCGGCGTGCTGAGCCGCTTGGACCAGTTGTAGATCGACCCCGCGATCGGGTAGCGCGAGGCGAGTTCGGCGAAGCAGAGCGCGACCATCAGCTGGCCGGCGAAGACGAGTGGCCACGACCACCAATACGCCGGGCCGCCGAACGCGAAGCCGAAGTAGAACAGCTGGAAGGTGCCGGTGAGGATCGAAATGTAGCTGATGCCGGCGGCGAACGTGGCGAAGCTGCCGAGCGTGCGGTCCAGCTCCTGCTTGTAGCCAAACCGGGCCAGGTCGACATCGTCGCCTGCGCGTGGATCCTCCGGCGCGCTCATGCGAATCCCCCTCTCCCTGTCCCGGTTCACTCGATACCGGTTGCCGGTGACAATATTTCAACAGGGATGCCTAGCCAAGTACTATCTGGGTGCCGACAGGTCGGGTGTCTGAAGAAGGGACGGCCTCGAGTGCCGCGCGCGAACTGGACGGGGGGGTCGCGATGAAGTTCAGGGCCGGATTTGCGGTGTGCGTACTCGCTCTGGCCGGTGCCTGCACGCGGGACGTCGAGGCGCCGGAACTGGCGACGTCATTCGACCTGCAAGGCCACCGCGGCGCCCGCGGGCTGTGGCCTGAGAATACGCTCGCCGGATTCCGGCAGACGCTCGCGATCGGCGTGACGACGCTCGAGCTCGACTGCGGCGTGACGAAGGACGGCGTCGTGGTGGTGAGCCACGACCGCGCCCTCAACCCCGACCACACGCGCGACGCGAGCGGCGCCTTCCTCGCGCAGGCCGGCCCGCTGCTGCGCGAGCTGAGCTATGCCGAGTTGCAGCAGTACGACGTCGGCCGGCTGCGCCCGGGCAGCGATTACGCGGCGCGGTATCCGCAGCAGCAGGCGGTGGACGGCGAGCGCATCCCGCGGCTGGCGGACGTCTTCGCGCTGGTGCGGGCGAGCGGCAACGAGGCCGTGCGCTTCAACATCGAGACCAAGATCGACCCGACCGTGCCGGGCGACACAGTCGATCCCGAGGCTTTCGCGACGGCGCTGATCGCCGCGATCCGCGAGGCGGGCATGGAATCGCGCAGCAGCATCCAGTCCTTCGACTGGCGCACGCTGGTAATGGTGCGGCGCCTGGCGCCGGAGATCGCGATCGTGGCGCTGACCGACCAGCAGTCCGGAGAGGACACGGTCGAGGCCGGGCTGCCGGGCGCCACGGCCTGGCTCGGCGGCTACGACGTGGACGACTACGCCGGCTCGGTGCCGCGCCTGGTGCAGGCGCTCGGCGCCGGGACCTGGTCGCCGCATGCGCAGGACCTGACGCCGGCGCTGGTGGCCGAGGCGCATGAGCTCGGCCTCGCGGTCGTGCCCTGGACCGTCAACGAGCCGCAGGAGATGGAGCGCGTCATTGCGCTCGGCATCGACGGGCTGATCACCGACTACCCGGACCGGCTGCGCGCGGTCCTCGAGTCGAAAGGCATCGCCTTGCCGCCGCCGACGCCGCTGCAATGATCGGCTTCCTGAGGCCGGCCGCGTTCGGCGCGGCGCTGCCTGCCGATCGCGTGGACCCGGAATACCGGCGCCTGCGCCGGCGCGTCTACGCCGGCATCTTCATCGGCTACGCCGGCTATTACCTGGTCCGCAACAATTTCGCGCTCGCGATCCCGGACCTGCTGGCCGAGCATCCGGAGTACACGAAGGCCCAGCTCGGCACGGCGATGACGGCGCTGTCGATCGCCTACGGCCTGTCGAAGTTCCTGATGGGCTCGGTCTCGGATCGCAGCAACCCGAAGTACTTCATGCCGCTCGGCCTGCTCCTGTCCGCCGGCATCATGGCGGCGTTCGGCCTGCTCGATGCGATCTACTCGTCGCTGGTCGCGATCATCGCGATCATGGCGCTGAACGGCTGGGTCCAGGGCATGGGCTGGCCGCCCTGCGGCAAGACCATGGTCCACTGGTTCAGCACCCGCGAGCGCGGCTTTACGGTCTCCACCTGGAACACGGCGCACAACATCGGCGGCGCGCTGGTCGCGAACCTGGCGCTGGCGGGCGTGCTGCTGTTCAACGACTGGGGCGCGAAGTTCTATTTCAACGCGATGATCGCCGCCGTGATCGCGATCCTGATCTGGTTCCTGCTCGAGGACACGCCGCAGTCGCGCGGCCTGCCGGCGATCGAGCAGCACCGCAACGACTACCCGCCGGACTACACCGAGGCGCACGAGCGGACGCTGACGTTCCGCGAGATCTTCCTGAAGTACGTGCTGCCGAACCGTCTCCTGTGGGCAATCGCGGTCGCGAACGCGTTCTGCTATTTCGTGCGCTACGGCGTCGTCAACTGGATCCCGACCTACCTGGAGACGGCGAAGGGATTTTCCTTCCACGAGTCGAGCCTTGCCTGGTCGCTGTACGAGTACGCGGCGATCCCCGGGACCATCGTCTGCGGCCTGCTGTCGGACCGCTGGTTCAAGGGCCGGCGCGCGCCGATGACCATCCTGTTCATGGCGCTGACGCTCGTGGCGGTGGTGGTCTACTGGCTCAACCTGCGCGGGCCGCTGTGGATCGACTATGCGGCGCTGATCGCCATCGGCTTCCTGGTCTACGGGCCGATCATGATGATCGGCCTGCACTCGCTCGACCTCGTGCCGAAGAAGGCGGCCGGGACGGCAGCGGGCTTCACCGGCTTCTTCGGCTACGTGTTCGGCTCGGCGATCGCCGGCACCGGCGTCGGCTGGATCGCCGACCGCTGGGACTGGAACGGCGTGTTCATCACGATGGTCGCCTGCTGCGTGCTGACGATGTTCTTCGTCGCGCTGACGCTCGGCCATCGCTCGGTAAGCGAACAGCGCCAGGCGGGCTGACCGCGCGCTGCCGTCAGACGCCGCGGCGCCGCTCGTAACGCGCCAGCAGCCCGGTTGCGACCGTGGTCAGGAACACGATGCCGACCAGCAGCAGGAACACGGAGTCGAGCCCCTGCGTCTGCTTGAGCCAGGCGATCGCCGGCTCCTGGAGGATCGGACCGATCGAGCCCGTGCCGTTGATGACGCCGGCCGCGAGCGCGGCCTGGCGGCGGCTGCCGACGTCCATCGCGCAGGCGCCGGACAGGAGCGAGTCCGGCCCCATCGCTGTGAACCCGATCAGGCCCAGCAGCGCGACGAACCAGATCGGCGAGCTGAGGCCGACCGACCACATCAGCGACGTGAACACGAGGCAGCCGGCGGTCATCCAGAAGATCACCGGCGTGCGCCGCGAGCCGCGCGTGCGGTCCGACCAGAAGCCCGCGGCCAGCACGCCGAGGAAGCCGATCCAGTCGAAGGCGGTCGAAAAATAGGCGGCGAACGAGGCCGACATGCCGAAGTGCTCGCCGAGGATCAGCGCCGACCAGCTGTCGAGCGCGTAGCGCAGGAACTTGAAGCCGAAGTAGATCAGGCCCATCGCCACGATCGAGGCGACGAACCCGGGCGGCAGCGCGGGCTCGCGCAGCGCCGGCTGTCCCGGCGCCGCTGTCACGGCATCCGGCTCCGCCTCGTCCTCGAGCGACAGGCCGGCCGATTCCGGCCGCTCGCGCGCGCGCAGCACGAAGTACACGGTGAACGCGAGCAGCAGGATGCTCGGGCCGTAGAACGACCAGGCGAGGCCGAGCCAGCCGAGCAGGAAGCCGGCGAGGCCCTTGCCGAACACCGCGCCGAACTGGTAGCAGGTGCCCCAGATCCCGAACAGCGTCCCGCGCTCCGACCGGCGCGTCCAGTTGGCGAACAGCGCGACGTTGTGCGGCCAGCCGGTCGCCTGCGAGAGGCCGAGGATGGCCATGGTCACGCAGATCCACAGGTACGCGCTTGCAGCCTGCGCCTCGACCAGCAGGCCGATGACGATGTTGCAGGCCGCGGCAACGCACATGCCGACGGCGAGCACGCGCCGGCTCTCGGCATGCCGGCCGATCCAGGCGGCGAAGAACTGCCCGAGCATGTAGGCGACGAGGTAGATCGTCCACGGCATCGCGATCTCGACGTCGTCGAGGCCGAACTGCTCCTTCAGCGGATGCTTGACGACTGCGTAGACCTTGCGGACCAGGTAGAAGCCGCAGTAGGACAGCCAGGTCGCGACGAAGAGCTGCAGGCGGTAGCGGCGCAGCAGTTCCGTGTTGCTTGGATTCATGCGTACTGGCGCCCGGCGAGGTCGAGGCGGCCGTCGGCGATGGCGTCCCAGAAATCCGGCGGCAGCGCGCGGTAGTCCGTGCAGCTCGCAGTCGCGAGCCGCCGGTTCGCGGCGACGCCGGAGGCGCAGCAGGTGATGAACATGGAGCGCATGCCGGCCGCCCGCGCGGCCTGCAAGCCGGCCTGGCTGTCCTCGAACACCAGCGTGGCGGCCGGCTCGGCGCCGAGCGCGCGCGCCCCGAGCAGGAATCCTTCCGGGTCGGGCTTGCCGCGGCGCACGTCGTCGCCGCCGACCCGCGCGCGCCGGTCGATGCAGTCGGAGACGTCGAGCCGGTCGAGGAAGCGGTCGATGACGGAGCGCGGGCTCGACGAGACCACGCCGAGCGCAAGCCCGCGCGCGGCCGCTGCGCGCAGCGCCTCCGGCGCGCCGGGGATCGGCGTCACCTCGGCCGTGGCGTCGTTCCAGCAGTCCAGCAGCTCGGCGGCGAGCGCGCCTGCGTCCACGCCGATGCCGGTGCGCTCGCGGATGACGTCGGCGACGTGGCCCCAGGTGCGGCCGCGTGTTTCGGCGTGCGGCAGCGCGAAGCCGGCGGCGCCGTGCCGCGCGGCGACGATGCCGATCGCATGGTCGGTCTGCGTCTCGCTGTCCACCAGCGTGCCGTCGAGGTCGAACAGCGCGGCGCGGACGGGCGTGACGGCTGGCATGTGGCCGGCCTAGGCTCCGCAGCCGGCGGGCACGGCGAGGTCCGCGAGCGCGAGACGGTGCGAGAAGCGCGGGCGGCCGGTCGCGTCGACGATGCCGATCTCGAGCGTCGTCGCCGCGCCCTGCCAGTCGATGTCGATGAAGCCGAAGTTGGCGTCGCTCACGACCTCGCTCGCGCGGTTCGAGTTCGGCGTCGGCACGCGCCATTCCTCGGTGAGGCCGCCGGCGGTGAGGTCCCACAGCGGATAGGGGACGTTGACGTCGAGTGACGACAGTTCCGCATAGTGGATGTCGCCGCTCAGGAACAGCACGCCATTGGCGCGCTTGCGGCGGATCGTGTCGAAGAGCCGCTGCTGGTCGCGCGGGAAATTGGCCCAGGATTCCCAGCCGGTGAAGTCGGCCAGCACCTGCACGCTCGAGCCGATCAGGCGAATCTCGGCCGGGACTTCGAGCTGGCGTTCGAGCCACTGCCACTGGCGCTCGCCGAGCATCGTCGCCTTCGGGTCGGGGTTGCGGAGATACGGTCCCGGCATCTCGAGGCCGGCCGCGACCCGGGCCCGGGCCCAGTCCTCGTAATTGGCGCTGCCCATCGGCAGCGGCGTAAGCGCCGTGCGGTTGTAGCGCAGGTCCGGCAGGATCACCTGCACGCGCCGCCCGGGCTCGCCGAACACCCAGGAGCCGTAGACGCCGTCGCGGTCTCGGCGCGGCGAATTTGCGGGCTCTTCCCAGAAGTCGAGGAAGATCCGCCGCGACTCGTCCTTCATCGGGTAGTCGCCGCCGCCGTCGTTCTCGCCGAAGTCGTGGTCGTCCCAGATCGCGACCACCGGTGTGGTCGCGCGCAGCTGCGCCACGCCCGGGAGCTTGCCGAACTGCGCGTACTTGGCGCGCAGCACCGCCATGTCGCGCGTGTCGCCGTAGATGTTGTCGCCGAGGAAGATGAACAGGTCGTTGTCGCGCGCGAGCACCGGCGTCCAGACCGGTTGCGGCTTGTCGATCTCCGCACAGGAACCGAAGGCGATGCGGTGCAGCGTGCGGCCGAGCGCCGGATGCGGGTCCGAGGCTGGCGGCGGCATCGCGGCGGCGGCCAGCGCGCGCGCCGGGTGGCCGGCGAGCGCGGCACAGCCGGCGAGGGCGAGCGACTGGCGGAGCAGGTTCCGCCGCGCGGGGTCGTGTGATCGTGGGCTCGTCATGCGTCACCGGTCCTGGCGGGCGGCCTGGGCACCGGCGTCAGGTAGCCAGTCGCAAGCGCGACGCCCAGCAGGATCACGATCATACCGGCCACCTGGGTCCAGGCGAGCGTTTCGTCGAGCACCAGCCAGCCGACCAGCGCCGCGATCGCCGGGTTCACGTAGCCATAGGAACCGACGACGACCGGCGTCGCGTGCATGGTCAGCCACAGGTAGGCCGAGTAGCCGACGCAGGCGCTCATCAGCGCCAGCCACAGGAAGGCGAACAGTCCGCGCGCGGTCCAGTGGACGTCGAGCGGCTCGCCGGAAACCCAGGCCGCGGCCAGCAGGCCGAACGCGCCCGCGATCATCTGCAGCGCGGTGAACATCAGCGGCCGGTTCGCGGCGCCCGAGTTGCGGTAGTAGATGGTGGCGAGCGACCAGCACAGGCAGCCGAGCAGGATCAGCAGCTCCCAGCCGAGCCCGGCCAGGTGGAAGCCGCCCTTGGGCGCGAGCACGAGGACCACGCCGGCAAGGCCGACGAGCAGGCCGATGCGCGCCGTGCCCGACAGCTCGCTGCGGCGCAGGCCGAAGGTGCCGAGCCAGGCGATCCAGAGCGCCGGCGTCGCGTTGAGCAGGGCCGCGGTGTTCGACTGCACGTGCTGCATCGCGATCACGTGGCAGGCGTTGCTGAGCAGCACGGCCAGCAGGCCCATGACGAGGATGTGCCGCCACTCGACGCGATTGAGCACCGGCGGCCCGTAGCGCCACCAGGCGACGATCAGCAGCAGCACGCCGGCGAGCAGGAAGCGCAGGCCGGCGGCGACGAGCGGCGGCTCGTCCGTGACCATGATCTTGGTCGCGAGGTAGCTCGTGCCCCACAGCAGGTAGATGCTCGCGAGCGCGATGCGCACCCGCCGGGCGTTGGCGTCGCTCATTCACGCCAAGCGTACCTTAAAAGGGATGGACCCCTCTTAAGGCTGGGCCTGGCGGGTTGCGACGCGGTGCATCCACCAGGCGAAGGCGGCGAGGGCCATGATGCCGGCCCACTGGCCGGGCTGGAGCGACTCGGCGACGGCGAGCACGTTGGCGTCCTTGGTGACGACGATCGGGATCGCCATCAGCACGCCGACGATGGCCTCGCCGGCAATCAGGCCGGCCGAGAACAGCAGGCCCATCTGCTTGAGCTTTTCCAGGTCGGCGCCGGGATTGCGGCGGCGGTGCCAGCGCGTCACCAGCTCCGCGATCAGTCCGCCGGCGAAGATCGGCGTGGACAGTTCGAGCGGCAGGTAGATGCCGACCGCGACTGCCAGCACCGGCGCGCGCCAGCTCTTGCCGTTGCGCTTCAGCCACTCGTCCAGCGTGATGACGAGCGCGCCGACCGCGGCGCCGGTCGCGACCATGTTCCAGGGCAGCCCGCTGCCGAAGATGCCGCTCGCGACCGAGGCCATCAGCGTCGCCTGCGGCGCGGCCAGCGCATTGACGCCCTCGCGCGCCGGCGTGCCGATGCCGTAGGCCTCGAGCAGCAGGTTGAGCACCGGCGCCATGACGGCGGCGGAGGCGAGCGCGCCGATGCCGAGCATCACCTGCTGGCGCCACGGCGTCGCGCCGACCAGCTGGCCGGCCTTGAGGTCCTGCAGGTTGTCGCCCGCCACCGCGGCGGAGTTGCAGATCACCGCGCCGATCATGATCGCGGCCACCGGCCCGACGGTCGAGCCCGTGCCCATGATCGCGAGCAGGATCAGCGACGCGAACAGGATGGTCGAGATCGTGATGCCGGACACCGGGTTGTTGGACGAGCCGACCAGGCCCGCCATGTAGCCGCTGACCGACGAGAACACGAAGCCGGCCACGACCATGATCACGGCCATCGTGAAGGCGATGCCGAGCGAGTCCACGACCGCGTAATAGAGCGCGAACAGCGGCAGAACGAACAGCACGATGCCCGCCAGGATGGCGGCCATCGGCAGGTCGCGTTCCGTGTGCGGCACGTCGGCGCCGGCGCCGGCTTTCACCGCCATGCCGGTGCGCACGCCGGACAGCAGCGACTTGCGCAGCGACCACAGCGACCAGAGGCCGCCGATCAGCATCGCGCCGACGCCGATGTAGCGGATCTTCTGGCCCCAGATCAGGCCGGCGGCGGCGTCGGCCTCGAGGCCGATCAGTTGCGCGGCGAGAACCGGGTCATGGTCGTGCAGGAAGGTGTTGTAGAACGGGATGAACACCCACCAGGACAGCGCGCCGCCCGACAGCATCAGCGCGCCGATGTTGAAGCCGACGATGTAGCCGACGCCGAGCAGCGCCGGCGACAGGTTGATGCCGAAGAAGCCGATCGCCCGCTCGCCGAAGTAGCGTGCGACGACGAACGATTCCGGCGACAGCTTGAGGCCGGCGAGCATGAGCTTGAACACTGCGGCCGCGCCGGCCGCGAGCGACAGCGCCTTGAGTCCGCGGCCCGGGTCCTGGCCGACCTTCAGCACTTCCGCGGTCGCCACGCCTTCCGGGAACTGCAATTTCTGGTCGAGGATCAGCGTGCGCCGCAGCGGCACGGAGAACAGCACGCCGAGCAGGCCGCCGAGGCCGGCGATCGCGAGCACCCACCAGTACTCGAACTGGTCCCAGTGCCCCATGATCACGAGCGCCGGGATCGTGAAGATCGTGCCGGCCGCGATCGACGAACCTGCGGAGGCTCCAGTTGCCACAATATTATTCTCGAGGATGCTCGAGCGGCCGAGCAGGCGCAGCACGCCCATCGACACGACCGCCGCCGGGATCGCGGTCGCGACCGTGAGGCCGGCGAATAGCCCGAGATAGGCATTCGCCGCCGCCAGCAGCACGGTCAGGATCAGCGACAGGACGATGGCGCGGACAGTCAGTTGCCGTGCCGTGTCGGCAGAACTCATGCGGGTTTCCTTCTGCTTACCAGCCGCAATCGCGGCCGCGGTTCTGTTCTTCGAGCCAGCCCATCAGCGGCTGGAAATACTCCACGATCGCGGACGCATCCATCTGGCGCGTGCCGGTCAGTTTCTCGATCGCATCCTGCCACGGCTGGCTGGCGCCGAGCGCGAGCATTTCGCGGAAGCGGCGGCCGGCCTCTTCGCTGCCGAAAATCGAGCACTCGTGCAGCGCGCCCTTGAATCCGGCCGCCTCGCACAGCGCGCGGTGGAACTGGAACTGCAGGACGAACGACAGGAAATAGCGCGTGTACGGCGTATTGCCGGGGATATGGTACTTGGCGCCCGGGTCGAAGTCGGCCTCGGAGCGCGCGGTCGGCGCCTCGACGCCCTGGTACTTGCGGCGCAGGTCCCACCAGGCCTCGTTGTACTTGTCCGGCGGGATCGCGCCGGAGAACACGCCCCAGCGCCACTGGTCCACCAGCTTGCCGAACGGCAGGAACGCGATCTTCTCGCTCGCGACCTTCATCTGCCGGTTGATCAGCGCCTCGCGGCTCGAGCGCGCGCCCGTCGGCAGCAGGCCGACGTCCGCGAGGTAGCCCTCGGTCATCGACAGGTTGATCGTGTCGCCGATCGCTTCGTGGAATCCGTCGTGCGCGCCCTGCTGGTACAGATAGGGCTGGTCCACGTAGCTCAGGTAGTAGTACACGTGCCCGAGCTCGTGGTAGATCGTGTAGAGCTCCTCCTCGGTCGGCACGATGCACTGCTTGATGCGCACGTCGCCGGCGCCGTCCATGTTCCAGGCGCTGGCATAGCAGACGACTTCGCGGTCGCGCGGCCGGGTGAGCAGCGAGCGCTCCCAGAAGCTCGCGGGCAGCCCGGGGAAGCCGAGCGAGGTGTAGAACGACTCGGCCGAGCGCGTCATGCGCACGGCGTCATAGCCCTGCTTCTTCAGGGCGGCGTCGACGTTCAGGTTGGAAACGCCCGGATACGGCTCCAGCAGGTCGTAGATGTTGTTCCACTGCTGCGCCCACATGTTGCCGAACAGGTGCGCCGGCACCGGCTTGCCGTCGGGCACCAGCTCGCGGCCGTACTTCCGCTGCAGCCGGTCGCGGGCGTAGCAATGCAGCCCGTCGTACAGCGGCTTGACCTGGTCCCAGAGCCGCTCGGTCTCGGCCTCGAACTCGGCCGCGCTCATGTCGTAGCCGCCGCGCCACAGGTCGCCGAGGTCGGCGAAGCCGAGGCCGCGCGCGCCCTCGTTCGCGAGCTCGACGAAGCGCTGGTAGTCCTGGCGGTACGGCGGCGAGATCGTGTGCCAGCCGACCCAGGTGTCGAGCAGTTCGGCGGGGTCGCGGCTCTTCGCCATGGTCGCGGAGAGCTGGTCGAAATTGCGGCAGCTGTCGGGCCCGTCCGGGCAGTACTTGCCGGTGCTGTAGGCGGACTCCATGCGCGCGCCGATCTCGGCCAGCTCGGCGCGCTTTTCGGGATCCGCCGGGGCGGGCGCCGCGAGGCCGAACTTCAGCAGCTTGATCGTGCGCGCGGCATCCGCCGGGATGTCCCGGCCCTCGTAGGCCGCGGACTCCGCGATCAGCCGCGCGTACTCGGCCTGCTCGCGCTCGGCGGCGCGGGCGGCGAGTGCCTCGGTGTCCTGGGTGATGTAGGTCTGCTGCACCCAGGCGGCGGCGGCGTTCTCACGGCCTGATTTCCGGAGTTCCTGGTGGACCCGCGCGGCGAACTCTTCGGCGCTCTCCTTTGGCTCGCCGCCGCCGCAGGCGGCCAGCAGGCCGCCCAGGCACAGCGTGCCGGCGATGCCGAGCGCGGCGCGGCTCATTTGCTGACGCCTTCCGCCCCGTGCATCCACTGCACGATCCGTCCGGAGATTGCCCACAGCAGGAGGCTGAACCCGATCAGCACCAGCGCCAGGCCGCCGAAGATGCCGAGCAGGCCGGCGTGCTCCGCCCGCACGCCGACGTCGCCCGCGAGCGCGACCATCCACGGGTACTCGCCCATGGTCTCGGTGAACGCGCCGATGTAGCCGGCGAGCGTGTTGGCGACGAAGTTGATCATGAACCAGACGCCCATCATCAGCGACCCGAGGCGCAGGGGCGCGAGCTTGGTGACCATCGATAGACCGACGGGGCTGATGCAGAGTTCACCGGTCGTGTGGAACAGGTAGCCGAGCACCAGCCAGATCATCCCGGACTTCATGTCGGCGGTGCGCTGCATCTCGAACACGGCGATCACCAGGAAGATGAAGCCGAGCGCGACCTGGGCGAGGCCGAGGTACATCTTGACCGGGGTCGCCGGGTTCTTGCCGCGCTCCCCGAGCTTGCTCCACAGCATCGAGAACGGCAGGCCGAGCAGCACGATGAACAGCGGGTTGAGCGACTGGAACCAGCCGGTCGGCACCGTGAAGGCGCCCACCGAGCGGTCGGTGTACTTGTCGGCGAACAGGTTCAGCAGGCCGCCGGCCTGCTCGAACGTGGCCCAGAACACGACGACGAAAGTGAAGATCACGAAGATCACGCGCAGCCGGTCGCGCTCGACCGCGGTCAGCGGGTGCTTGGTGCCGCCGGCCATCGCCAGCGAGCGCCGGGCGGCCGGTTCGACGCCGACGTTGCCGATGTAGCGGTTGGCGAAGGCGAGCTGGATCAGCACGGACAGCGTCATGCCGATGCCCGCCGCGAAGAAGCCGACGCGCCAGCCGTAGGCCGGGTCCTCGCCGAGCGTCGAGCAGACCAGCGGCGCGAGGAAGGCGCCGGTATTGATGCCCATGTAGAAGATCGTGAAGGCGCCGTCGCGGCGCGCATCGCCCTGCTGGTACAGGTCGCCGACCATGGTGGAGATGTTCGGCTTGAAGAAGCCGTTGCCGATGATCAGCAACAGCAGGCCGACGTAGAAACTGGTCGGCGTGTCCGGGAAGGCGATGCCGAGCAGCGATGCGCTCCAGGCGGGCGTGGTGCCGAGCGTGTCGAGCGGCGCCGCCAGCGAGAACTGGCCGAGCGCCATGACGATGCCGCCGATGATCACGGCCTTGCGCTGGCCGATGTAGTTGTCGGCGAGCCAGCCGCCGAACAGCGGTGTGAAATACGTGAGGCCGGTGTACCAGGCGTAGAGCTTGAGCGCCTGCGGCTCGGCCCAGCCGAGGCCAGGGTTCACCGCGTGCGTCGCGGCGACCGCGTAGAGCACGAGCAGCGCGCGCATCCCGTAATAGCTGAAGCGTTCCCACATCTCGGTGAAGAACAGCAGGAACAGGCCTTTGGGATGGCCGAGCAGGGTGCCCGGCGGGATGTGGACGTCGGTGCTCATTGGGGTTTACTCCAGAGTCGGGGGAGTCTCCGCTATCTTGCGGTGCAACATCAAGCCGGATCGCCTTGCGGATCCGGCGGTTCCCCGCGCACCAGCAGGCGGGACAGCAGCACACCGCCCTCGTACAGCAACCACATCGGGATAGCCATCATGGTCTGCGAGACCGGGTCGGGCGGGGTCAGGAAGGCCGCCACGATGAAGATTCCGAGGATCACGTAGCCGCGATTCGCGGTGAGCGTCTTGCGTTTCACGAGCCCGGTGCGCACCAGCAGCACGGTCGCGATCGGGATCTCGAACGCAATGCCGAAGGCAAAGAACATCAGCACGGCGAAATCCATGTACTGCGTCATGTCGGTCATCATCTGCACGCCGACGGGCGTCGTGCCGACGAAAAACTTGAATGCGAGCGGGAACACGACGAAGTAGGCGAACGCAGCGCCGGCATAGAAGAGGATCACGCTGGAGACGAACAGCGGCAGCGCGAAGCGCCGCTCGTGGCGGTAGAGCCCAGGCGCGACGAACGCCCAGATCTGATAGAGGATGAAAGGCATCGCGAAGAAGATCGCGGCCAGCAACGCGAGCTTGAACGGCGTCATGAAGGGCGCCATCACCGAAGTCGCGATCAGGCTGGAGCCTTCCGGAAGCTGCGCCAGCAGCGGCCTCGAGAGCCAGGTAAAGATGTCGTTCGCGAACACCATGCAGGGCACGGCGATGACGAGTGTCGACATCAGCGCCTTCAACAGCCGGTCACGCAACTCCAGCAGGTGCGAGAGCAGCGTGCTCTCGGCGAGCTTCTCCTTGTCCGCGTCGTTCATGGGGCCGGCGGCGGCGTATCGTGTTTCCGGACGGTGTCGGCGGCATCGGCGTCGTCACCGTCCCCGGCGGGCGCGGGCGGCGGCGTGGTGTCGGCCGGCGGCGTGGCCGGCGTGCCGGGCGGGCGGTGGGCGACCGGGCCGAAATCCTCCTTCGGCATGACCGCGACTTCCTCGTCGAGTTGCTGGCGCAACTGCCGCGCCATCGCCCGCGCGCGGCCGGCCCAGCGCCCGACCTGGCTGGCGAGCTTCGGCAGCTTCTCCGGGCCCAGCACCAACAGCGCGATGCCGAGGATCAGGATGATCTCGGTGAAACCGACCTCGAACATTGAACGTCAGGCGTTCTTTGACGAGTCGGCGTTGTCGCGCTTGCCCGTGCTGAAGTCGGCGTCCGGGCGCTCGTCCTGCGCGAGCTTCTTGCCGGACTCCTCGCTGTCGCCGTCGTTCATCGACTTCTTGAATCCGCGCACCGCGGCGCCGAGGTCCGAGCCGATGGTGCGCAGCTTCTTCGCCCCGAAAATCAGGAGCGCGATCGCAAGGATGATCAGCAGTTCGCGAAAACCAATACCCATGTCATGACTCCGGCCCGCGCGGCTGGCGGTGTGGGCTCATGATACGCCAATCTCCCCCGGCCCTTCGCCCGCGCCCGCGGCCCGCAGCCAGAATGTGACGGGGCCGTCGTTCACGAGAGAAACCCGCATATGGGCGCCAAAACGGCCGGTTTCCGTGGCAGGAAAGCGCTCCCGGGCGAGCCCCGCCAGGCGGCCGAAAAGCCGTTCGGCCTCGGCCGGTTCCGCGGCCCGGCTGAACCCCGGGCGCAGGCCCTTGCCGGTGTCGGCGGCCAGCGTGAACTGCGGCACCAGGAGCAGCGCGCCGCCGGTATCCGTCACCGAGCGGTTCATGCGCCCGGCCTCGTCGGCGAACACGCGGTAGTTCAGCAGCCGGTCCAGCAGCCGCGCCGCGGTCGCCTCGTCGTCGCCGCGCTCGACCGCGACCAGCACCAGCAGGCCGTCGGCGATGCGCGCGATCTCGCGGCCGTCCACTTCGACGGCGGCGGATGTCACGCGCTGCAGCAGCCCGATCATGCCGCGATGATAGGCGGGCCGTCGCCGGTGTGGTATCAGTAGCGGCCGCGACGACGGGGAGTGGTGCGATGCACAGACGGGATCTGATCAAGGGCTTGGGCGCCGGGGCCGCGGCGGCGACGGTCGCGGCCTGCAGCCGCGGCGCCGGGCCGGCAGGGACGGCGGCGGACACGCGCAGCTTCGAGTGGCGGCTGGTGACCACCTGGCCCGCCAACTTCCCCGGGCTCGGCACCGGCGCGATCGAGTTCGCCGAGCGCGTCGGGCGCTGCAGCGGCGGGCGGCTGAAGATCCGCGTCTATGGCGACGGCGAGCTGGTGCCGGCATTCGAGATCTTCGACGCCGTGTCGTCCGGCACCGCGGAGATGGGCCACGGCGCCTCGTATTACTGGAAAGGCAAGGTTCCGGCCTCGTCGTTTTTCGCCTCGATTCCCTTCGGCTTCACCGCGCAGGAGATGAACGCCTGGCTCTATTTCGGCGGCGGCCTCGAGCTGTGGCAGGAGGCCTATGCGCCATTCGGCCTGCTGCCGGTCCCCTGCGGCAGCAGCGGCACGCAGATGGGCGGCTGGTTCCGCAAGGAAATCCGTTCGATGGCCGACATCAAGGGGCTCAAGATGCGCATCCCCGCGCTTGGCGGCGAAGTCATCGCCCGGGCCGGCGGCACGCCGGTGACGATGCCTGGCTCGGAAATCTTCACGTCGCTGCAGAGCGGTGCGATCGACGCGACCGAATGGATCGGGCCCTACAACGACCTCGCCTTCGGGCTGTACAAGGCGGCGAAGTACTACTACTACCCGGGCTGGCAGGAGCCGGGCTCGACGCTCGAGATGATGATCAACCGCGCCGCGTTCGAGGCCCTGCCGGAGGACCTGCGCGAGATCGTGCTGACCGCGGCGGCGGCGACCAACGACCGCATGCTGGCGGAGTTCACGGCGCGCAATGCCGAAGCGCTGCAGACCCTGGTCGCCGATCACGGCGTGCAGGTCCGCCCGTACCCGGACGACGTGCTGCGCGAACTGCGCCGGCTGGCGGACGAAGTCCTGGCGGAAACCGCGAAGACCGACGCGCTGTTCCGGCGCACGCTGGAATCGGTGCAGGCCTTCCGCCGGACGATGACGCCCTACATGGACATCGCCGAGCGCGCGATGCTGAACTCGCGCGGCTGACGCCGCGCGGCTTCAGCCGTAGATCAGCCCCGGCAGCCAGGTCACCAGCCGCGGCCAGAACCACAGCACGACCAGCATCGCGAGCTGCAGCACGATGAACGGCACCGCCCCGCGGTAGATGTCGGCCGTGCGCACGGACGGCGGCGCAACGCCGCGCAGGTAGAACAGCGCGAAGCCGAAGGGCGGCGTCAGGAACGAAGTCTGCAGGTTGATCGCGATCATCACGCCGAGCCACACCGGATCCAGGCCCATGCCGAGCAGCACCGGCGCGACCACCGGCACGACGATGTAGGTGATCTCGATGAAGTCGATGATGAAGCCGAGCAGGAACATCGCCAGCATGACGATCAGGAGCGCGCCCGCCGCGCCGCCCGGCAGCGACGAGAGCAGGTCGTGGATCAACTGGTCGCCGCCGAAGCCGCGGAACACCAGCGAAAAGACCGACGCGCCGAGCAGGATGATGAACACCATCGACGACAGCCGCACGGTGCCGCGCAGGACCTCGCGCAGGCGGCCGAGCCCGAGCGAGCGGCGCAGCAGCGCCAGCAGCAGTGCGCCGGCAGCGCCGACGCCCGCCGCCTCGGTCGGCGTCGCGTAGCCGGCGATGATCGAGCCGAGCACCGCGACGATCAGCACCAGCGGCGCGACCAGGACTTTCAGCACGCGCCAGCCGGAATGAGCGGGCGCGTTCGCGGCATCCGGCGGCGGCGGCATGCGCCGCGGTTGCAGCCAGGCGACGCACAGCAGGTAGCCGATGTACAGCGCGACCAGCAGCAGCCCCGGCACCAGCGCGCCCGCGAACAGGTCGCCGACCGAGACGCTCTGCGGCGAGAAGTTGCCGGCGCGCAACTGCGCCTGCTGGTAGGCGGACGACAGCACGTCGCCCAGCAGCACCAGGACGATGGACGGCGGGATGATCTGGCCGAGCGTGCCGGAGGCGCAGATCGTGCCGCTGGCGATGCGCGGGTCGTAGCCGCAGCGCAGCATGGCGGGCAGGGACAGCAGGCCCATGGTCACGACGGTGGCGCCGACGATGCCGGTGCTCGCCGCCAGCAGTGCGCCCACCACGACGACGGCGATGGCGATGCCGCCGCGACCGTGGCCGAACACCTGGCCGAGCGTCTCCAGCAGGTTCTCGGCGATGCGGGCGCGTTCCAGCACCAGCCCCATGAAGATGAACAGCGGCACTGCCACCAGCGTCTGGTTCTGCATCGCGCCGAACAGCCGGCTCGGCAGCGCCTCGAGGAAGGCCATGTCGAACGCGCCGAACAGGCTGCAGAGGAAGGCGAAGCCGAGCGACACGCCGGCCAGCGTGAACGCGACCGGGTAGCCGGCGAGCAGCGCCGCGATGATCAGGCCGAACAGGACGAACGACAGCCACTCCATCGTCAGTCCCCGGCCCGCAGCCGCAGCGCGGCGCGCAGCGCGAGGGCCAGGCCCTGCAGCGCCAGCAGCACGGCGGCCAGCGGGATCGCTGT
This sequence comes from uncultured Steroidobacteraceae bacterium, assembly GCA_964468395.1. Lineage (GTDB taxonomy): Bacteria > Pseudomonadota > Gammaproteobacteria > Steroidobacterales > Steroidobacteraceae > SCUD01. The sequence continues at coordinate 25,374 of CAYXUJ010000035.1, forward strand.
CTTCAGCAGGTAGAGCATCGGCAGCCCGCCGGCCTCGCGCGAGCGCTCGGCGATGCGCCAGGAAACCTCGACGTAATGCCAGCTCTCGACCACCAGGAAGGCGCAGAGCGGCAGCAGGAACAGCACGGTGCCGGCCAGGTCGACGGCGGCCTGCCGGCGCGCGCCCATGCCGCGATAGAAGATGTCCACGCGCACGTGCTCATCGGCCTTCAGCGTGTAGGCGGCGCCGAGCAGGAACACCAGCGAGTGCATCCAGTTGACCGATTCCTGCAACCAGATCAGGCCCTGGCCCAGCGCGTAGCGCATGATCACGACGGCGACCGTCGCGAGCACCATGCCGAGCGCGAGCCAGGACACCAGCCGCCCGGTGTATTCGGCCAGCGCGTCGAGGGCCGCCGCGAGCCGGCCCAGCGCGCCCGTCGATGCCGACGTCATGTCGCCGGCCCGGCGCGCTTGCGCAGGCGCTTGAGGAACACCGTCATCTCCTTCGCGGCCTGCACGTCGCCGGCGGCGCGCGCGGCGTCGATGCCGCGCTCGTAGACGTCGATCGCGCGGTCCACGGAGCCGGCGCGCGTGTGCGCATCGCCGAGCGCCTTCCACGCGGCCGAGTAGCGCGGGTTCTGGTCCACGGCCTGGCGCAGGTGGTCGATGGCGCTGACGAGGTCGCCGGCCTTGAGGCATTCCTGGCCGAGCGCGAAGCGCAGCAGCGGCGAGTCCTGGCCGCGCTCCAGCATCAGCTGCAGGTTGTCGCGCAGCCCCACGTCATTTCTGCCAGAACGTTGGCGTCAGCAGCAGCAGGATGGTAAAGATCTCGACGCGGCCGGCGATCATGGCGATGACGGCGAGCCACTTGGCCGCGTCTG
>CAYXUJ010000036.1:0-24802 GCA_964468395.1 uncultured Steroidobacteraceae bacterium
CCGACGTCGGCGCCCTTGGTGAAGATGCCGCCGCCGAGGCGCGCGAAGATCGAGATCAGCGAGCCGCCGAAGGCGAGGCCGACCAGCGCGTGCAGCGCGTGGTCCGAGTCGCCGGTGAGCCGCATCATGACCGCGTAGTAGGCGGCGACGCCCAGCAGGCCGAGGCCGACGACCAGCATGCCGGTGATCGCGCCGCCGCGGAACGCGACCTGCAGCGCGGGATTGAGGCCGATGCTGGCGGCGTGCGCCGTGCGCACGTTGGCGCGCACCGAGACGTTCATGCCGATGTAGCCTGCCATGCCCGACAGCACCGCGCCGAGCGCGAAGCCGATGGCGGTGTACCAGTCGAGCGCGAAGCCGAGCACCACGAACAGGACGACGCCGACGACCGCGATCGTCGAGTACTGGCGGTTCAGGTAGGCTTTGGCGCCGGCCTGGATCGCCGCGGCGATTTCCTGCATGCGCGCGCTGCCGGCGGGCTGCGCCAGGATCCAGCGCACCGAGAACAAGCCGTAGAGGATCGCCACCACGCTGGCTGCGATTGCCAGCCAGAGCGCCTGTTGCATCGTCATTGAAACTACTCCCTGGAAACGAAAATCATATCACGAAGGATGTCGCCAGCCGCCGGCGCACGCGCGCGCCTTTCAGCTTTGCATAAGCCGGAATGCCGTTGCGGTAGGGCGGGTAGGCCTCGCCCTCGATCAGCGGCGCGAGATAGTTGCGGCAGGCGGCGGTGATCCCGAAGCCGTCGGCCGTGATGTAGTTGCGCGGCACCATCTTCTCGCGGTTCGCGACTTTCTCGATCGCGACCGAGCCGATGTCCCAGCGGTACGGCTTCGACGACTTGCGCCGGATCACCGGCATCACGGCGTTCCTGCCGGCGAGCGCGAGCTCGACCGCGGCGCGGCCGACGGCGTAAGCCTGCTCGACGTCCACCTTCGAGGCGACGTGGCGCGCCGAGCGCTGCAGGTAGTCGGCGAGCGCCCAGTGGTACTTGTAGCCGTGCGCCTGCTTGACCATCGCCGCCAGCGTCGGCGCGACGCCGCCCAGCTGCACGTGGCCGAAGGCGTCGCGCGTGCCCATGTCCGACAGGAACTTGCCCTCGGCGTCGCGCGTGCCCTCGGAGGCGACGATGACGCAGTAGCCCTTCTGCTCGACCGTCTCCTTGACGCGCGCAAGGAAACGCTCGCGGTCGAAGGCGATCTCGGGGAACAGGATGATGTGGGGCGGGTCGCCGGCCGCGCGCGCGGCGAGGCCGCCGGCCGCCGCGATCCAGCCGGCATGGCGGCCCATGACCTCGAGGATGAACACGCGGGTCGAAGTGCGCGCCATCGAGGCGACGTCGAGCGAGGCCTCGAGCGTCGACACCGCGACGTATTTCGCGACCGAGCCGAAGCCGGGGCAGCAGTCGGTGACCGGCAGGTCGTTGTCCACCGTCTTCGGGATGCCGATGCAGGCGACCGGGTAGCCGAGCTGGCCGCCGAGCTGCGACAGCTTCAGCGCCGTGTCCATCGAGTCGTTGCCGCCGTTGTAGAAGAAATAGCCGATGTCGTGGGCGCGGAACACCTCGATCAGGCGCTCGTACTTCGCGCGATCGCGCTCCAGGTCCTTCAGCTTGTAGCGCGCCGAGCCGAAGGCGCCGGCCGGCGTGTGGCGCAGCGCCCGGATGGTCGCCGGCGCCTCGCGGCCGATGTCGATCAGGTCCTCGGTCAGCGCGCCGACGATGCCGTCGCGGCCGGCGTACAGCTTGCCGATGCGGTTGCGGTGCCGGCGGCAGGCCTCGATGACCCCGGCCGCGGTCGCGTTGATCACGGCCGTCACGCCGCCGCTCTGCGCATACAGCGCATTGCGCCGCCCGGGCCCTGTTTTTGCGGTCCTGGCCATCGTCCCGATCCATATTGCGGGCGGCGACACCGCCCCGTGGGGGGCGAAGCATAGCCGATTTGCCGCGGTTTGACGCCATCGGAGGCGGCGGGCAGGATGGGCGCCCCTCGACGGGCGCCAGGCCCGCGGAGTCGCAGATCATGAGGTTGGTGTTGCTGGGCGCGCCCGGCTCAGGCAAGGGCACGCAGGCACAGCGGATGCAGGCGCGCCATGGCGTGCCGCAGGTGTCCACTGGCGACCTGCTGCGCGAGGCCGTGGCCGCCGGCACGCCGCTCGGCGTCGCCGCGAAGAAAGTCATGGATGCCGGCCAGCTGGTTGCCGACGACATCATGCTCGGCATCATCCGCGAGCGGCTCGCGCGGCCCGATGCCGCGCGCGGCTTCATCCTCGACGGCTTCCCGCGCACCATCGCGCAGGCGGATGGGCTCGAGCGGCAGCTGGCGGAGCTCGGCGTCGCGCTCGATGCCGTCGTGCTGATGGAAATCGAGCCGGAGGTCCTGCTGCGCCGCATGGCCGGTCGGCGCAGCTGCCGGCGCTGCGGGCGCGTGTTCCACATCGAGACCAACCCGCCCAGGCCGGGCGAAACCTGCACCGACGGCCGGCCGCACGACCTGTTCCAGCGTCCCGACGACAACGAGCAGACGGTGCGCGAGCGCCTCGCGGTCTATGGCGAGCGCACGCGACCGCTGGTGGATTACTACGCGAAGAAAGGCCTGCTGCGGCGCATCGATGCGGATGGGTCGCTGGATGAGGTGGATGCGCGGTTGAAGGCGGTTATCCGCTGAAACGAAGAGGGGACAGTCCCTTTTTTGCGAGGACGCAAAAAAGGGACAGTCCCCATGCGGTGCCGCCTAGAGCGCTGCCAGCAGCGGTTCGCCGATGACGGCGCGGCGCCAGCCGGTCAGCACGGGCAGTTCGCGCGTGCCGCGAATCATCGCCGCGAGCTCGCGCCGTGTCGCCAGGATTTCCGGCTGGATGCCGAGCTCCGTGGCGATGGCCGACAGCCGCTGCTGCAACGCCTTCATCTGCCGGACCTGGGCCGGCCCGGGCCGGGTTGATTCCTCGAGATCTGCCACCGGCGCCTCGTCGCGTGCGCTGCGGATGGCGGCGAGGATTTCGTCGCCGGCCCGCGCCGCCGTGCCGCCGGGCACGCTCCCGATCTGCGCGAGCGCCGCGCGGCTTTGCGGCCTCGCCTGCGCCAGTTCGTGGATCGCCGCGTCGGGCAGCACCCAGCCGCGCGGCAGGTCGCGATCCATCGCGCGCTGTTCGCGCCAGCGGGCGAGGGCGCGTGCCGCGGCGAAGGCGTCGGCATCCATCCGTTCCAGGCCTTTCAGCCGCTTCCAGGCCTCGGCCGGTTCGACGCGGTAGAGCGACAGGTCGCCGAGCAGCGCGGACTCCTCGTCCATCCAGCCGCGCCGGCCGGCTCTCTCCAGCCGTTCGCCGAGGTTCTCGGCGAGCGCCGGCAGGTAACGCACGTCGTCGGCGGCGTAGGCGAGCTGCTCCGGCGACAGCGGCCGCCGCGACCAGTCGGTGCGGGCGTGTCCCTTGGCGAGTTCGACGCCCAGCACCTGGCGCACCAGGTCCGCGTAGCCGATCTGCGCCGGGAAGCCGAGCAGGGCCGCCGCCTGCTGGGTGTCGAACACCGGCGCCAGCGGGCTGCCGGTGAGCGGCAACAGCGCCTCGATGTCCTGGCGCGCGGCATGCAGCAGCTTTACGCGCCGCGGATCGGCGAGCGGCCCGATCAGCGCGCCGCCGTCGGCGATCGCGAGCACGTCCACCAGCGCGATGTCGCCCGGCAGCGCCGCCTGGATCAGGCACAGGCGCGGGTAATACGTGCGCTCGCGGATGAACTCGGTGTCGAGTGCGAGCGACGCGGCGGCGGGCCAGGCATCGACGCGTGCGCGCAATGCCCCCGGGTCGCGGATCGGTGCCGGGACATCGGTGGCCGGCGAATGGCTGGTGACAATCGTCATGACCACCTTATTATGCGGATGCCGCCGCCGCGGCCCAAGGCAGCATGAGCGAATTGCTGAATTCCCTGTTCCAGATTGCCCTGCTTCGCAAGGATCCTGGCGTGCTGCCGGCATCCGTGCTGCTGGCGGCGCTGCTGGCGATCGTCTACGCGGCCGCGAGCGCGCTGCAATCCTGGATCCTGCACGGCGGCGACCGCATCGTCTCGCGCACCGCGGTGGATCTCGGCCTGTCGCTCGCCCTGTTCTGGGTGGTGCTGGCGGTCACCCGCCGCAGCCACCGCTATCCGCAAACCATCAGCGCCGTGCTCGGCACCTCGGTGCTGATCGCGCCGCTCGTGGTCGTGCTGCTGCTGCTGATGCAGGGCCCGGCCACTACGATCTATCCGGTCTGGCTGCTGGCGCGCACCGCCGCGGTGGTCGTCACCGTCTGGTTCGTCGTGATCATCGGCCACATCCTGCGTGGCGCGCTGGAAACGGGTCTCATCACCGGCGTCGCGATCGCCTTGACCTGGCTGATCGCCAGCCGGGCGCTCACCGAGAAACTGTTCCCGCTGGCGGCCTGATGCACCTGCACATCATCGGCATCTGCGGGACTTTCATGGGCGGCATCGCCGCGCTGGCGCGCGCCGCCGGCCATCGCGTGACCGGCTCCGACGCCAACGTCTACCCGCCGATGAGCACGCAGCTCGAAGCGCTGGGGATCGCGCTGATCGACGGCTACGATCCCGGCCAGCTCGACCTGAAGCCCGACGTGGTCGCCGTCGGCAACGTCATGAGCCGCGGCAACGCGCTGATCGAGCGGCTGCTCGACAGCGGCCTGCCGTTCACGTCCGGGCCGCAGTGGCTGGCGGAGAACGTGCTGCGCGGCCGCACCGTCGCCGCAGTCGCCGGCACCCACGGCAAGACCACGACCTCGAGCATGCTGGCGTGGATCCTCGAGCAGGCCGGGCGCGATCCCGGATTCCTGATCGGCGGCATCCCGGCCAATTTCGGCGCCTCGGCCCGCGCCGGCGGCGGCGAGGCCTTCGTGATCGAAGCCGACGAGTACGACACGGCGTTCTTCGACAAGCGCGCGAAATTCGTGCATTACCGGCCGCGCCACCTGGTGCTGACCAACCTGGAATTCGACCACGCCGACATCTACCCGGACCTGGCCTCGATCCAGCGCCAGTTCCACCACCTCGTGCGCACGGTGCCCGGGTCGGGCCGCATCGCCTGGAACACGGCGGACCCGGCGCTGGCAGCGACGCTGAAGATGGGTTGCTGGACGCCGCTCACCGGCTTCGCCCGCGACGCAACGGACGCGGAATGGCAATGCCGGCTGCTCGAGCAGGACGGGTCGGCATTCGAGCTGCTGCAGCGCGGCGCGGTCGTCGGCACGGTGCGCTGGCCGCAGATCGGCCTGCACAACGTCGAGAACGGGCTTGCGGCCATCACCTGCGCCGTCGGCATGGGCGTCGCGCCGGCCACGGCCGCCGCCGCGCTCGGCAGCTTCCGCGGCGTGCGCCGGCGGCTCGAATTGCGCGGCGAGGTGCAGGGCATCCGCGTCTATGACGATTTCGCGCATCACCCGACGGCGGTGCAGCGCACGATCGACGGCGTGCGGCGCCAGGGCGGCGGCCATCGCATCGTCGCGGTGCTGGAGCCGCGCTCGAACACCATGCGCCTCGGCGTCCATCGCGCGGAACTGACGGCGGCGCTCGGCGGCGCGGACCGCGTCTGGCTGTATCAGCCCGCCGGCCTCGACTGGAATCTCGACGACGTCGCCGCCGGGCTCGGCGCGAAGGCGGCGGTCGCGCGCGAGCTGCCGGCGCTGGTGGAAGCGCTCGCCGCCGAACTCGGGTCCGGCGACCGCGTGCTGATCATGAGCAACGGCGGATTCGGCGGCCTGCACGAGCGTCTGCTGCAGGCGCTGCGGGCGCGCGCCGCATGAACGCCGAGGTCCGCGAGCTGCCGCTGTTTCCGCTCAACGCCGTGCTGTTTCCCGGCGGCCCGCTGCCGCTCAGGATCTTCGAGCCGCGCTACCTCGACATGGTGAGCCGTTGCCTGCGCGAGCAGACCGGCTTCGCGGTCGTGCTGATCAGCGGCGGCGAGGAAGCGACCGGGGCCACCAGCTTCGCGGCCACCGGCACCGAGGCGCGCATCGTCGACTTCGACCGACTGGAGGGCGGGTTGCTCGGCATCAGCTGCGTCGGCTGCGAGCGCGTGCGCATCGTCGAGGCCTGGCGCGAAGCGGACGGCCTCAATCGCGGGCGCGTGCTCGACATCGGCCCGGACCCGGTGCTGCCGGTGCCGCCGGAACAGGCCTGGCTCAGCGAGGTCGTGATGCAGGTGCTGCCCGACGCTGCCGAGACCTACCGCCACGTCGAACGCCGCGACGACGCCGCCTGGATCGGCAACCGCCTCGCCGAGATGCTGCCGCTGTCGCTGACCGACAAGCAGTCGTTGCTGGAGATGACGGACCCGCTCGAGCGCCTCGCCGCGCTCGAGCCGGCGGTCACGCGCGACCGGGAGTAGGTCGCAGCCAGCCGCAGGCGCGCGCCACCAGCAGCATCGCCGCCGCCCAGCCGGCGACCAGCCAGCCCGTGTAGCCGTCGAAGCTGCCGACCAGGAAGGACCAGCGCGCGCCATCGTCCACGTCGGTGACCGAGGTCGTCCCCTTGATGACGGCCACCCAGCCCATGTGCAGGCCGATGCCGGCGGCGATGGCGCCGGTCCGCCGGCGCACGAGCGCGAGCAGCAGGCCGACCAGCAGCAGGGTGACGAACGAATCGACGATCGTGGCCGGCGCCGCGAAGCGCGAAAATGCGGCGCCGAGCAGCGCCAGCCCGCTGTCCCAGCCGATCTCGTCCTGCGGGATGCGCACGCGCGCGAGGAAGTGGATCGCGGCGTAGAGCAGGGCGGTGCTCCACAGCGCGGCGGCGAATCCCGATTCGCGCGCGACGGCGCGGAACATCAGGCCGCGGAAGAACGTTTCCTCGACCAGCGCGACGGCGAGCCCGGTCGCCGCGCCCGCGCCGATGCCTGCCGCCAGCAGCGCCAGGCTGAAATCCGGCCGCAGCACCAGGATGCCGAGCGCCTGCATCGCCAGCGTCATCGGCAGCATGGTCGCGACGCCGATGGCGAGGCCGGCGCCGGCCTGGCGCAGGAACCGCGGCCGCGGCAGCCCGTAACCCCAGTCCTCGCGCGTGCGCAGGCCGAGCCGGCGCACGGCCAGCACGAGCCCGATGAGCAGCAGGAGCTGCCAGAGCCGGCTGACGACCTTGTGGAACGGCCAGTCCGGCTGAATCGCATGCGCGAGCTGCCACACCGGCCAGGCGGCGAGCGCGGCGAGCAGGAGCGTGCCCGCGATCGCGGCGAGGAACCAGGTCACGGCGCGCATCAGCGCTCCCGGGCGATGGTCGCGAACACCCGTTCGGCGGCGTCGATCGTGGCGGCGATCTCCGACTCGCCGTGCGCGGCGGAGACGAAGCCGGCCTCGAACGCGGACGGCGCGAAATACACGCCGGCATCCAGCATCCGGTGAAAGAAGCGGCGGAACGCCTCGACGTCGCAGGCCATGACCTGCTCGTAGCGGCGCACCGGCGCGTCGCGCGTGAAGAACAGCCCGAACATGCCGCAGACGTGGTTGGTCGCCAGGCCGACGCCGTGCCGCAGCGCGGCCGTGGACAGGCCCTCGACCAGGCGCGCGGTCGTGGCGGCGAGCGCGGCGTGGAACCCCGGTTTCGAGATCGCCTCGAGCGTCGCCAGCCCGGCGGCCATCGCCACCGGGTTGCCGGACAGGGTGCCGGCCTGGTAGACGGGCCCGAGCGGGGCCAGGCGCTCCATGATGTCGTGCCGGCCGCCGAAGGCGCCGACCGGCATGCCGCCGCCGATGATCTTGCCGAGCGTCGTCAGGTCCGGGCGCACGCCGTACAGCGCCTGCGCACCGCCTGCCGCGACGCGAAAGCCCGTCATGACCTCGTCGAAGATCAGCACGGCGCCGTGGCGGGTGCACAGCTCGCGCAGCTTCTGCAGGAATCCCGGCGCCGGCGGCACGCAATTCATGTTGCCGGCAACCGGCTCGACGATCGCGCAGGCGATCTCGCCGCCGAGCGCGGCAAAGCCGTCCTCGAGCGCGCGCAGGTCGTTGTAGGGGAAGGTCAGCGTCTGCGCCGCGACGCCTGCCGGCACGCCGGCCGAGCTCGGCACGCCGAGCGTCAGCGCGCCCGAGCCGGCCTTGACCAGCAGCGCGTCGGAATGGCCGTGGTAGCAGCCCTCGAACTTGAGGATGCGCTCGCGGCCGGTGAACCCGCGCGCGAGCCGGATCGCGCTCATGGTCGCTTCGGTGCCCGAGCTCACCATGCGCAGCAGCTCGATGGACGGCATCAGCGCGGCGACCTTGCGCGCGAGCTCGGTCTCGATGACGGTCGGCGCGCCGAAGGACAGGCCGTCGGCGGCGCGGCGCGTGACCGCGGCGATCACGTCCGGGTGGGCGTGGCCCAGGACCATCGGGCCCCAGGAGCCGACGTAGTCGATCAGGCGGCGGCCGTCCTCGGTTTCGATGAAGGCGCCGCTGGCGCGGCGGATGAACAGCGGCTCGCCGCCGACGCCGCGGAAGGCGCGCACCGGCGAATTGACGCCGCCGGCGATGACCTTCGAGGCTTCTTCGAACAGCGACAAGGCGGCGACCGCGCGGCTCAGCGCCGCTCGACGCGGTAGCCGCGTTCGCGCAGCAGGGCCGGCAGGCCGCGGTCGCCGACCAGGTGCAGCGCGCCGACCACCAGCAGCACGTCGTCGTCGCCGTCGAGCATTTCGCCGACCTGTCCGGCCCAGCGCGCGTTGCGCGCGTAGATCAGTTCATCGGCGAGCTCGGGATAGCCTTCGAAACTCTGTTCCAGGCTCGCCATCAGTTCGCGCTCGTCGCCGCTCTGCCAGGCCGCCAGCATCGGGCTGATGACCTCGTCGATCCTGCCCGCCTCCTCGAGCGACTGCAGCAGCAGTTCCTGCTGCAGCGCCGCCGGCATGCCGTCGAGCAGCGCCAGCTGGCCGTCGAGGGTCTCGAGGCCGCAGCGCGCCTTGCCGTCCCGGTCCACCGCGGCCTCGATCACCTGCTCGACGCCGTGCTCGACGTCGTAGCCGTTCTGCTGCAGCGCGATCAAGGTGATGGTCAGGCCGGCGAACCAGGGCTCGAACGGCGCGAACTGGGCGAGGTCGATGCCGGCGGCCTGCGCGCTCTCGCGCGCGCGGGCGGCGGCGGGTCCGAGCAGCGTGAACAGGTCGCGCCCGTCGGGGTCCACGGCGCGCGCCAGCGTCACGGCCGTCATCTGTTCCGGCGCCAGCGCGCTGGTGTCCACTTCGAAGCAGACTTTCCCGGCCTCGCGATAGGCACGCTCGAGCTCGCCGTCGATCGCGAAGCCGCCCTGCGGCAGCAGGTGCACGGAGCCGAACAGGTAGACGGTGTTGCCGCCCCTGGTCACGGACCAGCTCGCGGGCTCGGCCTGCGCCGGGCCGAGGACCAGCAGGGCGAGGAGGGCGACCAGGCTTCTAGGCATCGTCGTGCACCCATTCGATTCCGGTTTCGAGGACGCCATCGTCGCCGAGATCGAGCCAGCGATAGGCGGGCGGCCGGTCGTCCACGTCGAACTCGTCCGAGTCCTGCGCAAACTGCATGCAGGTCGAGGGCGTGCCCATCAGCCGGATGTGGCCGTGCATGCCCTCGAACGGCTGGTGGGTGTGGCCCCAGGCGAGCGCACGCACGCCGGCATGGCGCCCGAGCACCTCGAACAGCTCGGCGGCATTGCCGAGCATCAGCTCGTCGAGCCAGGCGCTGCCGTGCGGCACCGGGTGATGGTGCAGGCAGAGGAGCGCGTGCGCGTCGGCGTGCTGCGCGAGGGCGGCGTCGAGGCGCGCGAGCTGCGGCGGCGACAGGTGGCCGCCGTCCTCGCCCGCGACCGTGCTGTCGAGCATGACGAACAGCCAGGCGCCGCGGCGCATCGCGAACTCGTGCACGAACGGAGGCCCGGCCAGCTCGCGGCGCAGCGCCGCAGCCTCGTCGTGGTTGCCCGGCAGGCAGTGCACCGGCGCCGGGAAGCCCGCGAACTGCGCTCGCACCGCCATGTAGCCGGCCGGGTCGTCGTGCACGAGGTCGCCGGTCAGCAGCAGCGCGTCCGGGTCCGGGTGGCGGCGCTTCGCATGGGCGATGCAGCGCGACAACGTCGCCACCGTGTCCACGCCGCGCACCTCGCCGTCCGGCGTGCCGGTCAGGTGCGTGTCCGTGAACTGCAGCAGGCGCACCAGGCGTCGTTTAGTAGCGGTAGTGGTCGGGCTTGAACGGCCCGGACGCCGGCGTGCTGAGGTAACGCTCCTGTTCCGGCGTCATGACCGTCAGCTTCGCGCCGATGCGCTCGAGGTGCAGCCGCGCGACCTTTTCGTCCAGGGCCTTCGGCAGCACGTGGACGCGGTTCTCGTAGCGGTCGCCGTGCGCGAACAGCTCGATCTGCGCCAGCACCTGGTTGGTGAACGAGTTGGACATGACGAACGACGGGTGGCCGGTGGCGCAACCGAGGTTCACCAGCCGTCCCTCCGCCAGCACGATGATGCGCCGGCCGTCCGGGAAGATGACGTGGTCCACCTGCGGCTTGATGTTCTCCCAGCGGTACTGCCTGAGCGAGGCGATGTCGATCTCGCTGTCGAAGTGGCCGATGTTGCAGACGATCGCCTGGTGCTTCATGCGCCGCATGTGGTCGTGGGTGATCACGTTCACGTTGCCGGTCGCGGTGACGAAGATGTCGGCCTTGTCGGCGACGTCGTCCATCGTCACGACGCGGTAGCCTTCCATCGCCGCCTGCAGCGCGCAGATCGGGTCGATCTCCGTGACCCAGACCGTGGCGCCGAGCCCGCGCAGCGACTGCGCGCAGCCCTTGCCGACGTCGCCGTAGCCGGCGACCAGGGCGATCTTGCCGGCGATCATCACGTCGGTCGCGCGCTTGATGCCGTCCACCAGCGACTCGCGGCAGCCGTAGAGGTTGTCGAACTTCGACTTGGTGACCGAGTCGTTGACGTTGATGGCGGGGAACGGCAGCTTGCCTTCCGCCGCCATGCGGTACAGGCGCTTGACGCCCGTGGTCGTCTCCTCGGTCACGCCGCGGATCTCGGCGAGCCGCGCCGAGTACCAGCCCGGCTGCGTCTCGAGCCGGCGGCGGATCGAGGCATAGAGGCTCTTCTCCTCGTCGTTGGCGGGCTTGGCGATCACCGACGCGTCGCGCTCGGCCTGCGCGCCCAGCATCAGCAGCAGGGTCGCGTCGCCGCCGTCGTCGAGGATCATGTTGGCGTGCTTGCCGGCCGGCCAGTCGAAGATCCGGTGGGCGTAGTCCCAGTACTCGTCCAGCGTCTCGCCCTTGGTGGCGAACACCGGGATGCCGGCCGCCGCGATCGCGGCCGCCGCATGGTCCTGGGTCGAGAAGATGTTGCAGGACGCCCAGCGCACTTCCGCCCCCAGCGCCGCGAGCGTCTCGATCAGCACCGCGGTCTGAATCGTCATGTGCAGCGAGCCGGCGATCCGCGCCCCCGCGAGCGGGCGGCTCTTGCCGAACTCGGTGCGCACGACCATCAGGCCGGGCATCTCGGTCTCGGCGATCGCGATCTCGCGCCGGCCCCAGTCGGCCTGCGAGATGTCGGCCACGCGGAAATCCTTGAACTTCGTATTGATCACGGCATTCATGATGAAACCTCTCCTTTGCAAGCGAGAGCGCCGTTGTCATTCACGGTTGCCGAGCCTGGCAGGCCGATGCCTGTTGCAACGCTCCTCGGCAACCGCGGGGACTGTCCCCTTTTCCGCGCAGCGGAAAAGGTGGACTGTCCCCTCTTAAAGTCCCGCCGCCTTCCTCAAAGCCTCTGCCCGGTCGGTGCGTTCCCAGCTGAAGGCCGTGAACGTCGAGCGGCGCCGGACGGTCGCACCGTTCGATTCCTCGTCCCAATCGTAATTCATCTCGACCGGTTCGCGCCCGAAATGGCCGTAGGCGGCGGTCGCCCGGTACATCGGGTGGATCAGGTCGAGCATGCGCATGATGCCAAAAGGCCGCAGGTCGAAGTGCGCCCGGACCAGCTTTTCGAGACGGTCGTCGCTGACCCGGCCGGTGCCGAAGGTCTGGACCGAGATCGAGGTCGGCTCGGCCACCCCGATGGCATAGGAGACCTGGATCTCGCAGCGCCTGGCGAGGCCGGCCGCGACCAGGTTCTTGGCGACATAGCGCGCGGCGTATGCAGCCGAGCGGTCCACCTTGGACGGGTCCTTGCCGGAAAAGGCGCCGCCGCCGTGGCGGGCCATGCCGCCGTAGGTGTCGACGATGATCTTGCGCCCGGTCAGGCCGCAGTCGCCGACCGGCCCGCCGATCACGAAGCGCCCGGTCGGGTTGATGTGGTACTTCGTGCGCTTCGACAGCCAGCGCGCCGGCAGCACGGGCTTGATGATCTCCTCCATGACCGCCTCGCGCAGGTCCTTCTGCCGGACCTCGGGGGCGTGCTGGGTCGACAGCACGACCGCCTCGATGCCGGCCGGCCGGTCGTTCTCGTAGGCGAAGCTGAGCTGGCTCTTGGCGTCCGGGCGCAGCCACGGCAGCTTCGGGGTGCGTCCCTTTCGCACTTTCGCCTGGCGTTCGACCAGCTTGTGCGCGTAGTAGATCGGCGCCGGCATCAGGGCCGGCGTCTCGTCGGTGGCGTAGCCGAACATCAGGCCCTGGTCGCCGGCGCCCTGGCGCTCGGGATCGCTGCGATCCACGCCCTGCGCGATGTCCGCGGACTGCTTGCCGATGACGTTCAGCACGCCGCAGGTGCGGCCGTCGAAGCCGACCTCGGACGAGGTGTAGCCGATGTCGCAGATGACGCCGCGGACCAGGTCCTCGAGGTCGACCCAGGCCCGGGTCGAGATCTCGCCGGCGATCACCGCGACGCCGGTCTTGACCAGGGTTTCGCAGGCCACGCGGGCGCGCGGGTCGCGCGCGAGCAGCGCATCCAGGACGGCGTCGGAGATCTGGTCCGCGACCTTGTCCGGATGACCTTCGGAAACCGACTCGGACGTGAACAAATGGCGGCCAGACATCGAAAAATTATACGCCATCGGAGACAATGGCGGTTTGCCGCCGGAGCCTCCTGATGCCCAGCCGCCGCGAGCTCGCCAATGCCATCCGGGCCCTCAGCATGGATGCGGTGCAGCGCGCCAATTCCGGCCATCCCGGGATGCCGATGGGCATGGCCGACATCGCGGAAGTCCTGTGGCGCGACTTCCTGAAACATAACCCCGGCAACCCGCGCTGGGCGGACCGCGACCGCTTCGTGCTGTCGAACGGCCACGGCTCGATGCTGCTGTACTCGGTGCTGCACCTGACCGGCTACCCGCTCGCCCTGGACGAGCTGCGCAACTTCCGGCAGCTCGGCTCGCGCACCGCGGGCCATCCCGAACACGAACTGGCGATCGGCATCGAGACCACGACCGGCCCGCTCGGCCAGGGCCTCGCCAATGCGGTCGGCATGGCGCTGGCGGAGCGGCTGCTCGGCGACACCTTCAACCGCCCGGGCCACGAGATCGTGGACCATCACACCTGGGTGTTCCTCGGCGACGGCTGCCTGATGGAGGGCATCTCGCACGAGGCCTGCTCGCTGGCCGGCACCTGGGGCCTCGGCAAGCTGATCGCCTTCTACGACGACAACGGCATCTCGATCGACGGGGAGGTGGCCGGCTGGTTCACCGACGACACGCCGAAGCGCTTCGAGGCCTATGGCTGGCAGGTGATCAAGGGCGTGGACGGCCACGACCCGGAAGCGGTGGCGCGCGCAATCCGCAAGGCGAAACGCGAGAAAGCCAAGCCGACCCTGATCTGCTGCAAGACCATCATCGGCTACGGCGCGCCGAACAAGCAGGGCAAGGAAGAGTGCCATGGCGCGGCGCTCGGCGCCGACGAGGTCGCGCTCGCGCGCCAGACCCTCGGCTGGGCGCACGAGCCGTTCGTGGTGCCGGACGAGATCCGCGCCGCCTGGGACGCACGCGCCGCCGGCAAGCGCGCCGAGAGCCGCTGGCGCCGGCGCTTGAAAGCCTACCAGCAGGCGCACCCGGAGCTCGCGGCCGAGTTCCTGCGCCGCGCCGGGGGCGAGCTGCCCGCGGGCTTCGAGGCGGCGATTGCCGCCGGCGCGGCCGCCGCCCAGGCCGCGGCCCAGGCCGTCGCCACGCGGCAGAGCTCGCAGGCCGTGATCAACGGCCTGGCCGAGCGCGTGCCGGAACTGCTGGGCGGCTCTGCCGATCTGACCGGCTCGAACAACACCAAGGTGAAGGGGACGCACCCCTTCACGCGCGAGCAGCCGCAGGGCCGCTACCTGCACTACGGCGTGCGTGAGTTCGGCATGGGCGCGATCATGAATGGCATCGCGCTGCACGGCGGCTTCATCCCCTTCGGCGGCACCTTCCTGGTGTTCTCCGACTACGCCCGCAGCTCGCTGCGCATGGCCTCGATCGTCGAAGCCGGCAGCATCTTCGTGCTGACGCACGACTCGATCGGCCTCGGCGAGGACGGGCCGACGCACCAGCCGGTGGAGCACCTGGCGTCGCTGCGCATGATCCCGCGCATGGAAGTCTGGCGGCCCTGCGACACGGCCGAGACCTGGGTCGCCTGGGGCGCCGCAATCCGCCGCCGCCACGCGCCGACCGTGCTGGCGCTCACCCGGCAAGGACTGCCGCCGCAGGCCCGCGATGCCGCCCAGCTCGACGCCATCCGCCGCGGCGGCTACGTGCTCGCCGATTGCGCCGGCACGCCGGAATGCATCCTGATCGCGACCGGCTCGGAAGTGTCGATCGCGATGGACGCCGCGCGCGAGCTCGGCGCCCGCGGCCGGCGCGTGCGGGTCGTGTCCATGCCCTGCACCAGCGTGTTCGACGCGCAGGAGGCTTCGTGGCGGGCAGCGGTGCTGCCGTCCGCGGTCACGCGCCGCGTCGCGATCGAGGCCGGCGTGCCGGACGGCTGGTGGCGCTACGTCGGCGCGCGCGGCAAGGTCATCGGCATGACGCAGTTCGGCGCCTCGGCGCCGGGCAAGGACCTGTTCAGGCATTTTGGCTTCACGACCGCAGCCGTCGTCGAGGCGATGGAGTCGCTGCTCAACACGAGAGAGGAATGACCATGGCGATCAATGTGGGCATCAACGGATACGGACGCATCGGACGCAACGTGCTGCGGGCGCTGTACGAATCGAAGCGCAGCAAGGAACTGCGCATCGTCGCCGTCAACGACCTGGGCGACGCCAAGACCAACGCCCACCTGACCCGGCGCGACACCGCGCACGGCCCGTTCCCGGGCACGATCGAGGTGGACGGCGACTCGATGGTGGTCAACGGCGACCGCATCCGCGTGCTGGCCGAGCGCGACCCGTCGAAGCTGCCCTGGGGCGAACTTGGCGTCGACATCGTGCTGGAAAGCACCGGCCTGTTCGCCAGCAAGGAAAAGGCCTCGAAGCACCTCGCGGGCGGCGCGAAGAAGGTCGTGATCTCCGCGCCTGCGGAGGGGGTCGACGCCACCATCGTCTACGGCGTCAACCACAACACCCTGCGCAAGGACATGACCGTGATCTCGAACGCGTCCTGCACGACCAACTGCCTGGCGCCGATGGTCAAGCCGCTGCACGACGCAATCGGCGTAGTGTCCGGGATCATGACCACGGTGCACGCCTACACCAACGACCAGGTGCTGACCGACGTCTATCACAGCGACCTGCGGCGCGCGCGCTCGGCGACCATGTCCATGATCCCGACCAAGACCGGCGCCGCCGCCGCGGTCGGGCTGGTGCTGCCGGAGCTGAAGGGCAAGCTCGACGGCTTCGCGGTGCGCGTGCCGACGATCAACGTCTCGCTCGTGGACCTGACCTTCACCGCGAAGCGCGCGACCAGCGCCAAGGAGGTCAACGACATCCTGCGCGCCGCCTCGAACGGCGCGCTCAAGGGCATCCTCGAGTACACCGAGGAACCGCTGGTGTCGGTGGACTTCAACCACAACCCGGCGTCCGGGACCGTGGACGCACAGCTCACCAAGGTGCTGGACGGCACGCTGGTGAAGGTCTGCGCCTGGTACGACAACGAATGGGGCTTCTCCAACCGCATGCTCGACACGACGCTGGCCTGGGCGCGCGCGTGAAGCGGATGGCCGACCTCGACCTCGCCGGCAAGCGCGTGCTGATCCGCGAGGATCTCAACGTGCCGGTGGAGCGGGGCACGGTCACCAGCGATGCCAGAATCCGAGCGGCGTTGCCTACCATCCGCCTGGCGCTCGAGCGCGGCGCGCGGGTAATGGTGATGTCGCACCTCGGCCGGCCCAAGGAGGGCACGGCCGACCCGGCGCTGTCGCTCGCGCCGGTGGCCAAAGTGCTGGCGGAGCTGCTCGGCAAGCCGGTGCGGCTCGCACCGGACTGGCTCAGCGGCGTCACGCCGGGGCCGGGCGAGGTCGTGCTGCTCGAGAACGTGCGCTTCAACGCCGGCGAGAAAAAGGACGACGAGGCGCTGGCCCGGCGCATGGCCGCACTGTGCGACGTGTTCGTCATGGATGCCTTCGGCACGGCGCACCGCGCCGAGGCCAGCACCCACGGCGTGGCGTTGCAGGCGCCGGTCGCCTGCGCCGGGCCGCTGCTGGTCGCGGAGCTCGAAGCACTCGGCCGGGCGCTCAAGGAGCCCAGGCGGCCGCTCGTGGCCGTGGTCGGCGGCTCCAAGGTCTCGACCAAGCTCGCGGTGCTGGAGAGCCTGATCGCCAAGGTGGACCACCTGGTCGTCGGCGGCGGCATCGCCAACACCTTTCTTGCCGCGACCGGGCTGCCGGTCGGCAAGTCGTTGCACGAGCCCGACATGCTCGACACCGCGCGCCGGCTGCTGGCGCAGGCGAAGATCCGCGGCGTCGGCCTGCCCTTGCCGGCGGACGTCGTGGTCGCCGGCGAACTGTCGGCCGGCGCGGAAGCGACCACCAAGGCCGCGTCCGAAGTCGGTCCGGCGGACATGATCCTCGACATCGGCCCGAAGACGGCCAGCGTGCTAACCGGCATCATCGGCGGCGCCGGCACCGTCATCTGGAATGGGCCGGTCGGCGTGTTCGAGCACGACCAGTTCGGGGCCGGCACCAAGGCCATCGCGCTCGCCATCGCCGCCAGCCCGGCCTTTTCGATCGCCGGCGGCGGCGATACGCTGGCCGCCATCGAAAAGTACGGCGTCGAGCCGGATATCTCCTATATTTCGACCGGCGGCGGTGCCTTCCTCGAGTTCGTCGAGGGCAGGACGTTGCCGGCGGTTGCCGCGCTCGAGCGGCGCGCCGCGGCCTGATCCGCGGCAACAGGGGCTGACATGCCAAGACGCACCAAGATCGTGGCGACCCTGGGTCCGGCGACCGACAACGAGTCCGCCATGGCCGACCTGATGGCCGCGGGCGTGGACCTGGTGCGGGTCAATTTCTCGCACGGCAGCTTCGACGACCATGCGCGGCGCATCGAGCTTGCACGCAAGGCGGGCGCAAAAGCGGGCCGCGTGGTCGGCATCCTCGGCGACCTGCGCGGTCCCAAGGTGCGCATCGAACGCTTCGCGACCGGCAGCGTCACGCTGGTCGAGGGCGAAAGCTTCGCGCTTGACCCGAAGCTCGATGCGCTGTCGGGCACGGTGCGGGTGGTCGGCGTCGCTTACGAGCGGTTGCCGCGCGACGTGCGCCCGGGCGACACGCTCCTGCTGAACGACGGCCTGATCTCGCTCGAGGTGACGAAAGTCGAGGGCACGCGCGTGCACACGCGCGTGCTGACCGGCGGCGAGCTGTCCGACATGAAGGGCCTCAACAAGCAGGGCGGCGGCCTCTCGGCCGGCGCGCTCACCGACAAGGACCGTGAGGACGTCGTGATGGCGGCGAGGCTCGGCGTGGACTACCTCGCCGTCTCCTTCGTGCGCGACCGCAACGACATCGTCGAGGCCTGGGACCTGATGCGCGACGCCGGCGGCGAAGGGCGCATCGTCGCCAAGATCGAGCGGCGCGAGGCGATCGACAACCTCGAGTCCATCGTCGAGACCAGCGCCGCCGTGATGGTCGCGCGCGGCGACCTGGGCGTCGAGGTCGGCTACGCGGAGCTGACCGGCCTGCAGAAGCACATCATCGCCATGGCGCGGGCCAAGAACCGGCTGGTGATCACCGCGACGCAGATGATGGAATCCATGATCACCGCGCCGGTGCCGACGCGCGCCGAAGTCTCCGACGTCGCCAACGCGGTGATGGACGACACCGACGCCGTGATGCTCTCGGCCGAGACCGCGATCGGCAAGCACCCGGGCCGGGTCGTGCGGGCGATGGCGCAGGTCATCGAGGGCGCCGAGAAGTGGCAGACGACCAATCGCCCGAACCTGCAGCGCGCCGACCTGTACTTCAACCGCACCGACGAGGCGATCGCAGCGGCCGTCATGTACACGGCCAACCACCTCGACGTGCGCGCGATCGTGGCGCTGACCGAATCCGGCTCGACGGCGCTGTGGATGTCGCGCATCCGCTCGGACATCCCGATCTACGCGTTCACGCGCCACCCGGCGACGCAGCGGCGCGTGACGCTGTACCGCGGCGTCTATCCGGTGGACATCGACGTCACGCAGGCGCGCGCCGAGGAGATGTACCCGGCCATCTTCGAGCGCATGCTCGCGGACCGGCTGGCCGAGGAGGGGGACCTCATCATCGTCACCAAGGGCGAGTTCTCCGGCGTCTCCGGCGGGACCAACACCATGAAGATCATCCAGGTGCAGCGCCGGCCGGGATGAAACCGACCGTCCAAGACCGCGGGCTGCCGTTCTCCTTCCGCGGGAAGAGGCGGCGCCGCACCGGTCGCTATGTCCTCTATGCGCTGGCCCTGCTGCTCGGGCTGCTGCTGCTCGGCCTGCTCGCGGTCTGGCTGGCGCTGCGCGCCAGCCTGCCGCAGCTCGAGGGCGAGGCGGTGGTGGCCGGCCTCGACGGGCCGGCGACGATCGAGCGCGACGCGCAGGGCGTGCCGGTCATCCGCGGCGCGACCCGCGCCGACGTCGCCCGCGCGACCGGCTATGCGCACGCCCAGGACCGCTATTTCCAGATGGACCTGCTGCGCCGCACCGGGGCCGGCGAGCTCGCCGCCTTGCTCGGGCCGGCCCTGCTCGACAGCGACCGGCACATCCGCGTGCACCAGTTCCGCCGGCACGCGCGCCAGGCGCTGGCCGCGCTCGCGCCCGAGGAGCGGGCTCTGCTCGAGGCTTATGCCGCGGGCGCCAACGCAGCGCTCGCCGACGCCGGCGCGCGGCCATTCGAGTACCTGCTGCTGCAACAGCAGCCGCAGCCCTGGCGTGTCGAGGACTCGCTGCTGGTCGTGTACGCGATGTGGATCGACCTCCAGGGACTGGAGGCGCGCAACGAGCAGCGCCGCGGGCGCCTGGCGGCGGTGCTGCCGCCGGCGCTGTACCGCTTCCTGACCGACCCGGATCCGTCCTGGGAGGCGCCGCTCGACGGCAGCGTGCTGCCGCAGGCGCCGCTGCCGACGGCGGAGGAATACGACCTGCGCCGGCTCGACCGGGCACTGTTCGAGCCCGCGGCGCAGGAGCCGCCGGCGGCGACGACGGCCTTCGCGATCGGCGAGGAACCGGATGTCATGGTCGGCAGCAACAACTGGGCGGTCGCCGGCGCGCGCAGCGCCAGCGGCGGCGCGCTGCTCGCCAACGACATGCACCTCGGGCTCAACGTCCCGAACATCTGGTATCGCGCGCGGCTGGTGGTGGATCGCGCGGGGATCGACGTCACCGGCGTTAGCCTGCCCGGCGCGCCGCTCATCGTCGCCGGCAGCAACGGCCATGTCGCCTGGGGATTCACCAACAGCTATGGCGACTTTCAGGACCTGGTCGTGCTGCAATCCGATCCTGGCAATCCCAACGACTACCTGACGATCGAGGGGCCGAAATCACCCAGGATCGACGTCGAGACGATCGAGGTCGCCGGCGGCAAGCCCGTGCAGCTCGTCGTGCGCAAGACGATCTGGGGGCCGGTGATCGGCGACGACGGCGACGGCCACCGGCTCGCGCTCGCCTGGACCGCGCACCGCGATGGCTCGAACGACGTGAACCTGATGCGGCTCGAAGGCGCGCAGGATCTCGACCAGGCCGCCGCCATCATCGGCGCGGCCGGGATGCCGGGGCAGAACGTGATGATCGCCGACCACGGCGGACGGATCGGCTGGGTGCTGTCCGGCAAACTGCCGCGCCGCGGCGGGCACGATGCCTTGCGGCCTTCGCCCTGGAATGTGCGGGGCGCCGGCTGGTTCGGCTGGCTGGCGCAGGACGAGACGCCGCGCCTGCTCGACCCGCCGCAGGGATACGCGTGGAGCGCGAATGCGCGCGTCGTCGGCGGCGCCGGCTTCGGCGTCATTGGCGACGGTGACTATGCCGCCGCCGCGCGCGCACGGCAGATCCGCGACCGGCTGGCGGCACTCGAGCGCGCCGGGGTGCGCGATCTGCTCGCGATCCAGCTCGACGATCGCGCCGACTACGTCGCGCACTGGCAGCCCATGGCGCGCGATGCCTTCGAGCGCGCGAAGCAGCCGGAAGCCGCGAGGCTGGTGGCCGGCTGGAGCGGGCATGCGGCGACCGACGATGCCGGTTATCGCCTGCTGCGCGAGTTCGAGGACCGCGTCGCCGACCGCGCTTTCGAGATGCTGACGGTGGAGGCGCGTGCGCGCTGGCCGGATTTCCGCTGGCGCTCGCCGCAGCGGTTCACCGAAGTCGCCTGGCGATTGTTGCAGGAGCGGCCCGCGCACCTGCTCGACCCGAGGTTCGCGGACTGGGACGCGTGGCTGGGGGACGTCGCTGACGCAGTCGCGCGCGACCTGCCGGAGGACTGCGAGGACATCGCCAGCTGCCGCTGGGGCAAGGTCAACGTCGCGCGCATCCGGCATCCGATCAGCGAAGCCGTGCCATATGTGCTCGACTGGCTCAACATGCCGGCGCAGTCGTTGCCTGGCGACTGGTCCACGCCGCGCGTGCAGTCGCCGCGCTTCGGCGCATCGGAGCGCTTCGGCGTATCGCCGGGCCGCGAGAGCGATGGCTATTTCCACATGCCGGGCGGGCAGAGCGGGCATCCGCTGTCGCCATTCTACCGCGCGGGCCACCAGGCCTGGGTGCACGGCGAGCCGACGCCCTTCCTGCCGGGCCCGGCAGCGCATACGTTGAGGCTCGTGCCGCAGGCAAGTTGAGAGAGGGAGGTACCGTGGGCAAGGTCATGACCGTCATCCAGCGGGAGATTCGCGAGGCGATCCCTCCGACCATCCTGTTCGCATTCCTGTTTCACATGGTTGCCATCACCCGCGCGGTCGCGCAGGGCGATTACGAGATCGACACGCTGCGCGCGACTTCGGCGACCATCGCCGCGCTGATCGTCGCAAAGTCCATCCTGATCGTCGAGGCGCTGCCGTTCGCCAAGCTGCGCACGAAGGTACTGGCCTGGCAGATCCTGTGGAAGACAGTGCTGTTCACGGTGCTGGCGCTGCTGATCCGGCTGCTCGAGGAGTTCATCGACCTCGCACGCGAGGACGGCGGCATGTCCGCCGCAGTCGCGGCATTCAGGGACGGCATCTCCTGGCCCAACTTCGCGGTCAACATGGTCTGGGTGTTCGGCGGCCTGCTGCTCTACTGCATCGCGATGCAGCTCATCGAGATCGTCGGCAAGGAAAAGTTCAAGGCGATGATGTGGGGGCGGGAGCGGGTGGCGGGGTAGGGGCGGCCATGACCTACAACATGCGCGGCGGCAGGTTTGACTTCATTTCTGACGCTCAATCACTTTTAGGCGGCAGCTAGAGCTATGGGCTTCCGATTTCGAATAGGTCCGTTTACGTTCGGCCACTGTGGTACTCGTTTGAGCCTGTGGCGTTCCGGGGCGGGAATCTCGGTGCCGCTTTCCGGAAAGGGCCGCTCCTCCGGCAAGACTCGCTTCGGTCCAGTAAGTTGGTACTTCGGTGGCTCGCACCGATCAAAAGACGCGTGGAGAGACGATCCAGCAACTGAACGGCAAAAGAGTTTCGCCAAGAATTTGGGCATTCAGTTCTCGGAGAGCGTAACTAAGGGCGAGCTTTCGGACATGATTTCCGAGGCGAAACGGAAGTAGATCATTGAGCAGAAAAATGAGCGTTGTTCTGTCGCCCAGCTATGCGATGCAGTGGTCGTCGCGCGTCGGCACGCCGCCGCTGATCGCGAACGTATGCTGGCCACTCAGCTACCCAATTCAACACCATGCGATACAAGATCGAGACAACCGTGCACCCGAAACCATAGGCTTTACGAAGATGTTCCTTGGGTTCTTGCCATTCACGCCGGCCCGAGCCCAACCAAGCGTCACCCCGGCGGACGCCCGCGCCATCGCCAAGTAAGCCTATATCTACGGTTTCCCGATAGTGGATAGCTACCGCATCATGCACGCCTACTTCGTGGACCGCGCAAATCCGCAGTACACGGGGGAAGTTGAGAGTTATGGTAATGAGAACAAATAGACATGCACACATGAACAGACACGTCATTCGCGACTCAGTCTTCGTCGCCTGCTTCACGACCGCCATGGGCCTGTCCATGGGCGTTGCTCCATCCGTCCATGCCGAACCGGTGGAGACCCGTGTGGGCACAATTGAACTCGAGCTGGGTGTTCCGAACGAGCATAGCGCGCAAAGGCTGTTCGACAGCATGGATTTCCAGCGTGCCTGTCAGGCTTATCTTTGGGCGCTGCCCGCCGTCGGGTTCGAGTATGTCCTTCGTGAGCAAAGGAATAAACACGGCGCAAAAAACGGGGACGTGGTCATTTACAAGGGATACCGTGACGTCAGTCGGTTCCTCACGCCGAACGTCACCACGCCTTACATCATCGGATTCATGGATCTGGCTGAAGCCGGCCCCATGATGCTGCAAGTGCCCGCCGGCGCGATCGCGGGGTCGGCCATGGATTTCTGGCAGCGCCCACTCACCGACTTCGGCATGACGGGCCCTGACCAGGGCAAGGGAGGACTGTATCTTCTGGTCGGGCCGGGGCAGACGCCGCCGCCACAGTTGCCGGCGGACGTAAAGATCGTCCATTCACCGACGTTCGGCATTGGATTCTTTTACCGCGCACTCGACGCCGACCCGGCGAAGGCCGAGGCGATGGAAAAGGCCATCCGCACCTACCCCTGGTCGCAGCGCGACAATCCGCGCCCGACACAACACATCAAGCCGAACGCGCCGCAGACGGCGACGTTGCCACGCGGCATGGAGTATTGGGAACAACTGGCGGCCGTGATCAGCCGCGAGCCCGTGGATGACCGCGACCGGTTCTTCGTGGCGATGCTCAGGCCGTTGGGAATTGAACGCGGCAAGGAATTCAAGCCTGAAGAGCGGCAGCGCCAATTGCTGGCCGAGGGCGCCCAGGTTGGCGAGCTGATGGCCAAGGCAAATTCCTTCGACAAGCGTTTCCCCGGTTCGCGGTATCGACCGGATGCGCATTGGGATTACGTCATCATGGCGGATCCGGCGCAGGACCTGGCCGACTACAGCCAGCTCGATGAGCGCGCGGCCTACTTCTACGAAGCCGTTGCCCTGTCAAAGGGCATGGTCACCAAGACGCCAGGCGTCGGTCAGGCTTATCTGGGCAGCTACCGGGACAAGAACGGGCACGCTTTTGATGGCGGAAAATCCTACCGGCTCCGCGTGCCGCCCAATCCTCCCGCCAGGCAATTCTGGTCGGTGACGGTCTATGACACGCAGACGCGCGGAATCATTCAGAACCCGCAACAGATCGCCGACCGTTCTTCCCGGCAGGAACTGGTGGCGAATGCGGATGGATCCGTGGATGTTTACTTCGGGCCGACGGCACCCAGGGGCCTTGAGAAAAACTGGATTCCCACCGTTCCCGGGCGTTCGTGGTTCACTTACTTCCGGCTCTATGCCCCATTGGAGCCGTACTTTGACCGGAACTGGCCGCTCCCGGACATCGAACTCGTGAATTGACAGCCATATGATTCCCCTCCAATCCAGAAAACCTATGCTCACCAAATTTATTGCCCCCCTCGCGCTGATGCTGGCGGCTATTCCTGCCGCCCAAGCGCAGCTTCCTGACCGGCAGACCGTGACCGACGCTTACGTCTATTTGCTGGGCCGCGCCATCGCCATCCGGCAGGAGCATACGGACCTCAAGGAACCGGGCGTCGCCTACAACGTCATCAAGTACAACCCGGCCGGGTCGGCGGATTTCGTGAACCCGAACCTCGACGTCGCTTACCTGGAAGCGTGGATTGCCGTGGACGACAAGACCCCGGTGCTGCTCGAAGTGCCGGAAGTGAAGGGCCGCTACTACACCGCGCAGATCCTCGATGAATGGGGCGAGGTCATCACCAACATCAACGAGCGCAATTATCCGTCGCATCCGTTCGGCAAGTTCGCTTTCGTCGCGCCCGGCTCCACGGCAAAAGTCCCGGCGGACGCGGTTCGCATCGAGTTGCACTCGCGCAAGGCCAAGCTGCTCGGGCGCGTGGAACTGAAGACGGATCCCGCCGGCGCAATGGCTCTGCAGAAGCAATTCAAACTCACACCCCTCGGCAAGCCGGTCATCCAGCCCGCCGCCCCGATGGCATCCTTCGGGAACAAGGAACTGATCGGGGTCGAGTTGTTCGATAACGTGGAGGCGGTGCTGGCCAGCGCGCTGGACGTGTCGCCGATCGCGGCCCAGATGCAGGCGAAGGTTCGGGACATCGGCCGGCAAGCCAAGGATGTCGGGCAGCGCCAGGCGCTCGACAAATTGATCAAAGATGCAGTGGTCCCGCAGTTCCTCCAGTATGCCGTCACGAAATCAGGCGTCTACCAGAACAACTGGCTCGCGACCCTCGGCACGGGCAACTACGGCGCCGATTATTGGAAGCGCACTTCGGCGAACCTGGTGGGCCTCTGGGCGAAC
>CAYXUJ010000037.1:0-22183 GCA_964468395.1 uncultured Steroidobacteraceae bacterium
AGCGCGAGCTGCCGGGGCAGCTGCGGATCGCGCCGCACGTCGGCGTCTATTACTACGGCTATGCGCTCGACCTGCCGCCGTTTCGCGGCGCGCCGCAGCTGCGCCGCGCACTGGCGATGGCCATCGACCGTGAAATGCTGACGGCGCAGGTGCTGGGCGACGGCGAGCGGCCCGCCTACGGCTGGGTGCCGGATGGCGTCGCGGGCTACGTGCCGCAGCGATTCGACTGGGCCGGCCTCGACGCGGCCGCGCGCATTGCCGAGGCGCGACGGCTGTACGCACAGGCGGGCTACTCGGCAGCGAAACCGCTCAAGGTCGAGCTGCGCACCAGCAAGAGCCCGGTGCACGACCGCATCGCGCTCGCCGTCACCGCCATGTGGAAGGAAACGCTCGGCGTCGAGGCGAGCCTGCGCTCGGAGGACTTCCGCGTGCTGAAAGCCGCCATCGACGCGCGCGAGGCAGCCTTGTTCCGCGGCAGCTGGATCGGCGACTACAACGACGCTTACTCTTTCCTGCAGGTACTGAAGGGCGGCTTCGGCATCAACCTGCCGCGCTACGACAGCGACGCCTACGACGCGGCGCTCGAGGCGGCATCGCGCACGGCCGGCGCTGAAAGGGACGCACACCTTGCCGCGGCCGAGCGGCAACTGCTCGAGGACGTGCCGCTGGTTCCGCTTTATTTCTATGTCTCGAAGCACCTGGTCGCGCCGCGGGTTCGCGGCTGGTACGGCAACGTGATGAACGTGACGTACAGCAGGGACTTGGCGCTCGCGCCGTAGCGGGTCGCAACGCCGCCGCTCGGCCCGGGGCTCGCTCGCTCGCGCCGCCGGAACTTACGCGCTCGCTCGCGACCCCGGGCCGGCGCATCGCGCCGCGATCCGCTCGCGCCTCGCTCGCTGTCCGGCGGAGTGTCCGCTGGCGTGTCCGCGGACACCTGGGCGGACGCGCTCACCGCGCCGCCAGCACCGGATGGCGCTTGTCGATCAATGATTTACGCGCATGCAGCCAGGTTGGCACGGTATCTGCAATGACTATGCCGTGAGTCTGCGTAAGCCATGAAGATCACGAACCTGAGACCACTGCTGACGGCCGGCGGGCGCACGGATGCGCCCGCCGGCGACGCGTCGATCCGCGGCACCGAGGCCCAGGACATCGCGGTCGGGGCGGCGCCGGACCGGCGCCGGCTGCTGATCCGCTACGGCCTGATCGGCGGCGCCGCGCTCGTGGTCCTCGTCTTCGTGCTGCTGATCCGCGCCTGGAGCGCGTCCGAGCACACGGTCTCGCGCGAGCGGCTGCGCATCGCGACCGTCACCGAGGGCCCGTTCGTGCACGACGTGACTGCGCAGGGGACGGTGGTGGCCGCCGTCAGCCCGACGCTGTTCGCCGTGGCGCCCGGCAGCATCAGCTACCACGTGCGCGCGGGCGACACGGTCAAGGCCGGCCAGGTGCTGGCGACCCTCGCGAGCCCGACGCTCGAGAGCGAGTACCAGCGCGAGCGCGCGACACTCGAGAGCCTCGACACCGCGCTGCAGCGCCAGGGCATCGAGATCCGCCGCCAGAAGCTGCGCACCCAGGAGGAGAAGGACCTCGCCAACGTGCAGATCCGCGCCGCCGAGCGCGAGCTGCAGCGTGCGCAGTCCGCCTGGGACAGCGGCGCCATCTCCGAGCGCGACCTGCGCCGCGCCCAGGACGAGCGCGAGTCGGCACGGCTCGCCTACGAGCATGCGACCCAGACCGCCGACCTCGAGCGCGAGAGCCTCGACCTCGACCTGCGCACGCGCCGGCTCGAGCGCGACCGGCAGGGCTACGTGGTCGCAAACCTGAAGCGGCGCGTCGAGGAGCTGGCCGTGCGCTCGCCGGTGGACGGCATGGTCGCCAACCTCGCGGCGGCGGAGAAGGCGAGCGTGGCCGAGAACGCGCCGCTGCTGACGGTCGTGGACCTCACCGCCTTCGAGGTCGAGTTCCAGGTCGCCGACGTCTACGCACGCGACATCAAGCCCGGCATGGAGGCGCAGATCACGCTCGACGGCGGCGAGCACAAGGGCGTGGTGACGGCCATCTCACCGGAAGTCCGCTCCGGCCAGGTGACCGGCCGCGTCAAGTTCGCAGCCCAGCCGCCCGGCCTGCGCCAGAGCCAGCGCGGTTCGGTGCGCATCGTCATCGAGCAGCGCGACCGCGCGCTCAAGTTCGAGCGCAGCAGCGACATCACCGCGGCGACGCGCGCCGTGTACGTGGTGGACGGCGACCGCGCGGTGCTCACCCCGGTCGAGCTCGGGGCGGCGTCGGTGGGCGAGATAGAAGTCATCCGCGGCCTCGAGCCCGGCGACGAGGTTGTCGTCTCCGGCGTGTCCGACTTCCGCGGCGTTCCCGAAATCCTGATTGGCGGCTAGGAGCAGGATCCCATGCTGGAAATGATCGGCATCAGCAAGATTTACCGCACCGACCTGATCGAGACGCACGCGCTCAGGGACTTCTCGCTGAAGGTGAACGACGGCGAGTTCGTCGCAGTGACCGGCCCCTCCGGCTCCGGCAAGACGACGTTCATGAACGTCGCGGGCCTGCTCGAGGTGTTTGACACGGGCACCTACAAGCTGGACGGCGCCGACGTCAGCCGCCTCTCGGACGAGCGGCGCTCGCGCCTGCGCAACGAGAAGATCGGCTTCATCTTCCAGAGCTTCAACCTGATCCCGGACCTCGATATCTACGACAACGTGGACGTGCCGTTGCGCTACCGGCGCCTGCCGGCGAAGGACCGCGACCAGCGCATCAAGAGCGCGCTCGAGGTCGTCGGGCTGTCGGCGCGCATGCACCACATGCCGTCGCAACTCTCGGGCGGCCAGCAGCAGCGCGCAGCGATCGCCCGCGCGCTCGCCGGCGACCCGCGCTTCCTGCTGGCGGACGAGCCGACCGGCAACGTGGACTCGCTGATGGCGCGCCAGGTCATGGACCTGCTCGAGCAGATCAACGAGATGGGTACGACCATCATCATGGTCACGCACGACCCGGAGCTTGCGCGCCGCGCGCATCGCAACGTCCACATCGTGGACGGGCAGATCTCCGACTTCCAGCCGTACGAGCCGCGCGCGGAAGTCGAGGCCGCGGCGGCCGCCGCCGGGCCGACGCCCATGGTCATGTCGCCGGCCTGAGCCGCGGAGGCGCCAGATGCTCAGCTATTACCTCAAACTCGCGACCCGCAACCTGCGCCGCAATCCGGGACTGACCGCGCTGATGATTGGCGCGGTGGCGCTCGGCATCGCCGTCTGCGTCATGACGCTGACGATGTACCGGGCGATGTCCGGCAACCCGATCTGGTGGAAGAACGACGTCCTGTACGCCGTCACCATGGATTTCTGGGACCCGCAGCAGCCTTACTGGGACCGCAAGCCGGAGCTGCCGCCGGAGCAGCTCACCTACCGCGACGCGCTCGCCGTGCACGCCTCGGACATCCCGAAGCACAAGGTGATCATGCACAAGGCAGTCGGCATCCTCTCGATCGACGGCGAGCAGGTGAAGCCGGAGCGAGCGCTGACGCGCGTGACGACCGGCGATTTCTTCGCCGCCTTCGACGTGCCCTTCCAGTACGGCAGCACGTGGTCCGACGCCGCCGACACCGGGCCGGAGCCCCTGATGGTCATCTCGCGCAAGCTGAACGACAAGCTGTTCGGCGGCGCGAACAGCGTCGGCCGTCGCGTCCGCTGGAACGACAACGAATTCCGCATCGTCGGCGTGCGCGACCACTGGATGCCGCTGCCGACCTTCTACGATCTCAACAACGGCAGCCTCGAGGAGCCGGAGGACGTCTACATTCCGTTCGGCTGGACCGCTGCACTGCAGATCTTCAGCGCCGGCAACACCAACGGCTGGAAGCCGGAGGACATCCAGACCTTCCAGGATTTCCTGAATTCCGAGAACACCTGGATCCAGATGTGGGTAGAGTTGCCAGACGCCGCCAGCCGCGATCGCTTTCAGGCATTCCTCGACAACTACGCCACGGACCAGAAGGCCGCCGGCCGCTACCAGCGCCCGCTCAACAATCGCCTGACGAAACCCGACCAGTGGCTCGTGGACATGGACGTGGTCGGCAACGACGACCGAGTCCTGGTCGGCCTCGCCTTCGCCTTCCTCGCCGTCTGCCTGCTGAACACCGTCGGCCTGCTGCTGGCGAAGTTCCTGAACGGCGCGGCCATCACCGGCGTGCGGCGCGCGCTCGGCGCCAGCCGCCGCCAGGTGTTCATGCAGCACCTGGTCGAGGTCGGCGTGATTTCCGGCCTCGGCGCGCTGCTCGGCCTCGCCCTCGGCGGGCTGATGCTGCTGGGGCTGCGCGCGCTGTACACCGTCGATCCCACGGATGCGGGAGGTACGCAGGCGCTCGCGCACGTGGACATCACGAGCGTGCTGACGGCGCTTGCGCTCGCGCTGGTCGCGACGCTCGCCGCCGGGCTGTACCCGGCGTGGCGCATCGGCCGCGTCCCGCCCGCCACCTACCTGAAGGCACAGTGACATGACAGCCTGGAACCTCCGCCCCATCGCCTCGGCACTCTGGCGCAACCGCACCGGCGCGCTGCTGGTCGCCGTCCAGATCGCCATCGGCCTCGCCGTGCTGGTGAACGCCGTCTACATCGTCAAGCAGCGCGTGGACAAGATCGGCCGACCGACCGGCATGGACACGGCGAACATGATCTTCGTCGCCAGCGCGGGCTTCGCCAGGGATTTCGACTACGAGGCGAGCTGGCGCGAGGACATCGCGGCGATGCGCGCCATCCCGGGTGTGCAGGCGGCGGGCGTCATCAGCAACATCCCGCTGTCGGGCGGCGGCAGCTCGAGCGGCTTCCAGGCGAAGCCCGGCGAAGCGACCCCGGAGGAGTCGATCCCCGGCAACACCTACCTGGTGGACGAGCAGGCGGTCGAGGCGCTCGGCATCACGCTGTCGGCAGGCCGCTCATTCGATGCCCACGAGATCCTGCCGCCGGTCGACACCTTTGATTCCGCGCCCCAGGCGATCGTGACCGGGGCTTTCGCGAAAAGCCTGTTTCCCGACGACCCGAACCCGCTCGGCAAGACCTTCTACGACGGGCTCAGCAAGCCGATCACGATCGTCGGCGTCATCGAGCACATGCACGGCGCCTGGGTCAGCTGGGACAAGCTCGACCACGTCGTGCTGTTCCCCCGCATCAAGAGCGGGCCCAACGGCGTCTACATCGTCAGGGCCGAGCCGGGGCGCCGCGAAGCGGTGATGCGCGACATCGAAGCAGAGCTCGGCAATTCGAATCCCGGCCGCCTGCTGCGCTGGGTGCGGCCGATGGACTACTTCATGCACCAGTCCTACCTGGACGACCGCAACATGGCGATCTTCCTGGTCACGGTCACCACCGCGCTGCTGGCGGTCACTGCGCTCGGCATCTTCGGCCTCGCGACCTTCAACGTCAGCACGCGCATCCGCCAGATCGGCACGCGCCGCGCCGTCGGCGCCCGCCGGCTCGACATCGTCCGGCACTTCCTGGTCGAGAACTGGATGGTCACGACGACGGGCGTCGTGGCCGGCTGCGCGGCGGCGCTGGGCGTCGGCTACTGGATATCGCTGAAGTACGAGCTGCCGCGCCTGGATCTCTATTACCTGGTCGGCGGCGTGCTCGTGACCTGGCTGATCGGCCTGGCCGCGGCCTGGCAGCCGGCGCGACGCGCCTCGGCGATCTCGCCTGCGGTGGCGACGCGCACGGTCTAGACTGGCGGTCCCTTGCAACCGTTGCGGCCGCCGGCGCATCCAAGATCATGAAGGACAGGCAGGACCAGGGACTACAGGACAGCTTGGGCGACCGCACGGTGCTGGTGATCGACGACAGCGAGGCCGTGCGCACGGCGCTCGACGTCCTGCTGTCCATGCACGGCGCGCGCGTGATCGGCGCCGGCAGCGCCGTCGCGGGCATGGATGCGCTGGCGCGCGAGCGCGTGGACCTCGTGGTGCAGGACATGAACTTCCGCCGCGAGGCGACCTCCGGCGAGGAGGGCGTCGCGCTGTTCCGCGAGATCCGCAGCCAGCACCCGGACCTGCCGGTGATCCTGCTGACCGCCTGGACCCACCTCGAGACCGCGGTCGAGCTGGTCAAGGAAGGCGCCTCGGACTACGTCGCCAAGCCCTGGGACAACGCGCGCCTGCTGACCACCGTGCGCAACCTGCTCGACCTGCAGGCGGCCCGCGCCGAGAACCGCGCGATCCGGCGCCAGCGCGCCGCAGCGCGCGCGGAGCTGGCGGGGCGCTTCAACCTGAAGGGGCTCGTCTACGAGAGCGAGGCGATGCACGCGCTCATCGCCACGGCGGTGCGCGTCGCGCACGCGGACGTGCCGGTGCTGATCAGCGGGCCGAACGGCGCCGGCAAGGAGGTCGTCGCCGACATCGTGCAGGCGAACTCCGCCGCGAAGTCCGGCCCGTACGTGAAGGTCAACCTCGGCGCGCTGCCCGACACGCTGATGGAAGCGGAACTGTTCGGCACCGAGGCCGGCGCCTTCACCGGCGCCAAGGCGCGCACCGGCCGCTTCGAGGCGGCCGACGGCGGCACCATCTTCCTCGACGAGCTCGGCAACCTGTCGGCGATGGGGCAGGCGAAGCTGCTGCGCGTGCTGCAGACCGGCGAGTTCGAGCGGCTCGGCTCGAACGCGACGCGGCGCACGCAGGCGCGCGTCGTCGCCGCGACCAACGCCGACCTGCCGGCATTGATCCGCGACGGGCGCTTCCGCGAGGACCTGTTCTACCGGCTGAACGTGATCGAGCTCGAAGTGCCGCCGCTGTCGGCGCGCAACGACGACGTGCTGCCGCTGGCGCGGCATTTCCTCGAGCCCGGCTTCACGCTCGCGCCCGACGCAGAGCGCGCGCTGGTGCGCTACAACTGGCCGGGCAACGTGCGCGAGCTGCGCAATGCGATCCACCGCGCCTGCCTGCTGTCGATCGAGCCGGTGGTGACGGCCAAGGCGCTGGCGCTGCCGGTCGCGCCGGAGGCGGCCGACGGCCCCGACATCGACCGCGCGACCATCGAGCGGGCGCTGCTGGTGGCGGACGGGGTGGTCGCGCACGCTGCGCGTGACCTCGGGCTGTCGCGTCAGGCACTCTATCGCCGCATGGAGAAGCTCGGACTCAAGTCCCCGGTGGATCCCGGCCGGACGTCCGCCCAGCAGAGCTGATGAACCGCAAACCGCGCGCGCGCCGGTCGCTGGCCGGCCGTGTGGCGCTCGTCGTCGTCGTCACGGCCGTGACCGTGGCAGCGGCGACCCTCGCGTTCGATCGCCTGTTCGATTCCTGGCTGCTGGCGGGCGCCGCGGCGCTGCTGGTCGCGTTGCCGCCGGCGATCTGGCTGACCGGCCGCGCGCTGGACCGCTGGAGCCGCTCGATCCGCGCGGTCGCCGACGGCATCGGCAGCCTCAAGGACCGCGACTTCAGCGTCAGCGTCACCGCCTCGACCGGCGACGAGGTCGGCGACCTGACGACGGAGTACAACCGGCTCGGCGACAGCCTGCGGCGCGAGCGCCTCGACCTCTACCAGCGCGAGCTGCTGCTCGACACCGTGGTGCAGACGACGCCGCTGGCGCTGGTGCTGACGAATGCCAACGGCGCGATCGTGTTCGGCAACATCGCCGCGCGTCAGCTGTTCCGCGCCGGGCGCAAGATCGAGGGCCTGCAGCTGGCGGCGCTGCTCGAGGATGCGCCGCAGCCGATGCGCGACGCCGTGGCCGGCGGCGTGGACACGCTGTTCACGGTGCAGGCGGGCGCCGAGGCGGAGGTGTTCCACCTCAGCAACCGCACCTTCGCGCTCAACAGCCAGCCGCACCGGCTGCTGATGTTCAAGCAGCTGACGCGCGAGATGGCGGCGCAGGAGGTGGTGATCTGGAAGAAGGTGATCCGCGTCATCGCCCACGAGCTCAACAACTCGCTGGCGCCGATTTCGTCGCTCGCGCACTCGGGCCAGGCGCTGGCGGAACGCCCGGACGGCGGGCGTCTCGCGCAGGTGTTCGCGACCATCGAGGAGCGCGCTTCGCACCTCGCGACCTTCATCGACGGCTACGCGCGCTTCGCCAAGCTGCCGCGCCCGCGGCCCGCGCCGGTGGCGTGGCGGCCGCTGCTGCTGGGCCTCAAGGACAGCCTGTCGTTCCGCGTGCTCGAGCCGCTGCCGGCGGCGGACGCCTGGTTCGACGCGCCGCAGCTCGAGCAGGTGCTGATCAACCTGGTCAAGAACGCGATCGAGTCCGGCTCGCCGGAGGACGACGTCACGCTGGCGGTGAGCGAACGCCACGGCGGCGTCGCGATCGAGATCGCGGACCGCGGCGGCGGGCTGTCGGAGGAGGTGCTGCGCGACGCGCTGCTGCCGTTCTACTCGACCAAGCCGAAGGGCACGGGCCTCGGGCTGACGCTGTGCCGCGAGATCGTGGACGCGCACGGCGGCCGGCTCTCCATCGCCAACCGCGACGGCGGCGGCGCGTCCGTGACGGTTTGGCTGCCGCAGCCGGAGCGGCGATAATCCGCGGGCGCGCGGACATCATCAATGGAGCGGATGATGAAGACGTTCTTCGAGCATGAAGTGGGCGGCATCGACGGCGGCAAGGACCTGCTCGGCGGGCTGCGGGGCCGGGTGGTGCTCGCCGTCAACGTCGCCAGCAAGTGCGGCCTGACGCCGCAGTACACGGGCCTCGAGGAGCTGCACGAGGAGCTCGCCGGCGAGAAGTTCTCGGTGGTCGGCTTCCCCTGCAACCAGTTCGGCGGCCAGGAGCCGGGCAGCGAGCGGGAGATCCGGACTTTCTGCGCCGCGAATTACGGCATCACCTTCCCGATGAGCGCGAAGCTCGAGGTCAACGGCGCCGGCCGCCACCCGCTGTATGCGTGGCTGACCGACCCGGCCAACGGCCACCCCGGCGACATCCAGTGGAATTTCGAGAAATTCCTGATCGGCCGCGACGGCCGGCTGCGGCAGCGCTATGCGCCGACGGTGCCGCCGCGCGACAAGGGGCTGATGCAGGACATCGCCGACGCGCTCGAGGCCTGAACGGCGGCCGGGGCGCGCCGATCCTGTGGAAATTCCGGCCCGCGCCGCTTAGTATTCCGACCGCTCGCGGCGCCCGGTCGGCGCCGCCTCCCGGAGACCGCCCGATGCGATTCCAGCCCGCCGTCCGCACGCTGCTTGCAGCCGCCGCCATTGCTTTCGCGGCGCCGGCAGCGCTTGCCGCCGACGGCGATGCCGCGCGCGGCGGGAAGCTCGCCTACACCTGCATGGGTTGCCACGGCATCGAGCACTACAAGAACGCCTATCCGAAGTACTCGGTGCCGAAGCTCGGCGGCCAGAACGAGGGCTACCTGGTCGCGGCGCTGGCGCAGTACCAGTCCGGCGCGCGCTGGCACCCGACGATGAAAGGCCTCGCGAGCACGCTGTCGGACCAGGATCGCGCGGACCTGGCCGCCTGGTTCAGCGCCGTCGCGTCGGTGCAGTCCGGCAAGCAGGTCGGCACGCCGCCGGCGGCCGCGGCGGCCTGCACGGCCTGCCATGGCAACGACGGCATCGGCACGCTCGACGAATATCCCAATCTTGCCGGCCAGCACGCCGACTACCTGGCGCAGGCGCTTGACGACTACCGCACCGGCAAGCGCCAGAACCCGATCATGGGCGCGTTCGCGCAGCAGTTGACGCGCGAGGATGTCGCCGCGCTTGCTGCCTATTTCGCCAAGCAGCCGGGCCTGGTCACGCCGAAGCTCGACTGACCGTGCCGGACATCGCCATCACGCGAGAACTGGGCGGCGGCGGCGGCCGTTACGTCGGCCGCTTCGAGGGCGTGGAGGGCGAGGCCGAGCTGACCTTCACCCGCCCGCAGCCCGCGCTCGTGATTGCCGACCACACCGGCACGCCGCACTCGATGCGCGGCATGGGCGCCGCCAGCGCGCTAGTCGAGCGCCTGGTCGCCGACGCGCGCGCCGAGGGCTTCAAGATCGTGCCGCAGTGCCCGTTCGTGAAAGCCCAGTTCGACCGCCACCCCGACTGGGCCGACCTCCTCAACCGATAAAAATGATAAATGGGACAGACACTTTTTTGGCACTGCCAAAATAGTGTCTGTCCCATTTATTGGTCCTGTTTGAGCTTGTCCAGGAAGAGCGCGACGGCCCACTGGTAGTAGTCGATGTTGTCGCGCTTGGCGAAGCCGTGGCCTTCGTTGAGCCCGAGCAGGTACCAGACCTCGCCGCCATTCGCGCGGATCTTCGCCACCATCTGCTCCGACTCGGTCACCGGCACGCGCGGGTCGTTCTGTCCCTGCACGATCAGCATTGGCTTGTTGATCCTGCCGGCATTGTTGAGCGGCGAGATCTTCTGCAGGAACTCGCGCATCTTCGGGTCGCGCTCGTCGCCGTACTCCGGCCGCCGCAGGTCGCGCCGGTACTCCGCCGTGCTCTCCAGGAAGGTGACGAAGTTGCTGATGCCGACGATGTCGATCGCGCCGCGCAGGCGGTCGTTGTAGTGCGTCATCGACGCCAGCACCATGTAGCCTCCGTAGGACCCGCCGATCAGCACCACGCGCGAGGCATCGAGGTCGGGCTGCGTCGCGATCCAGTCGAGCAGCGCGCCGATGTCGCGCACCGAGTCCTCGCGCTTGTAGCCGTTGTCGAGCGCGACGTAGGTCTTGCCGTAGCCGCTCGAGCCGCGCACGTTCGGCGTCACCACTGCGTAGCCGAGCTCGCCCGCCCACTGCTGGGTCGCGATGCTGAACACCGGCTGCGCCTGGGCTTCGGGCCCGCCATGGATGTTGACGAGCACCGGGTGCGGCCCGGCGCCCGCCGGCTTGTACAGCCAGGCCGGGATCTCGCGCGGCTTGCCGCCGACCTGGTCGAAGGTCGGGTAACGGATCAGCGTCGGCGCGACCAGGCGCCGCGGATCGAGCGGCCCGATCTCGCTCGCGGTCCAGCGCACCGGCGCGTCGCCGCCCGGCACGACGGTCCACACATCGTACGGCGCGCTCGGCGTCTGCAGGCTGTAGGCGAGGCGCTTGCCGCCCGGTTCGAAGGCGATGTCGCCGATCACGCCGAACGGCAGATCGGGCATGGCGACCTCCGCGCCGCTCGCCGTGTCGCGCACGCGGATGCGGCTCGCGCCGTCCTCGTTCAGCACGTACGCCAGGTGCCGTCCGTCGTCCGAGAGCTCGACGTCGTCCACGTCCCAGCTCACGTCGCCGGTCAGCATGGTGGCGCGGCCGGCCGCGAGGTCCCAGTGGCGCAGCGTCTGGAACTCGCTGCCGAGGTCGGAGGTGTAGTACACGCCGCGGCCGTCGCCGTCGAAGATCGCATTCAACCGGCCGACCTTCCCGCGCGACGGCTCGATCTCCTTCAGCGTGCGGCTCGCGAGGTCGAGCACGTACAGGTAGGTCTCGTTGATCGAGACGAAGCGGCCGACCAGCAGCGCCTTGCCGTCCGGCGACCAGTCGGCGACGTCCCAGCCGACCTCGCCGGCCTGGTACACGAGCTCGGGGGCGCGCTTGTCCAGCGGGTCGTCCACGTAGATGTCCGCGACCGCGCCGTCGCGCGCGGTCCAGGCGAAGGCGATGCGCGTGCCGTCGGCGGACCACACCGGGTCGCTGGCGCGGCCGCGGCCGTCGGTCAGGCGCACCGGCCCGGCGCCCGCCGGATCGAGGAACTCGACCTGGTAGTTCTCGTTGCCGCCGGTGTCGCGGCGATACGCAAATCCCTTGCGCGCGCCGGTCGGCGACCAGGCGCCGCCGCCGAT
This sequence comes from uncultured Steroidobacteraceae bacterium, assembly GCA_964468395.1. Classification (GTDB taxonomy): domain Bacteria; phylum Pseudomonadota; class Gammaproteobacteria; order Steroidobacterales; family Steroidobacteraceae; genus SCUD01. The sequence continues at coordinate 11,745 of CAYXUJ010000037.1, forward strand.
CGGCTCGTCGAAGAAGGTGATCTGCCGCCGCGCGCCCAGCGGTTGCTCGACCAGGTGCAGCTGGTTGGTGTTGCCGAAACGCGTGGTGACCAGGATGCCGCCGTCCGGCGTCCAGCTCGCAAGCCCGGCGCCGCGCGCGTGCTGGTAGCGGCGCATGCGGTCGATCAGGTCCTGCGGAATCTCGGGTATGCCCTCGATCGCGAGATTGCCGCGGGTGACGCGTTCGACGTCTGCCGCGGCGATGACGGGCGGGACCGCGAGGGCGCTGGCTGCAAGCAGGGGCAACAGGTATCTCATGGGCGCATCCTAAAGAGAACCTCAATTAAATGGGACAGACACTATTTTGGCAGTGCCAAAAAAGTGTCTGTCCCATTTTCCGCGCCCTTTATGATGGCAGGCCATGCAGGGCATTGCCTCGAAAATGAGCGATTTCGCCGGCGGCATCACCGCGATCGACGCCGATTACGTGCGCCCGCGGCTGGCGGCCGCGCACCTGGTGGTGGACGCCGGCCGGGCCGCCTTCGTGGACACCGGCACTTCGCTCTCGGTTCCCAACCTGCTGGCCGCGCTCGCAGCGAAGAACGTGGACCCGGCAGACGTGGACTGGGTGCTCACGACCCACGTGCACCTGGACCACGCCGGCGGCGCCGGCGCGCTGATGCAGGCGCTACCGAACGCGCGCTGCGCCGTCCACCCGCGCGGCGCCCGCCACCTGGCCGAGCCGTCGCGGCTCATCGAGGGCTCGATCGCGGTCTATGGCGAGGAGCGCTACCGCGCGCTCTACGGCGACATCCTCCCGATCCCCGAGGCGCGGATCTTCGTCCCGGACGACGGCGCGCGCGTCATGCTGGGCGGCCGCGAGCTCGAGTTGATCCACACGCCTGGCCACGCCCTACATCATTATTGCGTCGTCGACCGCGCCCACGAGCTGATCTTCTCCGGCGACACCTTCGGCATCTCCTACCGCGACTTCGACGTCGACGGCCGCGAGTTCATCCTGCCGACCACGACGCCGGTGCATTTCGACCCGGAGGCGCTGTGCAGGTCGGTGGACCGGCTGATGTCGTACCGGCCGCGGCGCATCTTCCTCACCCATTACGCCGAGGTGCGCGACCTCGGCCGGCTGGCCGGCGAGATGAAGGACCGCGTGCGCGCCTTCGCCGACCTCGGCCGGCGCTACGCACGGGCGCCGGACCGGGCGGCCAGGCTGCGCAACGGCATGTACGCGCTGCTCTCGCGCTGGCTCGACGAGCACGGCTTTCCAAGCGACGATGGCGAGCGGCACCGGCTGCTCGACGACGACGTCGAACTCAATTCCCAGGGCATCGAAGTCTGGCTGGACAGGAAGTGACATGAAGACATTCAAGGCATTCAGGATTCACGAGCGCGACGGCAAGATCGCCGCCGGCTTCGAGCAGATGGCCACCGAGGCGCTGACGCCGGGCGAGGTCGTGATCCGCGTGCGTTACTCGAGCATCAATTACAAGGACGCGCTGGCCGCGACCGGCGCCGGCAAGATCCTGCGCAAGCACCCGCTGAACGGCGGCATCGACCTGGCGGGCGAGATCGAATCGACGACGGATGCGCGCTACCAGCCGGGCCAGCAGGTGCTGGTCACCGGCTGCGGGCTCAGCGAGACCGTGGACGGCGGCTACGCCGAGGTCGCGCGCGTCGCCGGCGACTCGGTGATCGCGCTGCCGTCCGGCATCGACCTGCAGCAGGCGATGGCGCTCGGCACGGCCGGCTTCACCGCCGCGCTCGCCGTGCACCGCATGGAGCACAATGGCCAGGCGCCGGCGCGCGGCCCGGTCGTCGTCACCGGCGCGAGCGGCGGCGTCGGCTCGGTGGCGGTGGACCTGCTGGCGGGCCGCGGCTACGAGGTGGTCGCGGTCAGCGGCAAGCCCGAGGCCGACGCCTACCTGAAGTCGCTCGGCGCGGCGCGCGTGCTGCGCCGCCAGGAGATCGACACCGGCAAGCGCCCGCTCGAGGCGACGCAGTGGGGCGGCGCGGTCGACAACGTCGGCGGCGAGCTGCTCACCTGGCTGACGCGCACCGTCGATTACTTCGGCAACATCGCCAGCATCGGCCTGGCGGCGAGCCCCAAGCTCGAGACCACGGTGCTGCCGTTCATCCTGCGCGGCGTCAGCCTGCTCGGCATCACGTCGGTGTCCACGCCGCGCGAGCTGCGCCAGCAGATCTGGAAGCGCCTGGCGAGCGACCTGCGGCCGCGGCACTTCGACAAGTTCGTGACGCGCACGATCGGCCTCGACCAGCTGCCCGGCGCCTTCGACGATTACCTCAAGGGACGCGTGCTCGGGCGCACGGTCGTCAAGATCGGCTGAGGCATGGCCGGCGATGCCCTGAAGGCCCGCCTGGTGGCGGGCGCGCAGGAGCTGGGCATCGCCCTCGACGGCGTGCAGGCGGCAGCGCTGATGCGCCTGGTCGCGGAGCTCGCCGACTGGAACAAGCGCTTCAACCTGACCGCGATCCGCGAGCCCGCCGACATGGTGGACAAGCACCTGCTCGATTCGCTGTCGGTGCAGCCCCACCTGCACGGGCGGCGGGTCGCCGACATCGGCACCGGCGCCGGCTTCCCCGGGCTGCCGCTCGCGATCGTCAACCCCGGCCGCTCGTTCACCCTGATCGAGGCGACCGGCAAGAAGGTGGTGTTCGTGCGCCATGCGATCGAGGCCCTGGGCCTCGCCAATGCCGAAGTGGTGCAGGCGCGGGCGGAGACCTGGCGGCCGCGGGCACCGTTCGACTGCGTGATTTCCCGGGCGCTCGGCAAGCTGGCCGACTTCGTGCGCGTGGCCGGGCATTTGTGCGCGCGCGATGGCAGGATGCTGGCGATGAAGGGGCGCCACCCGGCCGCCGAGATCGACGCGCTGCCCGCCGGCTGGAGGCTGCGGGGCGTGCACGAGCTGCGCGTGCCGGGCCTGGCCGCGGCGCGCTGTGTCGTGGAACTCGGGCGGGCCTGAGCCGATGAATCGCATCATCGCGGTCGCGAACCAGAAGGGCGGCGTCGGCAAGACGACGACCGCGGTCAACCTCGCGGCTTCGCTGGCGGCGACGCAGCGGCGCGTGCTGCTGGTGGACCTCGACCCGCAGGGCAACGCGACCATGGGCTGCGGCGTGGACAAGCGCGCGCTCGAGCGCTCGGCGACCGACGTGCTGATGGGCGACTGCAATGCGGCGGACGCGATCCTGCGCGTCGAGCCGGCCGGCTTCGACCTGCTGCCGTCGAACCAGGACCTGACGGCGGCGGAAGTGCGGCTGCTGACGATGCTGGCCGGGCGCGAGCACCGGCTGGAGAAAGCGCTCGAATCCGTGCGCGAGCGCTACGACGCGATCATCATCGACTGCCCGCCGGCGCTCAACATCCTCACCGTGAACGCGCTGACCGCGGCGGACTCGGTGCTGATCCCGATGCAGTGCGAGTACTACGCGCTCGAGGGGCTGTCGGGCCTGGTCGGCACCATCGAGCAGATCCGCGACTCGGTGAACCCGCGGCTGCAGATCGAAGGCATCCTGCGCACCATGTTCGACCCGCGCAACAACCTGTCGAACGACGTCTCCGCGCAGCTGATCGAGCACTTCGGCGACCGCGTGTTCCGCACCATCATCCCGCGCAACGTGCGCCTCGCCGAGGCGCCGTCCTTCGGCGTGCCGGCGATGCTGCACGACAAGGACTCGCGCGGCGCGCTCGCCTACCTCGCCCTCGCCGGCGAAATGATCCGCCGCGCCGAAACCGCCGAATAAATGGGACAGACACTTTTTTGGCACTGCCAAAATAGTGTCTGTCCCATTTATTGACGGCCGTCCCGGAAGCGGGACGGGGCGTGATCGGGGCGTCCCACGAGCGGGATGACGGGCCTGCGGCCACGCGCGCGCGGCCGGCGCCACCAAAACAATAACCCCTGTTAGATCAATATCTTGCGTGCAATTCAAACGAGTTGGCACGGTCCTTGCTCTATCTACAGTCGAGAGCGGCAGGAGCCGCAACGAAACCAGATGAGGAGAAGAGCCATGACCAACCTGTACACCCGCAACGCACGCACGGTCGCAGCGGCATTCGCGGCAGTCGTGATCGTCGGCCTCACCGGCCTGACCCTGGACCGCGGCCACGCGGGCGCGCTGCCCGTCGGCACGATCGAAGTCGGCGAGCTCGAGGCCGTGATGGTCGGCGACCTGAACGTCGCCGTGCTGCCGGCGATCGAGGTGATCGGCAGCCGCGAGACGCAGCTGGCCGAAGTCGCCGCCGGCGCCGATGCGCAGGGCTGAGACGGCCACGGCCGTGGGCCGTGACGAGTCGCCCGCCGACGTGCAGATGTCGCGCGCCTTCGTCGCGGTCGTGCTGGGCCTGGCGCTCGCCTTCGTGCTGCTGCGCCCGGTCGTGGATGTCCCGAACCTGCGCACGCGCCTGCCGGAGCTGCGCGCCGTCGGCGGCATTCCGAGCCTCGTGATCAAGACCGTCACCGGAGCGTTCTGATGGACCGCCCGCGCATCAAGCAGAGTTTCCAGAGCCGCAAGGTCGCCTGGGTGATCGGCGGCTTCATCGCCCTGTCGGGCGTCGCTTTCGCGATCGCCCGCCTCGAGCCCGGCGCGCCCGCCGTCGCGCGCGCGCAGCTCTACCTCGACGAAGTGAAGGAAGGCACGCTGGAGCGCAAGGTGCGCGGCCCCGGCGTGCTGCAGCCGCGCGAGGCGCGCTGGCTCTCCACCCGCGTGGACGCGCGCGTGGACCGCGTGCTGGTGCGCGCGGGCGAGACCGTCGAGCCGGACACCGTGATCGTCCAGCTCTCCAATCCCGAAGTCGAGCGCGCTGCCGACGCCGCTGCGCTCGAAGTCGCCGCCGCCCGCGCCGAGTACGCCGCCGCCAGGCTCGAGCTCGAGAGCCAGCGCCTCGACCGGCGCTCGTCCTTCGCCGAGGCGCGCGCCACCGCCGAGTCCGCGCGCCTGCAGGCGGTCGCCGAGGAGCGCGCGTTCAAGACCGGCGCCGTGTCCGAACTCCAGTACGCGCGCTCGAAGATCCTCGCCACCCAGCTCGGCGAGCGCGCCGAGATCGAGGAGCAGCGCCTGAAGGCGCTCGATGCCGCCGTCTCCGCCCAGCTCGAGGCGCGGCTCGCGCGCCTGCGCCAGCAGGAGCGCGCGCTCGAGGAACGCCGCCTCGCCGCCGACTCGCTGCAGGTCCGCGCCGGCATCGCCGGCGTCGTGCAAAGCGTGCCCGTGCAGGAAGGCGAGCAGCTCGCGCCGGGCGCCAACGTCGCGCGCGTCGCCAAGCCCGGCACGCTGTACGCGGAACTGCGCATCCCGGAACTCGACGCCCGCGACCTGGCGCCGGGCCTGCCCGCCACCATCGACCTGCGCGACCGCCTGGTGCGCGGCCGCGTCGTGCGCGTGGATCCCGCGGTCACCGCCGGCGCGGTGCGCGTCGAGATCGACTTCGACGAGACGCTGCCCTCGCAGGCGCGCGCCGACCTGTCGGTGGACGGCACGATCTCGATCGAGACGCTCGAGAACGTGCGCTTCGTCGGCCGCCCGGTCGGCGCGCAGTCCGAGTCGGCGACGACGGTATTCCGCGCCAAGCCCGGCGACAACGTCGCCGTGCGCGTGCCGGTGAAGTTCGGGAAGGCGTCCGTGAACCAGATCGTCGTGCTCGAGGGCCTGGAGCCCGGCGACATCGTGGCGCTCGCGGACACGACGCAGTGGTCCGGCAAGGATCGCCTGGTCATCGACTGACGACACAAGACAACACAACACATCGGAGCATCCGACATGCAGGAACAAGCCATGATCCGGCTCGAGGGCGTGACCAAGGTGTTCTACACCGACGACCTCGAGACCCACGCCCTCGACGGCATTCACCTGGACGTCGCCAAGGGCGAGTTCCTGTCGATCTCCGGGCCCTCCGGCTGCGGCAAGTCCACGCTGCTCGCGCTGCTCGGCCTGCTCGACACGCCGACCGACGGCAAGTACACGCTCGCGGGCGACGACGTCACGGCGCTGACGCCGGCGGCGCGCGCGAAAGTGCGCAACGAGCGCATCGGCTTCATCTTCCAGGCCTTCAACCTGATCGGCGACCTGACCGTGCTGCAGAACGTCGAGCTGCCGCTGACCTATCGCGTGGGGATGCCCGCCGACGAGCGCCGCAAGGCCGCGCTGCACGCGCTCGAGCGCGTCGGCATGTCACACCGCGTCAATCACCACCCGTCGCAGCTGTCCGGCGGCCAGCAGCAGCGCGTGGCGGTGGCCCGCGCGCTCGCCGGCCGGCCGCAGATCCTGCTGGCCGACGAGCCGACCGGCAACCTCGACTCGCGCAACGGCGAGGCGGTGATGAACCTGCTGCGCGAGCTGCACCGCGAGGGCTCGACCATCTGCATGGTCACGCACGACCCGCGCTACGCGGATTACGCGGACCGCAAGGTGCAGCTGTTCGACGGCCGCATCGTCGACGAGAACACGCTGATCGACCTGTCGTCGCGTCGCGCGGCCAAGGCCTGAGGGGAACGACATGCGCGGATTCATCGAGGAACTGAAGGCAGCGGTCACAGGCCTCGGCCGGGCGCCCGCGTTCACGGCGCTCGCATCCGGCGTGCTGGGGCTCGGGCTCGGCGCCGTGATCTTCATGTACAGCGTCGCCGACACGCTGATGATGAAGCCGCCGCCGTACCCGGACGCGGACCGGCTGTACCTCATCGCGACGATCGACGGCCAGACGGCCGGCGACTACGACGACTACATGCAGCCGCTGGACTACCTCAAGGTGCGCGAAGCGGCGGGCCAGTTCGAGTCGATCGGCTCGATCTACGTCGGCACGACCTACCTGACCGGCGACGGCCAGGCCGAGCGCTACGACGGCGCCTTCGCCGACGGCCACATCTTCGGCGTCGTCGGCGTGGCCCCGGAGCTCGGCCGCGCGATCGAGCCGCGCGACACGCTGCCGGGCGCCGGGCAGGTCGTCGTGCTGAGCCACGACCTGTGGCGCGAGCGCTTCGACGCCGACCCGTCGGTGATCGGCGAGATCGTGCGCGTCAACGGCAACTCCGCCGAGGTGATCGGCGTGATGCCGGAGAATTACACGTTCCCGGCGCGGTCCGCGCTGTGGGTCGCGAACCAGCAGGACGCGACGCGCGTCCCGCGCCATGACGGGGTCAGCGTCCAGGTCATCGGCAAGCTGCGCCCCGACGGCGACCCGGACATCGCGCAGCAGGACCTGGCGCCGGTCGCCGCCGCCATCAAGGCCGAGGCCGGCCAACAGGCGTTCAACGGACACTTCGAGCTGGTGCCGCTCGCCGCCGGCTTCATCGGCGACGAGGGCGCGACGCTCATCTGGACGTTGCTGATCGCGGTCGGATTCGTGCTGCTGATCGCCTGCGCCAACGTCTCCAACCTGCTGCTCGCCCGCTCCGCCTACCGCGTGCGCGAGACCACCGTGCGCTCCGCGCGCGGCGCCGCGCGCGGGCGCCTGGTGCTGCACATGCTGGCCGAGGGCTTCGTGATCAGCGCGCTCGCGACCGCGCTCGGGCTCCTGCTCGCGTCGGCCGCGCTCGACGGCTTCGTGCTCGCGATGTCCCGGCTGATGGAAGACAGCCCGAGCTGGTGGACCTTCGAGATCGATGCGCGCGTGGCGGCCGTCGCCGTCGGCGCAGCGCTGTTCTCGACCCTGGTCGCCGGCCTGCCGGCAGCGATCCGCGCCTCGCGCCCGTCGCTCGACGCGCTGCTGCGCGACGGCGGCCGTACCGGCACCGGCCTCGCGATCGGCAAGATCGCCTGGGCGCTGGTGGTGTTCGAGGTCGCGCTCGCCTGCCTGCTGCTCGGCGTGTCCGCGCTGATGACCAAGAGCGTGCTGACGGCGACGTCCTCCGACGTCGGCGTCGAGACCGGCGACATCATGACCGCGCGCGTCGGCCTGACGGCCGGCACCTATCTCGAGACGGCGGACCAGGTGCGCTTCTGGGAGACGCTGGTCGAGCGCATCGGCGCGCAGCCCGGCGTGGACGCCGTTGCCGTCACGACCTCGCTGCCTGGCACCGGCACCGGCGATGGGCCGGTGTCGATCGAGGGCCGCGACTACGGAGACACCGGCACCAAGCCGTTCGTGCAGAACGTCCAGGTCAGCAATTCCTACTTCGACACCTTCCGCATCGCCGCCCGCGAGGGCCGGGTGCTCGACAGCCGCGACCGCGCGGACTCGCTGCCGGTCGTCGTCATCAACGAGAAGATGGCCAGGGACATGTGGCCCGACGGCTCGCCGATCGGCTCGCGCATGCGCTTCGACATGGAGCAGGACAAGCCCTGGCGCACGGTCATCGGCGTGGTGCCGAACGTCATCCACGGCAACGGCGGCGTGGTCGAGCCGCTGGTCTACGAGCCGCTCACCCAGGACCCGCAGCGCTTCATGAGCATCGCGCTGCGCGGCGAGGGCGACCCGCGCAACCTGATCGGCGCGGTGCGCACGGCGCTGGCACAGACCGACCCCGACCTGGCGCTGTACTGGGTGCGCACGGTGGACGAGGCGCGCTACATCCAGACCGCCGGCTTCCGCATCGTCGGCACGATGTTCGCGGTGTTCGCGGGCGTGGCGCTGGTGCTGGCCGCCGCCGGCCTGTTCGGCGTGCTCGCCTTCCACGTCGGCCAGCGCACGCGCGAGATCGGCGTGCGCCGCGCGCTCGGCGCCGACAACCGCCGCATCCTCCACATGATCATGCGCGCGAGCGGCGTGCAGATCCTGCTGGGCGTGGCGATCGGCATGGCCCTGCTGCCGCTGATGGGCCGCGGCCTCGGCGAGACGCTCGGCGAGGTGAGCCCCTACGACCCGGGCATCTACGGCATGGTCGTGGCGATCATGGTCGCCGTGGCGATCGCCGCGACGCTGACGCCGACCCGGCGCGCGCTCAAGGTCGATCCGGCCGCGGCATTGCGTTACGAGTGAGCGCCGGGCAGGATCGCGGCTGATGCAGCCGCGGATCCTCATTGCCGACGACCAGGCCGACATCCTCTCGGCGCTGAAGCTGCTGCTGAAGCGCGAGGGGTTCGACGTCGCCACGGCGACGTCGCCGGCCGGCGTGCTCGACGTCGCCGCGCGCGAGCACGTGGACGTAGCGCTGGTGGACCTCAACTACACGCGCGACACGACCTCCGGCGAGGAGGGGCTCGAGCTCGTGGACCAGCTGCGCAAGCAGCACGCGGACCTGCCCGTCGTCGTCATGACCGCCTGGGCGACCGTCGAGGTCGCGGTGCAGGCCATGCAGCGCGGCGCCAACGACTTCGTCGAGAAGCCCTGGAACAACCAGCGCCTGCTCTCCGTCCTGCGCAACCAGGTGGCGCTCGCGCGCGCCCACCAGCGCGGCCGCCGGCTGGCCGACGAGAATGCCATCCTGCGCGCCAGCGACGGCGCCAAGCTGATCGCGACCTCGCGGCCGATGCAGGAAGTCGTGCGCCTCGCCCGCCAGGTCGCGCCGTCCGATGCGAGCGTGCTGATCACCGGCGAGCCCGGCACCGGCAAGAGCCTGCTGGCGAAGCTGATGCACGACTGGTCCGCGCGCGCGGAGAAATCGTTCATCTCCGTCAATGCGGGTGGCCTGCCGGAGAGCGTGTTCGAAAGCGAGATGTTCGGCCACGTGAAGGGCGCGTTCACGGACGCCAAGGCCGACCGCGCCGGCCGCTTCGAGCTCGCCGACGGCGGCACGCTGTTCCTCGACGAGATCGGCAACGTGCCGCCGGCGCAGCAGGCCAGGCTCCTGCGCGCGCTCGAGACCGGCGAGTTCGAGCGCGTGGGTTCGTCGCGCACGCAGCGCGCCGACGTGCGCGTCGTGTCGGCGACCAACGCCGACCTGCCGGCGATGATCCGGGACGGCCGCTTCCGCGAGGACCTGCTGTTCCGCATCAATACGGTCGAGATCCGGCTGCCGCCGCTGCGCGAGCGGCGCGAGGAGATCATCGAGCTGGCGACGGCCGCGCTCGGCCGCAAGGCGGCGCAATACGGGCGCGAGGTCAGCGGCTTCGACGCGGCCGCGGTCGCGGCGCTGCAACAGTACGCCTGGCCCGGCAACGTGCGCGAGCTCAACAGCGTGGTCGAGCGCAGCCTGCTGCTCGCAACCGGCACCGAGGTCGGCGTCGCCGACCTGCGGCTCTCGGCCGCGCGCGCCGGCCCGCCGTCGCTCGAGGAGATGAGCCTCGAGGACGCCGAGCGCGCGCTGATCCGCAGCGCGATCAAGAGGAACGGCGGCAGCGTGCCGGCGGCCGCGGAAGCGCTCGGCCTGTCGCGCAGCGCGATGTACCGGCGGCTGGAAAAGCTGGGATTGAAGCCGGACGAGCACTGAGCGCGACTGGCGCGCAGCCGGTGGAACGCGCACACTTTCGCGCGGTGACGGAAGAACCGCGCAAACCGATCTACAGCCGCCCGGTCACCCGCCGCCGCGGGCTGATGTTCCAGACACGCA
>CAYXUJ010000037.1:22283-24409 GCA_964468395.1 uncultured Steroidobacteraceae bacterium
CGCCGCCGCGGGCTGATGTTCCAGACACGCATCATCCTGCTGGCGCTGGCGGGCGGCCTGCCGGCGCTGATCGCCGCTTTCCTGCTGCTGCCGCAACTCGACGTGCCCGTATCGCTCTCCCGCCTGATCGTCGTCGTGCTGCTCGGCTTCTGGGTCGCGTTCGCGATCATCGTGCATCGCGCGACGGTCGAGCCGATGCGCTCGATCGCCAACCTGCTCGAGGCGCTGCGCGGCGGCGACTATGCCGTGCGCGGCCGCCATGCGATGAAGGGCGACGCGCTCGGCGACGTGGTGCTCGAGGTCAACCGCCTCGGCGCGACGCTGCGCGCGCAGCGGTTCGCGGCGCTCGAGGCGTCCGCGCTGCTCAACAAGGTGCTGGCCGAGATCGACGTCGCGGTGCTGGCGTTCGACGGCGACGGCCGCATCGGCCTCGCCAACCGCGCGGCCGGCGAGCTGCTGCGGCGGCATCCGGAGGCGATGATCGGGCTGTCGGCGGCGGAGGCGGGCCTCGAATCGCTGCTCGAGGGCCCGCCGGTCAGCAACGAGTCGCACAACTTCCCCGGGCGCAGCGGCCGCTGGCAGGTGATGCGCGAGACTTTCCGCGAGGCGGGGCGCGAGTTCCGGCTGCTGGTGGTGACGGACTTGAGCCAGGCATTGCGCGACGAGGAGCGCCGCGCCTGGCGGCGCCTGATCCGCGTGATCTGGCACGAGCTCAACAACTCGCTGGCGCCTATCAAGTCGGTGATCGAGACCAGCCGCGACGCGCTCGCGGCCGGCGCGCCGGAGAAGGCGGAGCGCGAGGAGCTTGCGCACAACCTGGCGCTGGTGGCCGAGCGGGCGGAGTCGCTGCGCCGCTTCCTGTCGCGCTACAGCGAGCTGGCGCGCCTGCCGGAGCCGCGGCTCGCGGACTGCAACGTCTCGGCGCTGCTGCGGCAGGTCGCCGCGGTGCAGCCGCCGGGCCGGGTCCAGCACGCCGCGGCCGACGGCCTGCGCCTGCGCGCCGACGCCGACCAGCTGCAGCAGGCCCTGATCAACCTGGTGCGCAATGCCGTCGAGGCGACCCCCGAGGGCGGCGCGCCCGTGGAGCTGCGGGCGATCCGCGGCAAGGCGGCAGTCGTGTTCGAGGTCGAGGACAGCGGCCCAGGGGTTGCCAACATCGACAACCTGTTCGTGCCCTTCTTCACCACCAAGCCGGGCGGCAGCGGCATCGGCCTCGTGCTCGCGCGCCAGGTCGCCGAAGGCCACGGCGGCACGCTCTCGCTCCAGAACCGCGACCGCCACAGCGGCTGCATCGCCCGCCTGACGATCCCTGAATAAATGGGACAGACACTTTTTCGGCAGTGCCAAAAAAGTGTCTGTCCCATTTATCAAGAGTAGACTCGACGGCAGGGGGAACACGGGATGGCGGTCATGACGGACAAGAAGCGGGGACTGGGTCGCGGGCTGGAGGCCTTGCTCGGCCAGGCTGCGCCGCGGCCGCTGCACGACGTGCCGCCGCCGCGCGACCAGCTCATGCACGTGCCGGTGGACCTGCTGCAGAAGGGCAAGTACCAGCCGCGCCAGGACATGCGCGAGGAATCCCTCGACGAGCTGGCGGATTCCATCAAGGCCCAGGGCGTGGTGCAGCCGATCGTCGTGCGCCCGCTCGGTACGCCGGCCCAGGGCGAGCCGCAGCGCTACGAGATCATCGCCGGCGAGCGCCGCTGGCGCGCCGCGCAGATCGCCGGCCTCGCCGACGTCCCGGCCGTCGTGCGCCGCGTGGACGACGAAGCCGCCGTCGCGATGTCCCTGATCGAGAACATCCAGCGCGAAAACCTGAACCCGCTCGAGGAAGCGCTGGCGCTCTCGCGCCTGGTCACGGAATTCGAGCTGACCCACCAGAAAGTCGCCGAGGCCGTCGGCCGTTCGCGCGCCGCGGTCTCGAACCTGCTGCGCCTGCTCGAGCTGCCGCAGGCCATCCGCCCGCTGATCGAGAAGCGCGAGCTGGAGATGGGCCACGCGCGCGCGCTCCTGTCGCTGACCACCGCGCGCCAGCAGGCCGAAGTCGGCGCGCTGGTCGCGAAGAAGGGCCTGTCGGTCCGCGAGACCGAGGCGCTGGTGCGCCGGATCGTCGCGCGCGCCGCCGC